>JBEVLT010000207.1:0-5017 GCA_040509055.1 Chitinophagaceae bacterium
GACTGGATATTTCATCATCGAATAGAAATGACTCCAGAAATGAGGCTAGAGGAAGAAAAATCAGACTCGGTAGTTATTGAAAGAATCTACATCCCTGATTCTGAGTTTGAAATTAAAAGAAAATTTAGATTAATCAATTCAAAATGGTATCTGGTTTATTATAAAGACTAGGCTTGGCAGTCGTTTATTGTATCTAGTAAATTATAGAAAGCATTTCTTCCCCGAAGAGTTTCCTCCTGTCTAAACAAATCTTCGCATAAGAGAAAGCAAGAGAAACTCGTTGCTATAAAGACATCACCTCTTTTAATGCGGAGAATAATACTACCCGAATATGATTATTTCCTCAATGATCACTTGGGCAATGTAAGAATGGTCTTAACCGAAGAGCAAAAGGCAGACGCCTACCCGGCAGCCACGATGGAAGCCGGGTAGGCCGTCCGGGACATCCTGTACTACAACAATATCGGGGATGACCTCCTCCCTTACTGCTTCACCGCTTCCACGTTCATTACCAGCTTAACATCATCGCTCACCACGATGCCGCCCGCTTCGGTCACCGCGCTCCATTTGAGGCCGTAATCCTGGCGGTTGATCTTGCTGGTGATCTCGAACCCGGCTACAATCTGTCCCTGGAAATTGGGGTGGGTGCCGCCAAATTCCACATTCAGCACAACCGGTTTCGTTGTACCACGGATGCTCAGGTCGCCGGTCACGGTGTAGTCGCTGCCGCTTTTGTGCTCGATGGCAGTAGATACGAATTCGATCTTCGGGTTGTTGGCCGCATCAAAGAAATCGGGCGATTTCAGGTGGCCGTCCCGCTGCTCATTGCCGGTGTGGATGCTGTCCACTTCGGCAGAGAAAGAAATTTTTGCATCGGTAAAATCTTCCTTTTCGGCTTCGATGGTGCCTTCAAAAGAAGTGAACTTACCGGAAACGGTAGAGATGACCAGGTGTTTTACCTTGAAGCCGATCTCGGAGTGGGTGCTATCAATGATCCATGTTGCCATAACTGTCGGTTTTAGAATGTAAAATTAATGTTTAAACATTGAATAGGCCAAATTTATTTTGTTAAAGAATCCCGGAGCGTGCCGGACAGCCGGAATCAACTCACACAATTCAATGTAGCTGTGGCTAAAGCCGGCTTGTTTTCCTGAATATTCCGGGTCTGAAGATCCCGGGTAATAAGTCATATCAATCATCGCAAAAGGCCTGCTCCCATTCATTTGCCGCAACTATCTGAAGGGATCCGTGTTACTGATGCTCATATGACAAGAGGGATAATAAAAGTTCACTTTATTGGGTGTCCGCTTATTCCAGCGCCTGGTTGATAAACTCTATCAACGGTTGCAGGGCTTCAAAAGCCATTACCGTTCTTTTCACCAGGTCTTTCGATGTGATATCGGCATCTCTTAAACGAATTTCTGTAATAAAACTTTTCAGCTTCAGGTATTCAGCTGCCGGGTTGTCGGCTTCGTAGCCCTTCGGTAACCGTACCAGCTTAAACGCTGCGTCGTGCGACAGGTCGGCGTACACGGACCTGAATTTTTTAGAGCCGATGATCTTTTTAAGGTCATTGAAATTGTAATCGACCTCCTGCCTGATCTTTCGCAATTCCTCCGGGCCCGGCATCCAGATACCCCCACCGGTAAAGGACGCACCGGGCTGCAGGTGAAAATAATAGCCTGCCGAAGCCACTGCTTTTTTGCCACCCTTGTTGATGCTGGCGCCGAAATTATTCTTGTACGGCGCTTTGTTCTTGCTGAACCGCACATCGCGGTTGATGCGGAACAGGCAGTCCTTTGCCACCAGATGCCCGATCGACGGATCTTTTTTAGCATGCGTATCGATCACCCGCTGGATGAATATGGCAAAATCGGCCCGCGCCGCTTCATACGCTGCCCGGTGGGCGTCAAACCAGGGTTTGTTATTGTTCTTTTCGAGCTCCTTCAGGAATTTGAGCGTAGCTGGTTGCAGCATGTTTATCTCGTTTGTGTCTGTAAATACTGTTCCGTGGCCGTACGGCCGTTGCTGATCAATACCGTGATCTCCGTTTTGGATAGTTTCCTGATCCGTGGCCGCAGCCCTCCATCGCTGATGGACACGGTGCGCTTCCAGTCGGCGGGATACAGCAGCTGCCGGTTCACGCTTTCCAGCGTGATGTTGTACAACGCGGCCATGTATTCTTTGAAACTGGTGACCGGCATGCCGGCCAGCCCCCGCCCGGCCTTATCGTACACAATCTGCTCGTCACGGTCGATGCGAAAACCCAGTGTGCCCCCGTTGGCGATTACCGAAGGTGCTCCGGCTTTGGTTTCCACGCTGTCGAAAATACGGATCGGGAAGTTGGCAATCGACCCACCGTCGATCATCACGTCCAGTCCCTGCCGGTTGCGCGGCGACCGGTAGATACGGCCTTCCCGGTCCACGAACAAGGCTTCGAAATACAGCGGAATGCTGCACGAGATCCGTACCGCATCCTTGACACGCATTTTGGGGTAGCTGTGGCGCGACAGCACCACCAGCCTCTGTTCGTTCAGCAACGTAGCCGTGGCATACAGGTCTTTGAATCCGCGGGCATACAGGGCCTCGAAACTGATATCAGGATCGCCTGTCTTGCGGGCAATGATCGCCTCCAGCCACCGGGTAAACCGCTGACCGCGGTACCAGCCGAAATACTTGCCCATCCGGTTGATGCCACCCGGGAAAAAGAAGCGGCCGTCGTTGAATTTTTTAAAATTGGTGTTATACAGCAGGTCCGATATTTCCTGTGCCGTGTACCCGAGCGCCACGCATAGCGCCACGATCGACCCGGCAGAAGTACCGCCTACCTTTTCGATGGCAGGAACCAGGTGCTGCTTTTCCAGCGCTTCGATAGCTCCGCAATAGGCGATACCGCGGATGCCCGCCCCTTCAAATACCAGGTTCCTGATTGGTTGCTCCTGTGCCGGCGCTGCACAGCAGACCAGCAGCAATATCGCAACGCCAATGATTGTTTTCATGAGTTACTGACCGATCATCTTTAAAAATTCCGCTTCGGTGATGATCCGTACCGAATTGATCTTTTTTGCTTTTTCCAGTTTGCTGCCTGCATCTTCTCCTACCACCAAATAACTCAGTTTGCTGCTGACACCGCTTACGATCTTGCCGCCATTGGCCTCTGCCATGGCTTCCGCATCGCTTCGTTTCAGCGTGGGCAAGGTGCCGGTAAACAAAAAGGTGAGGCCTTCCAGGTTGCCGCTACCGGCCAGTTCCTTATTGGTGTTTCGGAACTGCAATCCTAATGTCTCCAGCTCCTGCAGCATGGCAATATTTTGCGGGTTGCTGAAGAAATGGTACACGCTGCCGGCTACTTTAGGGCCGATATCCTCGAGATTTTTCAAATCGTCTTCGGAAAAGTTCTTCAGTTCCAGCAGGTGCGTTACCGCATGGGCCAGCGTCTTGGCCGTGGTTTCGCCCACGAAGCGGATGCCCAGCCCGAAAATGAGGCGGTGCAGCGGCTGCGTTTTGGAGTTGGCAATAGCCAGCTGCAGGTTGTCGATCGATTTTTTGCCAAATCCTTCCATCCCGCCGATCTTTTCAAAATCCAGGGTATAGATGCCGGGAATATCTTTCAGTAATCCCAGCTCATAGAACTTTCTGATATTGGCTTCGCCGAAACCGCGGATATCCATGGCATCCTTGCTCACAAAATGGATGATGCGCTCCACCACCTGGGCCGGGCATTCGATATTCACACAGCGCCATACGGCTTCGCCTTCTTCCTTAAATAATTTGCTGTGGCATACC
Organism: Chitinophagaceae bacterium; assembly: GCA_040509055.1. GTDB lineage: Bacteria > Bacteroidota > Bacteroidia > Chitinophagales > Chitinophagaceae > JAJKIP01. The sequence goes on from JBEVLT010000207.1 coordinate 3,787, forward strand.
GGGCACTCCGTAAGGAAATGGATATCAGTTTCTTCACCGGTCCTTAGTTCCGCCAGCGATTTGACGATGTAGGGAATCACGTCGCCCGCCCGCTCTACCAATACAGTATCGCCTTTCTTCAGATCTTTTTGACGGATCACGTCTTCGTTAAAGAGGGATACAGAAACCACCGTGACCCCGCCGATCGGCACCGGTTGTATCTTGGCCACCGGGGTGATGGAGCCCGTGCGCCCTACCTGGAACTCCACGTCCAGCAGCTTGCTGGTGGCCTGCCGGGCCTTGAATTTATAAGCAATGGCCCAGCGCGGGTGATGGCTGGTCATACCCAGCTGGTCCTGCAGCTCCACCTCGTTGATCTTGATCACCATGCCGTCGATCTCGTAGCCCAGGTCGTCGCGCCGGGCTTCGAACGCATGGCAATAGTCAATGACCTCCTGTATGCCGGTAAACACCTCCTTCTCTTGTTCCGGGCTGCGGAAACCAAGCTCCCAGAGCAGCCGCAGCGAGCCGGCATGCGTTTTCAACGCTTCGGGTACCGGCTGGCCGGGCAGCAGCGTGTAATCGCTGATATTGTATACAAATGCTTCGAGGTTGCGTCTTCTTGCTTCTGCCGGGTCTTTGATGCGCAGGGTGCCGGAAGCGGCGTTGCGTGGATTAGCCAGCGGTGGCAGGCCCTGTTCGGTGAGCTGTGCATTGTACCGGGCAAAATTCTGTTTGTTGATCAGCACTTCGCCCCTGATCTCTACCTGCTGGAGGCCATAGCGCGAAAACCGCGCAGATAGCGGCAGGCTGCGGATCTGGCGGATATTGGTCGTGATCTCGTCGCCTTCCACACCATTGCCGCGCGTGGCGCCGCGAACGAGTATATCGTCTTCATAGATCAGGGAAATGCTGCCCCCGTCGAACTTGGGCTCCACGCAGTACACGATTTCATCGAGCCCGGTTCCTTCTCTCGCCTTCCGGTCAAAGTCGACCAGGTCCTCGCTGTTATACGAGTTGTCCAGCGACAGCATGGGCACCAGGTGCTGCACGGTCGGAAATTCTTTGGTCAGCCCTTTGGCTACCCGCTGCGTGGGCGAGTCGGGCGTTACAAGCGCCGGGTCGGCTGACTCGATCCGCTCCAGCTCCTTGTACAGCCGGTCGTATTCGCCATCGGCGATCAGCGGATCGTTGAGCACATAATACCGGTATTCGTGAAAGCGGAGCACGTTGCGGAGCAGTTCCACCTCCG
>JBEVLT010000208.1:0-6237 GCA_040509055.1 Chitinophagaceae bacterium
AAAGGGCGGGTTAGGCAATATCTTCAAAGATTTTGCAAAAATGCCCCGCACGATGAAGCAGCTGGGCCTGGTACAGTTTTTCAGCTGGTTTGCGTTGTTTGGCATGTGGGTGTTTACCACCGACTCGATTGCCACGCATATTTTTAAGCTGCCGGTTGAAGACAAGAGCTCTGACCTGTACAGGAAAGCGCAAACCTGGACCGGCGTCATTTTCGGTATTTACAATCTCGTTTCCGCCGTGTATGCGCTGTGCCTGCCGGCTATCGTGTCCCGGATCGGCAGGAAAAAAACGCATGCCCTGTCATTGGTCATAGGCGGCGTGGGCCTCATTTCGTTTTTCTTTGCGCCCAACAAGGAGTTTCTCATTTTCTCGATGGCTTGTGTAGGCATTGCCTGGGCCAGCATCCTCGCCATGCCCTATGTTATCCTGTCCGGGTCTATCCCTGCCGGCAAGATGGGCATCTACATGGGTATTTTCAATTTCTTTATTACCATTCCCCAGATACTGAACGGCATTGTAGGCGGACCGATCGTAAAGAATATTTACAATAATCAGCCGGTGTATGCGCTGGTATTGTCCGGCATCTTCATGTTGTGTGCAGCTGTCAGCGTTATTTATGTTTATGATCCTGCAGCCGCCAAAATCAAACAGGAAAAAAATAATTAACCGTGCCTGTCATGAAAAGAATTACCGTTTTATCGTTTGCGCTTCTCTTTTTTATCGCGGCCTTCTCTCAATCCGTTGAGGTCTATCCCACCCATTGGTGGACCGGCATGAAGTGGAACAAGCTGCAGCTGATGCTCTATGTAAAGGATATGCAGCAGATACTGGCTGTAGATAAGCTGGTTGCCCGTTCCTCGTCGGCCGACCTGACAATCGTAAAGGTGAACCGGGTGGAGAATCGCCGTTACCTGTTCCTCGATGTAGCCATTGCCCCGAATGCCAAACCGCAGACGGTTACGCTTTCGCTGGGGGGCATCATCGCCAATGAATGGAGAAAAGTATCGTTTGAGCTCAAGGCCCGCCGGCCCGGCAACGGGACGGCCTTTGCCCAGGGCGTAGTAGCAAAAGACCTGGTCTACCTGCTGATGCCCGACCGCTTCAGCAATGGCGACCCTTCCAATGACCGGGTGGCCGGTATGCGCGATCAGTCGCTCAACCGTGATTCCATTTACGACCGGCATGGGGGCGATTTCCAGGGTATCATCAACCACCTCGATTACCTGGACGACCTGGGTGTGAGCACCGTTTGGATGACGCCTGTGCTTGAAAATGACATGCCCAACCGCACCGAGCATGGCTATGCCTTTACCAACCACTACCGGATAGAACCGCGGCTGGGTGGCGCACCCATGTATAAGAGATTGAGCGACGAGCTGCACCGCCGCGGCATGAAGCTGATCCAGGATGCCGTGTATAACCATATCGGCTCTTATCATTTCACAGTGCTCGACCCGCCGATGAAGGACTGGCTGCACCAATGGCCGGAATTTACCCAAACCAGCTACCGCGACCAGGTATTGTTCGATCCCTATGCCGCGGCGAATGATAAAAAGAAAATGAGCGACGGCTGGTTTGTGCGGCAGATGCCCGACCTGAACCAGCACAACCCGTATGTGGCCAATTACCTGATCCAGCATGCTCTCTGGTGCGTGGAGGAGTTTGGGGTAGATGGCTGGCGCATCGATACCTATGCTTATAACGACCTGGTGTTTATGAACCGCTGCAACAAGGCGCTGACAGATGAATACCCGAAGCTGACGATGTTTGGCGAAACCTGGGTGCATGGCGTGCCCAACCAGAGCTATTTCTGCGAGAACAATTACAATATACCGTTCAAAAGCAACCTGCAGGCCACTACCGATTTCCAGACGCTGTTTTATGGCATTCAGCCGGCGGTAAATGAAGCCTTTGGCTGGACCGAAGGAGTAAACAAGCTGTATACGACAGCGGCCCAGGATTTCGTATACAAAAACCCGATGCGGCAGGTGATCTTCCTGGACAACCACGACCTGCCGCGGTTTTACTCGGTCGCAGGCGAGGATACGGCCAAATACAAACTGGCCCTTGGCTGGCTGCTCACCTTTCGCGGCGTGCCGCAACTGTATTATGGCAACGAGATCCTGATGACAGGATTCACCAACCCGGACGGCAATGTGCGGCTCGATTTCAAAGGAGGATGGGCTGAGGATAAGGAGAATAAATTCACGGCTGCCGGCCGTACCGAAAAAGAAGAGAACATCTACCAGTTCATCCGGACGCTGGCGCGTTTCCGGCGTGGCTCTTCTGCCATCACGTCCGGCAAAATGATGCAATACATTCCTGCTGATGGCGTGTACACTTATTTTCGCTACGACGACAAGCAGACCGTGATGGTGGTCATGAATACCGCCGCCGACACAAAGCAGGTGAGCCTGGACCGGTTTGAAGAGCGAACTAAAGGATTTGTATCGGGCCGGAGCGTTACCAATGGTGATGTTATCAGCCTCGATGGCAGGCTGTCCGTTCCCGGAATGAGCATCCACGTATACGAGTTACGTAAGCAGACCCGGTAGGCTATGAGCAACAGGCAAATGTTTTTATAGCAGCTGCTCAACTGATCAGAGGATAGCTATTGCCCATTGCTTATTCACTATAAAAAGATATTCCAGACCGCCTGCTGTCCCCAGGTACCCCAGTCCCTGGTGGCTTTCTGCACGGTTGCTTTCAACTCCTGCGCGTCTTTCTTTTTGCCTTTTACCGGTGGAGCGATCTTTTTGGTGTCGATAGCACTTACCTGGAGGCGGGTAGCGATCCAGCTGGAGTACATCCGCGGGATGGTGACGCCCAGGATCATGCCCGGCAGGCCATTCAGCCCCATCGGTCCGCCGCTGACGGTGATCTCTTCGGTATAAAACGCAAAAACATATACGCTGTCGAAAATGATGCCGGTGGCTTTGCGGCAGTTGAAACCGGCGATTTCCCGGGTCTCGGTCGGGCTCAGCTTCCAGTCGATCTTCATCAGCTCGCCGGCAAGCAGGTAGGTATTGTCGAATACGTATTTCTGGTGGGTAAACGTGCCGGCCGTGTAATCGCTGAACCAGATATTGTCCTCGACATTGGCATTGATGAACATGGGGACTTTGCTCTTTTCATCAAACCGGTCGAATTTGTACAGCCCTTTGTTGTCGTTGAATGTGTACTGGTAATAGGTCGTCGAGAACTGCGGCACATTGTCCCGGGCCATATCTGCCCAGATGCCATCGCCAAATATCTTGTGGTTGTTGGTGCGTACTTCAAACTCGATGGCGCCGGTGCCAATGAACGACTGGGCTTGCACCACGCTGGCGAGCAGTAAGAGGGGGAGGAGAATCTTTTTCATATCGATACGTTTGCAGGTGATCAGTTTTAAAATTTAGCGGGCTGGCCGTTTTTCGAAAAGTTCCAGGTCAGTGTTACCAGCCAGAACCGTTTCAGCGTGGTATAATGTGTTTCGGTAAAGCTATAGCTGCTGAAATTCCGTTCAAAGCCCCTGTTCTGGTTCAGGATGTCGTTCACGCTCAGCTTTACATCCAGCGCGTTTTTGAAAAACCGCTTGATGATAAAAGCATTCCAGGTAGTGAAATTATTGTTTTGCGGGAACCGCGGGTCTTTCTGCCGTATCTGGCTGCTCAGTTCAGAGCCCAGTTCGATCTTGCTTTTGCCGGGTAGCGTTACCGAACCATTGGCCCAGGCGGAGAACTGCCAGTAGTCGATATTAGCCGCATCGTTCACCGACGCTTTGGAGCTGTTCCAGTTGAAATTGGGGCTGATATAGAAGTTGTATTTGTCAGGCACATACTGGCTCACGTTGAGGTTGATGCCGTAAGCCCTGACATTGGTGAAATTCTTGATCGTCTGGCCGGTTTTGGCGTCCTGCACAAAATCCACGTTGCGGCTGATATCCAGGTTCGGGCCGAAGCCGAGGCGCCATTTGGTGTCGGGCAGTTTGAAATTGTAATTGCTGTTCAGCGAAATATTGTAAACTCCGTCGGCATTCACTGTCTGGTACACCCTGCGGCCTACGCTGTCGATGGAACTGAACTGGACGAAAGCGTTTTGCGTAAAGTTCAGGCTGAGCTCTGACCACATGCCCCGGTCCTTCAGCACGTTGTAAAAGTTATAGCTCACGCTGAATGCATGGCGGAAGGACTGGTCCAGGTTCTGGTTGCCGATATAGATGTTCAGCGGATCGGTATTCACCCTGATCGGCTGCAATTGCTCCAGCGAAGGCGCGGTAGTAGAGCCGTTGTAATTGAACCGGAAGTTCTCATTGGGTTTGAACTTGTACTGGAAGCTGGCCCTCGGGAAAAAGTTCACAAAACTGTAATCGTACTGCAGGTTATTGGTCCGGTTGTCCTGGGTGAACGCGTTGAAGGCGACCGAAGTGCCGAACGAGTAATTATATTTTTTCTTATTCACCCGAAAGTTCAGCCCCGGCGTATTCACCAGCCGTTTGAAGGTAAAGGCATTGCTCAGCGTATCCACCCTGACCTGGTATTTGCCGCTGCCGTCGTTGACATTGACGGTCCGGTCGTTGATATTGTTATTATAGCTCAGGCCGTAGCTCAGCTCCATGTACATGTCTTTGACCAGCGGCTCGGTGTAGGCGGCTTTGATGGCGAGCCCCTGCGCCTCGGAAGCATTGATGTTTTGCTGGTCGATCGTATCGCGGTCTTTGATCAGTCCGCCGCTGTAATAGTTGTTCAGCGAATACAGGTAGCCATTGCCCGTGATGCGGTTCCAGTTGAGGTCCATGTTTACCGACAGCGTACGGGATATCTTGCGGAACTTATGTTTCCACAGCAGGGACGACTTCAGTGAATTATTTTCCGTGCGGTTATCCGATTTCCGCCGGCTGGTATTGATGGTATCGCCTGCGGCAGACAGCGATTCGCTATAGTACAGGTTGTCGACCGTATTCAGGCTGTGGTTGATCGCAGTGGTCCATTTCAGCGAGTTCATCGAGTCCAGCGTGGCTTCCACGGTCAGGTTCAGCGCGTGTTTGATGCGGGAAGAAAAATTATCGCTTACCGAGTTGGTGGTCCAGCTGGTGTCCGGCAAAAATACTTTGGAAAAGGTGGAGGTCAGCGCCGGGGCATTTACTTTGGTAAACTTATAGCCTGCATTCAGGCTTTGCTTCCCATCGTTGAATTTGTTGCTGAAATGCAGGCCCCCGTTCCAGTTGCGGGGAATACCGTTGCGGCCACCCCAGTAATTTTCGTCTTCCGGCACGCTGAAGGAAATGTACATACCGCCGTCCTCCGTCATGCCCGATTCCATCCCGTCCATGCCGTTGCCGTAGTTCTGCGCATCCTGCCAGTCCAGGTTGGTCTGTCCTGTATTGCTCATGATGGCATAGGCAGCAAACTTGCGTTTGGCTTTGAAGGCATTGAGCATGGCGGTATTGTTGTACTTGTCTTTCAATCCGCCGCCGGCCTCTATCTTGCCGAAATACCCTCTTTTTTTATCGTCCTTCAATCTCAGGTTGATCGTCTTGTCCTTTACCCCGTCGTCGATGCCGGTAAACTCGGCCTGGTCGCTTTTCTTATCAAACACTTCCACTTCTTTCACCACATCGGCCCGCAGGTTTTTGGTGGCAATACCGGGATCGGTGCCGAAAAATTCTTCCCCGTCCACCAGCACTTTTTTTACCCGCTCGCCCATGGCGGTGATGTTGCCGTCCTTGTCTACCTGGATACCGGGCAGCCGCCGCAGCAGCTCCTCCACGTTGGCGCCTTCCCTTACCTTGAAGCTGTCGGCGGTATAAACTGTGGTATCGCCTTTGATACGTATCGGTGACCCGCTTTTGACGATCACTTCGGCCAGCAGTTTGCTTTTAGGGATCATGATGATGCGGCCCAGGTCGCGCGAGGTACCGGCCGGAATATCGATGGTGTCGAAATAATCGCCCAGGTAGGGATGGGTGATCATCAGCACGAATTTGCCGCCGTTAAATCCCTGGATGGTAAAGCTGCCGGCACGGTCTACCCGCGTAAATTTGACGAGTCCCGAGTCGGATGCCCGCATCAGGGTAACGACGGTGTTTTGAAGGTTCTTATTTTCAAGGGTATCGGCCACCGATCCTTTTAACGAGGAGGTCTGGCCGAAGGCAGCAGCGCACAGCAGGATAAGGGCTGGTAATAGCAGTTTTCTCATGGCTGGTTAGGGTCTTGGTACAAAATAACAGGTAAACGACCGGTCAAATGATTTGTTTT
>JBEVLT010000209.1:0-17333 GCA_040509055.1 Chitinophagaceae bacterium
CAGCTCGCTGATACCAGCTTTTCCGGTCTCACTATGCCCGGAACCCCGGCCGCAGGAGATGAAATAAAGGGTCGCCATCAGCCATCCTGTCTTTTTCATAAATGCTTTGATCATTGAAGCCAGGTAAAAATAAATACCCCGCCATACCCGAAAACACACGGGGCAATCGAATGATGCCGCTCCGATAAAAATTACATACCAGCTCATTTCCCGCCGGCCAAACAATCACCCTGCACTTCCTACCTTCGCGGCATGGGACAGAAAAAACTGGTGCGGTTTGCCGAGCTGGAAACCTTTCCGAACGTGCTGCAGTTCCCGGAAAACATGGCCGGGCAATGGAACCATTTCTTTAAAAACAATCACCCCATCACCCTGGAGCTTGCCTGCGGCAAGGGTGAATATGCCGTTGGCCTCGGACAGCTGCACCCGCAACAGAATTTTATCGGCATCGACCTGAAAGGCAACCGCATCTGGGTAGGCGCCAAAAAAGCCCTGCAGCAGGAGCTTCGCAATGTCGCTTTTCTTCGCACGCAGATCGACCAGATTGCCGGCTATTTTGCTCCCGGCGAAGTGAAAGCCATCTGGATCACGTTTCCCGACCCCCAGTTGCGCCTGTCCAAAGCCAAAAAACGGCTCACGCATCCCAAATTCCTGCGGCTGTACCAGCAGTTCCTGGTACCCGGCGGACGCATTCACTTAAAAACCGATAGTCCCGACCTGTACGCTTTTACCAAACTGGTGATCGGGCTATACGGGTGCGCCCTGCATACGGACCTGGACGATGTATTTGCCGGCAAGGAAGTGCCGGCCGAACTGCACATCAAAACACATTACGAAGGGCTGGACATTGCAGGCAGCAACCGCATCCATTACCTGAGCTTTTCGCTGCCGGACCAGCTGGCCGGGAAAGAAAAAGATGATGAACTGAAACAATTGCTGCATGGCGCAGGAAATGATTGAGGGCATTCACTATTATGTGAACGAAGACGGGTGGGTGGTACTCACAGCTACCTACCTGCTGGAACGCGGGTATTGCTGCGGCAACGGCTGCAAACACTGCCCGTATGCGTACGAAAACGTGCCGGAGCCCCGGCGAAGCGAATTGCTGGAAAAGCGGAACGATCTTATTCCTTAGACGCCGTGGATTTACGGCTGAACATGAGCTCTCTCACCTTTTCCTTGTCTTCTTTTTCCTTTTTCAGGTCGAACATGGTACCGAACACATGATCCCAGATCGTGGAACTGACGCCGAATCCGTTGTGCTCGTTCTTGTAATGATGCAGGTGATGATTGCGCCACAGCGGCTTCATCCATTTAAACGGCGGGTTCCAGGCATGGATGGCATAGTGCATGGTGCCGTACATCAGGTAGCCGAGGATAAAGCCGGGAAAGAACATGAACGCATTCTGCCGCATCAGCAGGTACATCAACCCGAAAATGGCCGAGGCAATGATGATGCTTGGCACCGGCGGCATGAACAGCCGCTGCTTATCGCGGGGATAATGATGGTGATTGCCATGGAGCGTATAGGAAAACTTCTGGATGCGGGGGTTCTCGCTTACCCAGTGAAAGATAAAGCGGTGAGCAATGTACTCGAAAAAGGTCCAGAAAAACATGCCCCCGGCAAAGGTGAGCAACACGCGAAGCAGGGGATATTCCAGGGTGGTATTGCTGTAATAAAGCATATAACCGAGCACCGGCAGGTACATGCCCCAGATGACCAGCGGGTGCGTTTTGGTCAGCATCTCCAGGTAATCGCTCTTGAAAAGCCGGGCCTGTCCCTTGTTATGGATTTTTTCGAAATGCATGGCGCAAAGATAACCTGAAAAATTGTTTGGCTGCGGCCGTGAAACGATTTTTACATTTTCTACACATTGCCGCGTGCTTAGCGCTTCATTTTCAACCGGGGAGGACAAATGAACTACCTTAGCGCCGTTTAAATTTTTTGCATGAAACTCGTTTCCTATATCAAAGATGAGCATGAGCAGCTTGGCGTACTGGTGCACGATACCGTGTACGATATGGAAGTGCTGCACCCCGACCTGCCCAACACGATGAATATGTTCCTGACCTATTGGGACGACGCCCTGCCGGTGGCCCAGGCCGGCGAGCTGATGCTGAAGGAGGGGTCCAGAACCAGCAACAAAGGCATGCCGCTGAAAAACCTGCAATTGCTGGCCCCGGTGCCTTTTCCCGGCTCCTGCCGCGACGGCTACGCCTTCCGCCAGCACGTGGAAGCCGCCCGCCGAAACCGCAAGGTGGAAATGATCCCGGAATTTGACCAGTACCCGATCTTTTACTTTACCAACCACCACGGCATACAGGGCCCCGGCGATATCGCCTGCATGCCCGATCACTTCGACAAGCTGGACTTTGAGCTGGAAGCTGCAATCGTGATCTGCCGGAATGGCCGGAACATCAAGGCCGAATATGCCGACAACTATATCGGCGGGCTGATGATCATGAACGATATGAGTGCACGCACCCTGCAGATGGAGGAAATGAAGCTGAACCTGGGGCCCGCCAAGGGCAAGGATTTTGTAACCGTAACCGGGCCCTGGCTTGTAACACTGGACGAACTGGAAGCTTTTGAAATACCAGCCAAGGAAAACCATGTAGGAAAAAGCTGGAACCTGGCCATGAAATGCTCGGTAAACGGTGTGCCGGTGAGCAACGGCAACCTGGGCGATATGGACTGGACCTTTGCCGAGATCATCGAGCGGGCTTCTTACGGCGTGAATTTATATCCCGGCGATGTCATCGGTAGCGGCACGGTAGGTACCGGCTGCTTCCTGGAACTGAACGGCACCGGTAAGTTCCACGACCCTAACTATGCCGAACAATGGCTGCAACCCAACGATGTAGTGGAAATGGAAATAGACGGGCTGGGCTTGCTGAGCAATACGATCATTGCGGAAGAAACCGACTGGAGCATACTGAAACTGAAGAAATGAGGACGGAAGTCCGAAGCAGGATCACAGGTCTGAAGCAGGATGCCTGAGAGCAGAGTTCAGAAGCCGGAACGCGTCGGGCTTCTGAACTCCGTCTTCTTATCCCAGACCTCTGCTCTCAGACCCGTACCGCATTCATCTTTCGTACCGGAGCTGCGCCTTTATTGACCACTTTGCCGAGAAATGAATCTTTTACCTTCAGCTCTTTTGCGGCATTTACTTCGGCTGATCCCACACCCCTGTTCTCGATATCCATTTTCTGCACCACGAAGCCGGCAGCCTGCACATTGCCAACGCCTTTGTTTTTGATCACGGCATTGTCCGCGCTGCCGTTGAGCGTTACATTGCCCACGCTTTTATTATCTACGTCCAGATTCTTCACTGTCATTTTCAGCTCCACGGTACCCACGCTTTTGTTGGAGATATTCAGGTTGTCAAAATTCATGTTCTGCCCGGAACTGATATTGCCGACCGTCTTCAGATCCATGCTCTTCAGATTTTTGAAGGTAATGTGCACCACCATTTTCTTTTGGGTGTCGATGTTCGCATCTTTCTTCATAGAGATAGTAAGCTTGGAACCATCATTCCTGACTTCGAAAAGGGGCTGGATATTGTCTTCGGCCTCTATCTTCACATCTTCCCTGCTGCCCTGGGTGAGCTGGACGCTGAAGACACCCTGGATGTTTAATTCATCAAATGCGCTCACGGTCACGTCTTTGGTGATCACGTTGCCACTGCCGGTGACCTTCGGCTTGTCCGCGTTATTGTTTTGGGCTTGCAAGCCAAAAACAGCCAGTACGCTTAACACGAAAGTTGTCAATACGTTTCTCATAACTAATCGATTTAAAGGTTTACGAAAGAAAAAAATGACGAAGTATTTCGTAGAACGAAGGTGGCCGGAGCATGTTACGTAAAGTTTCGTATTTAGGATGGCCGGTCTAAAATCCTGTTGAACGGCAATCTCCAACAAACAACGTTTTTGCTGATCTTTGCGCCTCTTTATTTGCCTGCTTATGATTTTTGACCTGGACAAGCTGAAACCTGCCGAAAAGCAATTTTACCTGCAGCATATCGTAGCCCCGCGGCCGGTTTGCTTTGCCTCTACCGTCGATAAGGATGGACATGTGAACCTGAGCCCGTTTAGCTTTTTCAACCTGTTCTCGTCCAACCCGCCGATCGTGATCTTTTCTCCTGCCCGCCGGGTACGGAACAATACCTGCAAGCACACCCTGGAAAACCTGAAGGAAGTACCCGAGGTCGTGATCAATATTACCACGTACGATATGGTGCAGCAGGTGTCGCTGGCCAGTTGCGAGTATGCCAAAGGTGTCGATGAATTTATCAAAGCGGGATTTACGCCGGAACCCGCCACCCTGGTCAGGCCGCCCATGGTAAAGGAAAGCAAGGCAAAAATGGAATGCCGTGTGACGGAAATCAAACCACTGGGCACGGAGGGCGGCGCGGGCAACCTGGTGATCTGCGAAGTGCTGCGCCTGCATATCGACGACAGCCTGCTGGATGAAAACAACAAGCCGGACCAGCGCAAAATTCACCATATCGCCCGGCTGGGCGGCAACTGGTACTGCCGCGTGGATGAATCCAACCTGTTTGAAGTGGAGAAACCGAATGTATTGCTGGGCATCGGGATCGACACCTTGCCTGCGGCCATCCGCAACAGCCGCATCCTTACGGGCAACCACCTGGGCCAGCTGGCTAATGTACATGAATACCCGGCCATCGATCCATCGTATGACGGTGCACACCTGAAACAGATCGTCCAGTATTACAGCATCAACCCGGAAGAGATGGAAAAAGAACTGCACAGCTACGCGCTGAAACTGCTGGATGAAGGCCGGGTACAGGAGGCCTGGCAGGTACTGCTATCGGCAGGTTGATCCTTACAGCCAGGGTTCGCCCGAGCTTTCCACTTTGTACAGGGCATAGTTCAGTATACGGAGCGCCTCTGCGTGCCCGATATAAGGAATGGCAATGGTACCACCCGCGGTACGAAGCTTTAGCGTGGCCAGCTCCCTGCTGCGCTGGTACGGCGACTGTTGGAGCCCGATGGTCTGTATATTGTTCCATTTGAGGATCACTTCGGCCAGGCCGAACCTGCCGCTCCGGATCTGTAAGGCCGTGGGAGTGGCCCACAACCTGAATTTTTTCCGGTACAACCAGCTGGCTATTGCCACCAGCGGCAGCAAGGCCAGGAAAAAAAAGGCATACAAGCCGATAAACGGGAAACTCCCGCCGGCCAGCACCAATGCCGGTAATAACCCGGCCAGGAGCGTTTTCCGGAAAACATAGCTGCGATGGATATGCAGAGGCTTGAGCGTTTCCACGGGGAGCAGAACGTGATAGTGCTGCGCCAGCAGCGGAATAAAGGCGGGTCTTGTTATGGGTACTTTTACCTGTTGCTTGCGTTTCACTTCATCCGAACCCACTGCATGAAAATTCAGCAAATACAATTTCATTTTGTGCCGCAGCCAGCTGGCCCGCCAGGAAATAAACTGGACTTTGCGAAAAGGCACCAGTTTCTCTTTTTCATTGATCAGCCCGCTGCGGATATGAAAAGCCGAATCCGAACGGCTAATGGTGAAATCCAGGTACAGCAACAACACCCGCGCTACCGATACGACCATGGAAATAAGCAGGATACCGACTGAAAAGATAAGCAGCGCCCTGCCTGAGCTGCCCCTGGCAAAATGCATCAGCCATTCCCGGAAACCACGCGGCTCTCCCATTACTTTGCCAAGATCATCGGCAACGGAAAACCCAAAGGTCAGCAGGAGAAAAAAAGCCTCGAGGTGATTGGCAGAAAGGCTCAGCTTCAGCAGGTCTTTTGTACCAAGTGTAAGAATGGTTTGTGCCTGTGGTACCGGGCCCGGTTCTTCACCAGGCCGGCGAAACCCCATAATGAAATCCTTCAGCGCTTCGGCCTTTGTCAGCTCCACGGCATTGATCCGGATCTCGACCTTCTCCGACCCCGCAGAGTCAAAAGACAAACGGGCGCTGTGAAAAAGCTTGTGCAGCCAGGTGCGCTCGATATGGACTGCCTGTATCCTGCCCAGCGGAAGCACGATGGTATTCCGAACAACTATTCCGCTTTTGATAACCAGCTCATTATTTACAATGCTGAACCGGAAAAACAGCAGCTCTGCCAGCGCGCCGATGACAGCAAGGCCTGAAATGGCCAGACCGGCCAGCTCCCAGGTTTCACTTTTGCGGGAAGAGGAACGGAAAAAATACAAGAGCAGGAACGGCCAGCCGATCTTCACGATGCGCAGCAAAACTTTTATCATCACGATAAAAACAGCAGCAGCCGATTGACGCTGGGGCACCGACCAGTCAATGGGTTGCTTCGTCATGACCGGTCATCTTTTGAGTAATGAATTCGCGGAGACCGGCGGCAGTGGCTTCCGGAAGACCAGGTATCTTCAGATCGCCGGAGTCGGAAGCAGCGGTATACAAGATAAGCGAAGCCAGCCCATATCGTCTTTCTACCGGGCCGGAATGCAGGCTGCAATGCTGCACCCGGTTGAACGGGCATACTTCTACCGACCGGATGAACCAGCCATGCCTGTACAGCAGATCATGGCTGCGAATGGCATATGCCTTTGTGCGGAACGATCTTTCCTGAAGCAGGAAATAAGCCAGCACGAGCAGTACAGTTCCTGCAATAACAGGATACATGACCGCACCACGCTGCAGGGAAGGAATAAAAAGGATCAGCAGGGTCGCTGCTGCAAGCAGGACAAGGGAAAAAAGCAGCCACCGTACCCGCAGTACAAGCAGGTAATTCCTTTCAACAGGTTTCCAGGTAATATAACCTGCATCCGGGATGATGGCAGGATCAATTTCCTCGTTTAGAAAATCCATGTGATAAAATTAACCATTCCGGGAAGAAGCCGGCTGCCATCGGCGCTACTTTGAACCGAATACCTTCTTGAGTATGTCCGAAGTACGGGCCAGCGGATTTTCCCGGATATTGGCTTCCTCTTTCGCCACCTGGTCAAACAGGGCATCCACGGCTCTGCCGACAACATAGGAAGTAAGATCGGGATTTACTTTTTTGAACGTAGTAGGAAAATTATTGTAGGTAGTCACGATATCTGTATAATATTTCGTGGCCTCTACCTTGTCGAGCGATGTTTTAACGGAAGGGGTAAAAGCCGCTACCAGCTTATTCGTGGTTTTCTGTTTAAAATACTGGGTAGCTGCATCTTTCGGGCCCCTGATGATGTTGAGCGCATCGGTGATTGTCATCTCCTTGATGGCATCGACGAAAATGGGTTTGGCAAACGCCACTGCATCTTCTGCACCACGGTTGATGGCAAGGATGGCTTTGTCCACCTGGCTGCCCATGCCTACTTTGCGCAGGGCGGTTTCAATTTTTTGTGCATCGGGCGGTAAAAACAGCTTGTATACGTCGCTCCCGAAAAAGCCATCGGTTTTATTCAGGTTCAGTACCGCCGTTGTTACGCCTTTGGTAAGAGCTTCCTTGATTCCCTGCCCGGCCTCGCCTTCGGTAAGACCGGCAGCGGCAGCAGGTTTTTTGAGTATATCCTTCAGCTTGATCTGGGAAAAAGCGGCTGCAGGCAGGAATGCCAGGCAAAAAGCAGCCATCAAAAGACGTGTTTTTATCATCGGTCGGAAAGTTTTAAAAACGGGTACAAATTACCCGTCAGACGGGAATAATCCAATAAAGGCTGCAAGTTTGACGATACTTTAGGAGTTTGACCTGCGGAAGGTGAGCCTGACTGCCGCTTCCTCTTCATCTTAACATTTAATGATCAATACCCGATAGCTATCGGGTCAACACTCAATGTCCCTACCGAAAATCTCTTTCAAGCCTGGAACTAATCTACAAAAAGATCCTTGTAGAGCTGCGCCCCCGGCACCACAGAATAATGCGCCAGATCGGTAATGCCTTCATTGGCAAAAACTTCTTCGTCGATAAAACAATTGCCGGTGCATTGTGCCGCTGACTTGCTGAAAATAAGGTAGGCGGCATCGGCCAGTATGTCCGGGGTGCGGCTCATGCGGGCCAGCGCCTCGCCGCCAAGCAGGTTGCGGACGGCAGCGGTATCGATCGTCGTTTTGGGCCAGAGTGCATTGGACGCGATATTGTATTGTTTCAGTTCCGCAGCCCAGCCCATCGCCATCATGCTCATGTTGTACTTGGTGAGCGTATAGGCCACGTGCCCGGCAAACCACTTTGGCTGCAGGCTGACCGGCGGCGACAGGGTAAGAATATGCGCGTTAGAGGACTGCTTCAGATAAGGAATACAGGCCCGGGTGACCATGAACGTGCCGCGAACATTGATATCGTGCATCAGGTCGAACCGCCTGGGTTCTGTTTTCTCCGTAGGCGTCAGGGAAATAGCCGATGCATTGTTGACCACGATGTCGATACCGCCGAATTTTTCTGCCGCCTGGCTGACAACCTGTTCGATCTGCTCGTCGAACCGTATATCACAGGGCACGGCCAATGCCTGGCCGCCGGCCTGCACCACTTCTTCCGCAGCAGAATATATCGTTCCACCCAGTTTTGCATTTTCTTCCACCGACTTGGCAGCGATCACGATATTGGCGCCTTCCCTGGCCAGGCGAAGCGCTATGGCTTTGCCGATACCCCGGCTGGCGCCTGTAATCAGCACTGTTCTGTTTTTAAACGACATGTCCTTTATTTTAAACTGAAGATAAGCGGTTAATCCGAACCGGAGGATAATCACAGGCTACCGCCCTTTGTCTTCCGTTTCTTTTTACCCGGTACAGACGAAGAAAGGACCTCGATCTGTTCCTTCAGCACTTTGATGAGCTTGTTACGGGCATCATAAACGGCTTCGTGATCCTGCATTTCAAGGTCATTCTCTTCACCGGCAGGCTTTTGCTTTTTCCGGTTTACAATCATTCTACCTTCACCGGTGATCAGCCACACAAGGTTCAGATCGGGATATTCCCGGCTCACCTTTTCCAGGATATCAGAGCCTACCGAACCCTTTCCTTTGAGCTGCTTGCCCAGATAGCCATTGGCGATGTTGCAGCTACGCTCAAACTCGTATGCCGTTACGCCTTTACTGCTCAGGTACTTGCTTAACCGGTCGATCAATCTCATAAAAAATGATAGAAATTATTCTAAAATAGGAAAAATAATAGAAAATAGATTAACTTTGAGTAGTTATTTTGATCTTACGATTCATAAAGAGAAAGCGGCGGCTTTCTTTATCAATTTATTTTCCCCCGCTATTATCGGGAGCTGATCAACAACCGGGGCAAATTTGCAGCGACATTCTATTGTAAGATTCTCCCTCCACTCCTAATGATAGCATATGTCATTACAAGATTACTCAGCCGGCGAGCTGATGCCCCGCAGACTTAGCCCCGCTGAAATACAAGACCCCTTATCGGTGATCCATGATTTTTTCCAGTATGCACACCTGCCCGAAATAAGAGAGCAGCTATGGGAGATGCTAAAAACCACCGTCACCGGCGGATATTGCCACGAACTCAGCCACAGAGAACGTACCGATCTTATTCATTTCTATGAAAAGCTTGAAAAGCTGGTAGAGGCTGCTCACCTCCTGCACAATATGTCCGCCCTGCCCGTGCCTTCCTGATCCAATGTTCCTTTAAAACATTGCGGGTTACCGTTTGATTCACTACTTTTAAAAAGCCAAAACTCCTGCATTGAATCAACGCTATTACTCCCTCGATGTTTTTCGCGGCGCTACGGTATGCCTGATGATCCTGGTCAATAATCCCGGTTCCTGGAGCCATATTTACCCGCCGCTCGAACATGCTCCCTGGCATGGCCTGACGCCTACAGACCTCGTATTCCCTTTCTTTCTTTTTGCCGTAGGCAATGCCCTGTCCTTTGTGATGCCCCGGCTGGAGGCCGGTGGAGACGCTTTGTTCTGGAAAAAAGTGCTGAAACGCACAGCCCTGATCTTCCTGATCGGCTTATTCCTGAACTGGTGGCCTTTTGTACGGTGGCAGGACGGCCATTTATCGTTCATTCACTGGGTCAATCCTGCCAATCCTGAAAAAGGGGTACGCCTATTCGGCGTCCTGCAGCGGATCGCCGTCTGTTATTTCTTCGCGTCCATACTTGTTTATTATCTCAAACTTCGCAAATCGTTCTATGCAGGACTGGTACTGCTGCTCTTGTACTGGTTGTTGTGCTATGCAGGAAATCCGGCGGACCCGTACAGCCTGGAAGGTTGGTTTGGTACGGCCATCGATAAAGCCATACTGGGGGTACCCCATCTGTACAAAGGCGAAGGAGTACCCTTTGACCCGGAAGGACTGATGAGTACGATACCAGCCATTGTACAGGTCCTGTTCGGCTATATGGTGGGCGATTATATTCAGAAGAAGGGAAAGAATTTTGAAATGCTGAGCGGCCTGTTTGTTGCTGCCGTGGCTATGCTGGTGATGGGCTTTTGCTGGGATATGGCGTTCCCGATCAATAAAAAAATATGGACCAGTTCCTATACCCTCTATACATCGGGATTAGCTACTTTGACCATAGCAACGATGATCTACCTGATCGAATTCAGGAACGTTCGCGGCGGCCTGGCTAAATTCTTCGTTGTATTCGGCAAGAACGCGCTGTTTGTGTTTGCGCTCAGCGCCTTCCTGCCCAAGGGACTGGGATTGATCCGATTTGGCGATGGTGTCAACCCCTGGAATTTGTTGTATACCCGGGCTCTTTCCCGGCTTCCCGGCGACCCGCGGCTGGGCTCATTGGTATATGCCCTTTGCGTGATCATTTTTATGTGGGCCATCTGTTACTGGATGGATAAGAAAAAAATATATGTAAGGGTATAGCCTTAGTTTGATTGTTTTTATGGCTTTTGCTTCCATTTGCACCGGTTATTATTTAATTTAAGTGTAAATATTTTGTATGCAACTGCCCAAAAAACTGCTTTTTTTATTGACTGCCATACTTTTTGTTACTTTTTTATCTGCCCAGCAAATCACTGTTACGGGCAAACTTACCGATGCCCAAACAAGTGAGCCTGTAGCCGGAGCTTCGATCGTGATACGCGGAAACGATCCCGGCACCTCCTCCCGCGAGGACGGTTCTTTCACCATCCTGGTATCGCCTAACCAGGTTTTAAACATCAGCATGATCGGGTATAAACCGGTAACGATCTCTATAAACGGTCAAACGCTGATCAACGTAAGCCTCGTCAGGGTGGCGGAAGAACTGGGGCAGATCGTACTGGTAGGGTCGCGGCGCGGCGGGCGGGTGCGCACCGAATCGCCGGTTCCGGTAGACGTGATTGCTATCAACCAGGCAGGGTTGCCGACCGCAAAAATGGACCTGACTTCTATCCTGAACGCGGCGGCCCCCTCCTTCAACTACAATAAACAAAGCGGAGCTGACGGTTCCGACCATATCGATCTCGGCACATTGCGCGGACTGGGGCCTGATCAGACGCTGGTGCTGATCAATGGAAAAAGAAGGCACCAGACCGCCTTCGTAGGTTTATTCGGCACCAGGGGCAGGGGCAATTCCGGCGCCGACCTGAACGCCTTCCCGCAAAGCATTGTAGACCGGATAGAGATCCTGCGCGATGGCGCTTCGGCACAGTACGGATCGGATGCCATGGCCGGCGTGATCAATATCATCCTGAAAAGAGACATCAACCGGTGGACGATCAATGCCGGGTGGTCAGGCTATTACGATACAAAGTATAACGCTTATAAAACAAGAAAGTCGAACCAGTACTATTATAGCAAACCGATCGACGGCGGAGCCCTGTCGCTATCGCTGAACAATGGTTTTGCCCTGGGCAGCAAAGGAGGTTTTATCAACCTGTCTTTCGATTTCCTGAAACAAGCCAAGACCTTCAGGCAGGTGGCCGATACCAACGTGATGACCAACCCCAAAGCCCTTCCGCTCAATTACGGCCGGCGGGCTTTTGGTGACGGGTCCGTAACGACTGCCGGCGCCATGTATAATCTGGAATTGCCCATGGGTACAAAAGGAACCACAAGCTTTTACTCCTTTGGCGGTTATAACTACAAAGCTTCCGATGCGTATGCGTATACCAGGAACTGGAGCGCCCGACCGGACCGTTTCCCGGTAGACAACAGCGGCGACCTGATCTATGTTCCTTCCATCATGCGCACAGCCGATGACGGCGAGATCTATTACAATCCTCATATTCAAACGCATATCACAGACTTCTCGCTGGCCGCCGGCATCAAAGGAGAGGCCGGGAAAGAATGGAACTGGGACCTGAGCAATACCGTGGGACGAAACGATTTTCATTATTACGGCGATAAGACCTTTAATGCTTCCATCGTCAATGCAGCCACGCCTACTCACTTCGATGACGGTGGATTCAATTTTCTTCAAAACACGCTGAACCTCGACTTCAGCAAACACATTCCGGCTGCACAGGGCCTGAACCTGGGTTTGGGCGCCGAATTTCGCTATGAACGCTACTCTATCTACAAAGGTGAAGAAGCTTCTTATACCGGTTATACCAACCCATTTGACCAGGCGCCGGGCGCCCAGGGCTTTCCGGGTTTTGGTCCCAATGATGTAGTGAAAGAAAATCGCTCTACGATCGGTGTGTACGGCGAAGCAGAACTGAATATTACCCGGGCCTGGCTGGCGGATGTAGCGGCGCGGTTTGAAAACTACTCCGATTTCGGTTCTATTCTTACCGGCAAGTTCGCCACCCGCCTCAGGCTGGCCAGCAACTTTAATATCAGGGGCTCGGTAAGTACCGGTTTCAGGGCGCCTTCGCTGCAACAAATCAATTTCAGCAATACACTCACTTCGTTCAGCGGTGGGCAGCTGGTACAGTCCCGCATTGCCCGGAACAACGATGCCGTTACCAAAGCAGCGGGTATTCCGGCTCTCAAGGAGGAGACCTCTTTCAATACCAGCCTGGGATTTTCCTGGAAACCTGTCAGCAGTCTGACGCTGACCCTGGACGGATACATGGTGAAAGTAAAGAACAGGATCGTACTGTCCGGCCTGTTCAGCGCCAATGACAATACCTTGCCGGCTGAATTTACGGCCCAGCTTCAGAGCCTCGGCGTATCGACGGCCCAGTTTTTTGACAATGCGGTCAACACCACCAACTATGGACTGGATATCGTGGCAGATTACACCAAACGCTGGAATGAACAGGGCATCCGGATCTTACTGACCGGCAACCTGCAGCACATGACGGTAGACGATGTGCATGTGCCGGCCAAACTGGACGACAGCTATGCGCATCGCAAAACCTTTTTCAGCGATCGGGAGGAAGCCATGCTGCTGGCTTCTGCGCCCCGGGCCAAGGCTTCGCTGAACCTTGACTATACGCTTCGTAAAGCAGGGGCGGGCATCCGTTTTACTTATTATGGTAAAATACGTACCATGGGGTTTGGCTGGACGGGCCTGGCCAGCGCGGCAGGCACCGGTGGTCCCGGCGACCCGGATATTTCAGGAAGCTTTACCGGCATCGATCCGTATGTGGACATAGACGGCTATAGCGACCAGGTGCATGTGGTGCCGGAGGCATTTAACTACGGCGGTAAAGTAACTACCGATATCTACCTGTCATACCGGTTTTCGTCCAAGCTAAGCCTGTTTATCGGGGCGGACAACCTGTTCAACGTACATCCTGATTTTGCTGCAGTGCCCAATGCCAGGTATGAGTCGTTTGACAACGAAACCGGCGGAGCCTGGGAGTCGGTACAGATGGGATTCAACGGGCTGCGGTTATTCAGCAAATTATCTCTCAGCTTCTGATAGCGCTGCCGGAATAAATAAGGAACTTGCTGCGGGTAATTTAAAAATTGTAATCTATGACGGTATTGTTGCGCCGGTTGATCATGGCCGTGGCTTTTGTTTTTCTTTTTAGCTGGCAGGCCGCGGCCCAGCAAAAGATCGTTGTGTTCCAGTCAGATTTTGGCACCAAAGACGGCGCCGTAGCCGCCATGAAAGGTGTAGCCATGGATGTATCGCCCGAGCTGAAACTGTTTGACCTGACACACGAGATACCTGCTTATAATATATGGGAAGCTGCTTACCGGCTGGTGCAAACCGTACCTTACTGGCCGGCAGGTACCGTGTTCGTATCCGTTGTGGACCCCGGCGTGGGTACCGAACGCCGATCGGTGGTGCTCAAAACAAAAACAGGACATTATATCGTATCTCCTGACAATGGAACGCTTACACTCGTGGCCGAATCGCTGGGCATTGCTGCGCTCCGGCAGATCGACGAGGCCGTGAACCGGCGAAGGGACTCCCGGCAATCCTATACTTTTCATGGCCGTGACGTATATGCTTATACAGCAGCCAGGCTTGCTGCCGGCCTTATCACGTTCGAACAGGCAGGCCAGGCATTGCCGGATTCCGTTGTCGCCATTGCATATCAAAAAGCGGTAAAGGACGGCGATGTTCTAAAAGGAAATATTCCCGTACTGGATGTGCAATACGGAAATGTATGGACCAATATCGGCGCCGGCCTGGTACGCCAGCTGAACCTGCAATATGGTGATTCGCTACAGGTAGTCATCTTTCACCAGAACAAGAAAGTGTACGAAGGGCGCATGCCTTATACCGAAACATTCGGCGCCGTAAAAAAAGGGCAGCCGCTGGCCTACCTCAACAGCCTGTTGCAGTTGTCCTTTGCCCTCAACCAGGATAGTTTTGCCGCCATATACCATCTCGGTAGCGGCAGCGAATGGAGCGTGGAAATAAAAAAGTGAGGGACAAGAGCCTGTAGCCTTATCCCTCACCATTTTTTCATTCTCCCTGTACCTCATCCCTGCTTTTCTTCCATTTTTTGGGGGCTGTACCGTCCATCTTCACGATTTTAGGCGAAAATTTACCGACGACATCTACCAGCTGCCGCTGCGACTGCATCACTTCTTCGATATTCTTGTAGGCAAATGGCGCTTCATCCAGTCCTCCGCCCAGGAGCTTTACGCCATGCTTTTCCAGCTCATCTTTCAGCGCCTCCCGGGTAATGGATTTCAGCGCAGCCGTACGGCTCATTTTCCGGCCCGCTCCATGCGAAGCGGAGTTGACGGAAGCATCCTGTCCTTTCCCTTTCACGATAAACCCTGGCGCCGTCATGGACCCGGGGATGATCCCCAACACATCTTTACCGGCAGGCGTTGCCCCCTTACGGTGCACGATCACGTCCTTGCCTTCGTATTTCTCTTTCCAGGCAAAATTGTGATGGTTCTCGACCATCTTCAGGGGTTTGCGCCCCAGCTGTCTGGCAATCTTTGCATGGATGATATGATGGCAGGCCGAAGCATAATCACCGGCCAGGTTCATGGCTATCCAGTATTCCATTCCTTCTTCTTCATCCAGTCCCAGCCATGCGAGGTTATTTGCCTCGCCCGGCAGCCGTCTTTTGGCTTTGGCAACCTTCGTGTAATGATTGGCGATATTGGCGCCCAGCCCCCGCGAACCGGAATGAGACAGAAGACCTACATACTTTCCGGCCGCTACGCCCAGCACTTCATCTTTGGCGGGTATCTCTACCACGCCGAATTCCACGAAGTGATTACCCGACCCGGACGAACCCAGTTGTTTCCAGGCACGGCCATGCAGGGCTTTTAATAGCGGCAATTCATAGAAGGCCTTGTTCTCCATCACCTCGTGGTTGCTGGCCTGCAGGAACTGTGCGCCGCTGCCAAACAAGGTTGCTTCATTGATCTCTCTTGCAAACCAGGCTTCGCGCTGTGTAAGTTCTGCAGGATCGATGTCGAAGATGCTCAGGCACATCCGGCAGCCGATATCCACGCCCACGCCGTAGGGGATCACGGCATTATCGGTAGCCAGCACCCCGCCGATCGGCAGGCCATAGCCGGCATGGGCATCGGGCATCAGTGCGCCTGCCACCGCTACCGGTAATTTGGCAGCCGTATACATCTGGTGCAGTGCTCCCTGCTCGATATGCTCCGTACCGAATATATTGAACTGGACCCCTTCCTGGTTCAGGGATATTTCGGCGCCTTCGGTTTCAGCAGGCTTGGGCAGCAATGCCTCCGCGATCTTTCCCAGTACCGGGTCATTCGCATATTCGTTCGGGCTTTGCAATACTGCGCGCAGCACTTCCATCGCCTCTTCGTGCGGCAGGTGTTTAAAATTTTTCTCCATCACGTGCATAGCAATGCTGATCACCGGTGCTTCCGGATAACCGATCGCCCGTAATTCTTTTCCTTCAATTTTCAGTTTTGACATCTTTATTCGTTTTATAATATTCTTCACGCATTTCTATCAGCAAGTCATTGACCAGGGCCATATCCGGCTCTTCCGGCAGACCTGATTGTGCATACAAGCCAGGCAACTCATGTTTCAGTGCCTCCGCCTGCTGCACCAATTGATCGTATTCGTACTTACCCCTTTTAATATCGAGCAAAAAATCCCGGTCCTTTCTCCATACACTGATCTCCTTACCGGTCGCTATTTCCTTTGCCATCCGCAACAGCCGGAACACGTGCATCATGTTCTTCGAATCGTATTTCTTCCCATGCTGAAGCGTAGTTTTGTACCGCTCTTCGTTTCGCTTTGCTCTCCAGTCCTGGTATTCCCTGTATTTCCTGCAATGAACCGAGTACCCGTCCTTATTAAAATAAAGCAGGGCAACAGGTGTTTCGCCTTCCGGAACTGAACTCAGGACCACGTCGTTCGATTCGTCCTTCCGCGCAATACCCGCATACGTTACTTCATTGGAATAATACAGGTTATAGCAATCCTTTAGGTGAGGCAATGCTGACAAACCGACATTACCCTCTTCCAGGTTATTCTGCTGTAAAAAATCCGGCAGAGGCAATACCTGGCTTCCGGTATAAACAAAGCAAAAATCTGTCACTGCCTTTCTTTTCTCCTCCATCGGGTTCATGATCTTTTTCTCCAGGCCATATGCTTTTTTTATCTGCGTATATGCATAGTCGGCAAATGACCTTTCGCATAGCTTCGACAGGAACAGATCGGTTTTCAGCCTGTTCATGACCGGGTGCCGGAACAAAACAAAACGGTCGGGAATATTGAGCATTTCCAGCATATTCGGATTGTTCTTTGACAGCAGTTCCATGAACCGTTTCAGTTCATAATACACGATGTCATTGGTTTCGTTTGACACCTGCGGTATATACTCCAGTGAATAAAGCTGTGGTTTCGGCAAAACGAAAACACCACGTATATCCGTGTCGGAAGTTGCTGTATTCAATCCATATGCCCTGCTCCCGGAAACTACTTCGAAGATTAGCCAGCCCCTTCTCTTTATTTCATCCGTTGTCATCATTTGGCGATAAATTTTTTACAAAAAATCTGTCCAGCAATGGATAGGGTACACGATTTACACCAAGGCCGTTCCTGCCTTCCGTAACCAACCGCCATAATGCAGA
>JBEVLT010000210.1:0-3286 GCA_040509055.1 Chitinophagaceae bacterium
CCACTACCAGGAACAGGATAGAATAACCCAGCAGGATCAGCCCGCTCTTCAGGATCGCCGGCAGGTTTTCTACCGATCCTTCTACCGTCACGCCTTCTACGCCCTGCACGTAAAAAAAACCTTTCCATCCCAGCATATGCGTTGTAAACAGCCAGGGCTCTATGGTGTCGTAAAATGGTATCTGCACCTGGGCCAGGATGGTCAGTATGATCAGCACGCATACGGTAGCTACGATGGGGCCGATAGAGTTGTCGGCAAAAGCCGACAGCATAAACGACAGGGCAGCCACCGTGATGAGGCCTACGGTGGCAAACGCAAAAGAGGCGATATAGCGCCACAGCACATCGCCGGCAGCAATGATATTGACCTCGCCGGCCCGCACCACGAACAAATCATTGGTACCGAACATCAACATACTGACCCCCAATGCCAGCAGGGCCACCCACACCAGCAGGATAAACGTATAAATGGCAGCGGCCGTAAACTTCATCAGTACCAGCTGCAGGCGGCTCACGGGCTTGGCGGCCAGCAACCGCAGCGTACCCATGTTGGCTTCGCCGGAAAGCATATCGCCGGCTATCAGCGCCACCAGGATGGGCACATGTACCAGCAGCAGGTTCAGGATGATGAAGCAGACGGTATACCCGTTCAGCACCTGGCTGGCCGGCGCATCGAAGCTTTCGTTCATCCCGCTCATCATGATGCCCACATACTCTTCGCCATCCGACTTCAGCGCAATCTGCAGCAGCAGGATGATGGCGGTGATAACGGCAAAGGAAATATAGGTACGTGGCCGTTTGAATATTTTATACAGTTCTATCCGCAGTAGTTGCAGCATGTCAGCGTCGGGTTAAGGAAAGAAAGAAATCTTCCAGTGAATGTTTGGGTCGCAGCGACATCACGTCGATACCTTTTTCTACCAGCGTCCGGTTCAGCGCAGGCACCTGGTGCTTTTCAATCTCCAGCAGGATGGAGCCTGCAGGAGCGTCAAGTATAAAAGGCTTCCACGTGGTTTCGCGCAAAAGCGCCAGCGCTGCCGCATCGTTGCCGGTGATCAGCTCCACCTGTGTCTTTACCGGGTTCAGCAGCGCTTCTTTGGTACCCTCCGCCACTTTTTTGCCTTTGTCGATGATCAGCATGGACCCTGCTATCAGCTCTATTTCATGCAGCAGGTGCGAGGATACCAGCACCGTCTTACCCAGGTCGTTGCTCAGGTGCAGGATCAGGTGCCGTATATCGGCAATGCCCTGTGGGTCCAGTCCGTTGGTTGGCTCGTCCAGCACGATCAGCTGGGGGTCGTGCACCAGGGCCACGGCAATACCCAGGCGCTGCTTCATCCCCTGCGAAAAGGTTTTCACCTTGCTGTGTGCCCGGTCGGCCAGCCCTACCATGGCCAGCTGGTCCATCAATTTTTTCTCCGTGGCCCGCACGCCGCTGATCAGTGCAAAAATGCGCAGGTTCTCGCGGGCCGTGAGGTATTTGTACAGGTCGGGCCGCTCGATGATGGCCCCTGTCTGCCGTAATATTTCCCGGCGATGTCGCTGCAGGTCCATCCCGAATAGCTCGATGCTGCCGGAACCAGGTTGGATCAGGGTCAGCAGCATGCGGATGGTGGTGGATTTGCCGGCGCCATTCTGGCCCAGGAATCCATATACCTGCCCGGCCGGTACGGTAAAGGAAAGATCGTCGACAGCCCTGATCTCTCCGAAATGACGGGTGAGGTGCTTTACTTGTATGACAGGAGTCAAACGGGAATTTTGGGTAAAGGTATTGCGACCCGGACGATCAGGCGGATATTTCATTAAAAAGACCATTATAACCGGGGCGCCGAGCTCCTGCAGGACAGCTATCTTCTAAGATATCACGGAGATCTGGCTGCCCTGTCTTCGGCAGGTAAACCGGCAGACAGGGGCTTTCGGAAGACTGGTGCCGGTGTCACCATGGTTCACCTACCCCATACCTAAATAAGTCTGAAGGTTTTTTACGTAATCTTCAAAAGCTGTAATGCCCTGCTGTGTGATCCTGCAGATGGTTTGCGGGTAATTGTTCTTGAACTGCTTGATGATATCGATATAGCCGGCATCCTTGAGCTTTTGCAGCTGCACGCTCAGGTTGCCGGCCGTGGAGCTGGTTTTCTCCTTCAGGAAGGTGAATTCCGCTTCCTTTACGCTGATGAGCAGCGACATTACGGCCAGCCTAAGCTGCGAATGAAGTATCGGATCAAGATCTTTGAACATTCAGTGCCTTTTGATGGCGGTAATATTTTCTTCGCAGGATAAGACCGGGAATCAACCAGTTGAAAATGCCGGCCAGCCCGTTGAGCAACATGTCGTAAGCCACCGGGGTAAAACAGGACAGTATAAAAAACAGGTAGCACAGGATCGCAGCCCAAAACATAGGCTTGAATTTACCGGCCACGCCGGTGGTGAGCGTAGGAATGGCATACAACAGCAACAGCAGCGAGCCATAACTGGGAATGAACGTATGAAACGGTTTCGCGATATGGTCCGGGCCGGCCTGCGTAAGGGTAATGCCTTCCTGTGCAAACCACCGGTCCGTAACACCGGGCACGATATTGAAATAAAAGATCAGGGCAAAAATGCTGATGCCATACGCCATCCAGGCTGCATCGATAGCCGCTTCCGTATGCGTCACCACCTTTCTATTTCTTGCCTCCCTTATAATAAGGAATACCTGCGGAATGATAGCAGCCAGTACGATCAGCCAGATATCAAACCCGATATCGAAATGCCAGTGCATCTCGGCAAAGCTGACCAGCCCGGCCACACCTATGACGCTGCCCCATAAAATGGCGCTGGTACCGCTTTCATGAAAATGATTCTTTGCCTTCCCGATCATCTCCGTGATCAGCTGCAGGCTCTCCTGCTGGCTCAGGGATTTTTCTTCCTCCATACCTTGCTTTTAGTTTTAAACGGATCGTTTGCTGGCCCGCAGCAGATGGGCCGGGATGATATAACTGACCAGGATAGCCGCGGCGCCAAACAGCATCTGGTAATCATACGCTACATAGCTGGAACCGATGGCCAGCCCAAACGCGAGAATACCTCCCGCTACCAGCGGCCGGAACCGGATGATATTGCCCGATACAAATGTGCCCAGCCCGTACAGCATGATGAAGAACGGGAAGACAGGCTGACTATACCAGCCAAATTTTGTCAGGATTATGCTCAGCACGAAAAAGGTAATGCCCATTCCCATCCACAAGTGACCGATGCTCTCACTGATATAGGTTTTCACCTTGCGCTTCTTCGCCTCCCGGCTGCCC
>JBEVLT010000211.1:0-8083 GCA_040509055.1 Chitinophagaceae bacterium
ATGAAAAATTCTATGTGATTCCGGTAACGATTAGTTATAAAATATACCAGGATAATTGGCCGATAGTGTGCCGGCAAGGTTTTTTTGAACTTTCTGTTATTAATAAAAGTAAATGCAGATTTGAAGTTCTGCATAAAGGAATCATTCCTTTAGAAATCCAACCTTTAAAAAAAATTAAAGTAAAGAGTTTAAAAAGGCAATCTGATCATTACGAAAGTAGCAACCCGACTAGTACCCACGCTGACCCTGCTATTGGAATTTCTGATGCCGGTAAAAAAGCTAAAAAGGCTTTTAGAGAAGCGAATTATAGGTACAAACTCAGGTATTCCGATCGAAAAATTTCCCTCCTAATACCGGCAGTCGCATTCCATTATTTTCCCCGGTTAACCCGCTAAAATCCTTTGTTTTTAGGCATATCGTTTGAGCAAACAACTTTTCACCCGTAGCTTTGTTACGTTATAAAACCAACATCAATTTTTCACTCTTAAACCCGCTATTATGGCATTCACTTTACCGGCACTGCCCTATGCACATGATGCACTGGAGCCGCATATCGATAAACAAACAATGGAAATACACCACGGCAAGCACCACCAGGCTTACGTGGACAACCTGAACAAAGCTATCGCCGGCACCCCGCACGAAGGCAAATCGCTGGAAGAGCTGGTGGCCGATGCAGGCTCCATCTCACCCGCAGTACGCAACAACGGCGGCGGCCATTGGAACCATAGCTTCTTCTGGGAAATACTGGGCCCCGATGCAGGCGGCTCCCCCTCCGGTGCGCTGGGCGATGCCATCAACGAAGCATTCGGCTCCTTCGAAGCCTTCCAGGAAAAATTCAATGCCGCCGGCACCACCCGCTTCGGCTCCGGCTGGGCCTGGCTGATCGTAAAAGACGGTAAGCTGGAAGTAAGCTCTACCCCCAACCAGGACAATCCCCTGATGGACGTGGCAGAAGTAAAGGGCACCCCCATCCTGGGCGTAGATGTATGGGAGCATGCGTACTACCTGAAATACCAGAACAAGCGCCCCGACTACCTGAAGGCGATCTGGAATGCCATTGACTGGAAGAAAGTGGCCGAACGCTACGAAGCTGCTAAATAAAGACCCGCAGCATACAAGTTATCAAACCGCAGCCCTGCCGGCTGCGGTTTTCTTTTGAAATAAGGCGACTAAGGCACCGGGTCATAACCGCTGCCGCCCCAGGGATGGCAACGCCCGATGCGCTTCAGGGCCAGCCAGAAACCTTTGAACAGTCCATACTTCTTCAGCGCGATCACGGCATATTGCGAGCAGGTAGGCGTATACCGGCACTTGGGCCCCAGCAACGGGGAAATGACCCGCTGGTACACCCTGATCAGGAAGATAAACGGAAGGCTCAGTATGCGAAGGAAAGCTCTCATTTGACCGGTGTATTAATCGTAAGCAGTTTATCCAGTACCCGGCATATACTACCGTATACCTGTTGGTATACCGGCAGTTCCCGGGCGGTATAAATACAAAAAACATTCAGCCCGCTGTTTTGTTCCGCCAGCTTTTGCTGCAGCGCTGTTTTTTGCAGTCGCCACGCTTCGCGCATCAGGCGCTTCACCCGGTTGCGGTCTGCTGCTTTTTTAAAATGCCGGCTGCTGACACCGGCGCCAAACTGCAGAGCCGGCTCCCCGGCGTTATGTTTTGCATAATAGACGCGGAATGGTGCAATAGTAAACCCTTTCCCTTCGCGAAACAACAGCTCGATGGATTTCCGGCTTTTCAGCCGCTCTTTTTTCCCAAGGGTAAATGATCCGGGCATAGGCAATAAAAAAAGCTCCGATGAATACCGGAGCTAAATTATATGAATCCGGCCTTATTGTGCCGGCATGGTAGCTTATTTCAGCTTTCTTTCATCGGAAACCGTCAGCTTCTTACGGCCTTTGGCACGGCGGCTGGCCAGTACTTTGCGACCATTGGCAGTCTGCATGCGTTTGCGAAAACCGTGAACGGTTTTGCGGCGGCGGCGATGGGGTTGAAATGTACGTTTCATTGTTTTACTCTTTTTTCGCTTTCTGAAATGCGGACCGGAGAAGCGGTCCAGTTTCACTATTCGCCAACAGGAGGTCACCACACCCCCCGCCTCAGGCGGGATGAAAGGACGGCAAAGGTAAGGGATAACGGGCAGAACCGGTAGCTGAAAACAGGGAAAATTTAGCCTGGCCCTGTATCTTGTTGATAAACAGCCTGTTTTTATCCCAGGTCCACATGCTGTGAGCGTACTGCCTCGCCGAAAAAGATGGTGGCATGACTGTCAAAGTCTTCGGTCGAATCAGTGGTATGAAAATACCGTTGCCCGCCGCGGCTGCAGGCCGATTCTATTTCCGGGTGGCGCTCCAGGTAATCCGCCAGGCTCCGGGCCACGATCTCGCCCTGCGAGATGAGCCTGACACCGGCCGGCAGGTACTGTTCTATCTTTTCCCTTAGCAGCGGGTAATGCGTGCAGGCCAGCAGGATGGTATCGATCTCTTCCCCTTTTTGGAAAATAGCCTCCAGGTTTTGCTTTACAAAAAAATCGGCGCCGGCACTGCCGTGCTCATTGTTTTCGACCAGCGGCACCCACATGGGGCAGGCTTCCTGGTATACTTTCAGCTCCGGAAAAAACTTAGCGATCTCCAGCGGGTACGAGTGGGACGACACCGTACCATTAGTGGCCAGCACACCCACGCTCCCGGTATCCGAATAAGTACCGATGATCTCCGAAGTAGGCCGGATCACACCCAGCACCCTCCTCTCCGGTGCCAACCCCGGCAGGTCGTTTTGCTGGATGGTGCGCAGCGCCTTGGCAGAAGCCGTGTTGCAGGCCAGGATCACCAGCGGGCAGCCCTGCGCAAAAAACCATTTCACACACTGCAGGGTGTATTCGTACACCGTGGCAAAAGAGCGGTTGCCATAAGGTGCCCGCGCATTATCGCCCAGGTAGAGATAATCGTACCCGGGCAGCGTATGCACGATTTGTTTCAGTATGGTGAGCCCTCCGTAACCGGAGTCGAAAACACCGATGGGATGTTGCGCTTTTGCCTTATCTGTCATTGCGACAAAGCTATGCAATCCGGCATTACCGGTCAGCCAGGTCTCCGCTATGAACAGTTGCGAACGGGTTATTTTTTAGGAGCAGGCGTAGCCGGAGGTTTCGTTGCAGGCGCTTTAGCAGCCGGTGGCTTCACGGGGTCGGGATCATTGCCGAGGTAAAGCAGTTCCTGCGGCAGTCCATCCAGCTTTAGCTCCCGGGCTACGGCGATAAAAATATTATCGATGGGGAATCCTGCTTCATAGGTCTGCGGCTTGAGCACCAGTGTGTATTTTTTCCGGTCCAGCACTTTCCTGTACACGTTCACCACCACTTCATACAGCGGCTGTGCCAGCTGGCCCCGCTTGTTATCCGATTTGTTGCGGGCTATCTGTTGCCAGTATACCAGGTTCAGCGCCATTTCCCGCCGTTTCTGTGATACGATGTCGAACAGGCTTTTTGATTTTTTTCCTTCGGCCACCAATGCCGAGTCGGCTTTGTACATGCTGTCGAGCCGGGCGTATTCCATCTGGTTGTACTCGTATTCCGCTCCCAGCGAATCCGATTCGTATATCTGCACCAGGCTGTCTACGATGCGGTAGCCGGGCATGGCTTGTACCATCAGGTCAAGGTCGAATACCCCCACTTTCAGGGTTTGCGCTTTGGCAGGAGCGGCGGCAGACAGGAAAACAAGGCTGATCAACAGCAGGAGAGCATTTCTTCTCATATAGTTAGTTTATGGTGACAAACCGGTGTACCGGCCTGCGCCCAAAATAGAACTTATCCGGTAAACCACGCCGCTTTGAAAGCACCGATTCGTTAATAAAAACAAAAAATGGCCCTGCTGCCAATGGAATATGCGCAAAGAAAAAGCCCCGTCCAATAAGGAGCAGGGCTTCTCTGTTAAAGCTATTTTATTACTGGCCGGCGGCGCCTGCTGCCATATTTGGCGGAACTTTCAGCTTCAGCCGTTGGGTCACAGCGGTAAAGAGGTTGTCTGCATCCGGCATGACGATGAAGGCTTCCCTGCTCATCACGTGCGAGTAGCCCTTTTCTTTGGCTACGGCCTTGATGGCATCGTATACCTGGCGGTAGATAGGCGCCAGCAGTTCATTTTGCTTGGCTTCCAGGGCCTGCTGCTCTATCTGGCTCCAGTTTTGGATCTGGTAGATATAACCGGGCAGTTCTTTGGCCACTTCGTCGCGAACGGCTTTCGGGGTACGTACGGAGTCCCTGTACACGCTGTCTTTGAACTGGTAGTTCACGATCAGCCTCGTGTATTCGGGCTGTATCGAATCGGCGCGGTACTGGCCCAGCAGCGAATCGATCTTTGCAGTCTCCGGCATCAATGCCACTACCTGGTCAACGCTGATATAAGCGATCTTCGTTTGTGCCATAGCAACGTTTCCTGCCACCAGGAAGCCAACCGCTACTACTAATGCTTTCAGATTTTTCATACTTTTTTCTTTTGCCCGGAGGACTTTGATCGGTTTTTATTTTTCAAGATAGATTTTCCCAGGCATCCGTTGCCTGTTCTGTTTTCTTTAACAACCTCGTTGACCGGCACAAAATGGTTACTGCCGTATCCCCAGCTCTTTCAGCACGTCTTCGCTCTTGTCCAGCTTGGGGTCGGCAAAGATAATGGTAATTCCTTCACTTTTATCCAGCACGAAATCATAGCCGCGCTGCACGGAAATTTTCTGTACCGCGTTGAATACCCTGTCCTGTATGGGTTTGATGAGCTCTTGTCGCTTTTTGAACAAATCTCCCTCAAAACCAAAGCGTTGCTTTTGCAGATCGCGCAGCTCCTTTTCTTTCAGGAACAGCTGGTCCTCGCGCTTTTTCTTCAGGTCGTCGGGCAGCATCACCTGCTCAGCCTCATAATCCTTGTACATTTTATCCAGGGACACCTGTTTGGCGTCGATATCCTTTTGCCAGTCCGCAGCAATATCATCCAGCTGCTTTTGAGCCTGTGCATAGGCGGGCATCTTGTCCAGGATATAGCGCGTATCGATGATGGCGTATTTCTGGGAAAAGCCCACCACGCCTGCTCCCAGCAAACAAATCAGCAAAGCGATCTTTTTCATACGAATGGTATTGAATGATAAAATGATTTTAGCTCATCGTGCTCACCTGCCCGCCTGTTATTCCGGTTCAAACCCAAGCATAAAGGTAAACCGGGCCGCATTCTTCAATCCCTGGCCGGGTTGTATCCTATCCAGGCCGATACCATAGTCGAAACCAAGCAGACCGAACATGGGCAGGAAGAACCGCATACCTACACCCACGCTGCGGCGCAGGCGGAAGGGGTTGTAATCCTTATAGTCGTACCAGCCGTTGGCCGCCTCGAAGAAGGCAAGGCCATAGATGGTGCTGCCCGGGTTGGTCACCAGGGGGTAGCGCATCTCGAGCTGGTATTTATTGAAAATGGTAAAGAAGCGACTGGCATTCTGCTGGTCGGGGTTCACCGTCGGGTCAGAAGTTTCATACACCGGGTAGCCGCGGTGAGCGATGATATCATACCCCAGCAGGCCGTAGTTATTGGTCAGGCCCGCATCTCCCACCTGGAAGCGCTCAAACGGCGAGTAGTCCAGCTTGCGGTTGTAGCGGCCCATAAAGCCGTATTTGGCAGCCATTTTCAGCACGAACTGGCGGTTCTTCTCCGCACCCATGGGCTTGCCGATGGGCACATACCATTCCGCATTGAACCGCCATTTGTGATACTCGGGGTTCTTATACGGGTTGGTCGAATTGACCAGGTCGGGATTGATCAATGAATAAGGCGGCGTAAACTGCACGCTGGCCAAAAAGTTGGAACCGCTGCGCGGGAAGATGGGATCGAATACCGAGGAGCGCTGCAGCGCAATCCGCAGGCTCAGGTTGTTCGACGTACCGTCTTTGATACCCTCAAAGATGGGGTAGTTGCGCATTTTATACTGCGTAAAGCTCAGCGTGTACACCAGGCTGAAATAGTCGTCCGGCCATTTCAGCTGCTTGCCCAGCGATACGGAGAAGCCGTTTACCTTCAGGTAGTTGGTATCTGACCGCTGCCGGTCGATCTGTCCGGTATACGGGTCAAAGGCGTTGGAGTACTTGCTGTTATTATAAGCCAGCGTCAGTGAGTTGCGCTTCTTGCCTCCCAGCCAGGGCTCGGTAAAGGAGAAGTTATACGAGCGGAAGGCCCGGCCGTTCGACTGTACACGCAGGCTCAGCTTTTGCCCGTCGCCGGTGGGCAACGGATCCCAGGCTGATTTTTTCCAGATATTCCGGATGGAGAAGTTGTTGAAGGTAACGCCCAGCGTACCGGTAAGCCCGATACCGCCACCCCAGCCGGCTGATAGCTCCAGCTGGTCGGAAGATTTTTCCTCCAGCTTCCAGTTGATGTCCACCGTGCCGTCGTCGGCATTAGGTACCACATTGGGGTTGATCGTTTCCTGGTTGAAATAATTCAGGTTGGCCAGTTCGCGCTGCGAGCGGATCAGGTCGGAGCGGCTGAACAGCTCGCCCGGTATGGTGCGCAGCTCGCGGCGGATCACATGGTCCTTGGTCCGGTCGTTGCCGGAGATGGTCACGTTTTTGATCCGGGCCTGCGGTCCTTCGATGATACGGATCTCGTGGTCGATCGTGTCGTTGTACACGGCCGTCTCCACGGGCTCCACGCGGAAAAACAGGTACCCGTCGTCCTGGTAATAACCGCTGATATCGCCGCCTTCCTGCGACATTTCCTTACCGAGCCGCCTGTTCAGGATAGCCAAGTTGTAAATATCGCCTTTGTGAATGCCCAGCACCACGTTCAGCAGGGAGTCGGAGTATTTGGCGTTGCCTTTCCAGGCAATGTTGCCGAAATAATACCGGCGGCCTTCCTCTACCAGCAGGTCCACGTTCAGGTTGCCGTTCCGGCCAACATACACAGCTGTGTCCAGTATCTGCGCATCGCGGAAACCCTGCGAGTTGTAATAGGCCAGTATCTTATCGCGGTCTTCTTCAAATTTTTTGGGGTCGAACTTGGCGGAGCTGAACAGCTTGAACCGGAAATAGGGATCGAGCACCCGCTTGGTTTTGC
The DNA here is from genome assembly GCA_040509055.1 of Chitinophagaceae bacterium. GTDB lineage: Bacteria > Bacteroidota > Bacteroidia > Chitinophagales > Chitinophagaceae > JAJKIP01. Next base: position 7,104 of record JBEVLT010000211.1, read on the forward strand.
TGGGCGACAGGAAGCCCCAGTCTGACACATACTCTCCAAAGTCGGGCGTATGCTTGGCCCCGAAGCGGCTGGTATCCTTCACGGGAAAGAGGGTGATCTTGCTCATTTCCTTGGTACCCTTCATCTGCTTTTTCAGCTTCATGTCATCGATGTGCTGGTTGCCAAAGAAGCTGATCTCGTTGATCCGGACCTTTTTGCCCTTGTTGACATAAATGGCCAGTGCATTGGAGTTCACATAGGCCGGGTCCGGCGTCTCCACGATCGTCACCACGATATTCTGGAATCCCTTGTCGCGGAAGAACTTTTCGGTCACCTCGCGGATGTTGCGGCGTATGTTCTCGGTGATGATCGTCTGTTTGGTTAGCCCGATCTTGCCCTGCAGCTCTTCTCCTTCCGATTTTTTGATGCCGATAAACTTAAAATTGCCCAGCTTGGGCCGCTCCGTCACGTTGATTTCGATGGTCACCACGTCGCCCACGATCCTGGTCACATAGATCTGCACGGAAGAGAACAGCTTTTGCCGCCACAGGTTGTTGATGGCTTTTGCAAAAATGTCGGTGCCCGGGTGATTGAATTTATCGCCGGTCTGCAGACCGGAAATAGATAATATGATAGAAGAATCTAGGTAATTGATGCCGGTAACATACACACGGCCGATCGTGTATTCTTTGGGGATCTTGGCTGTTTCCCAGGCCACGATGGCGGGGTCTACCGAAGTGGTCGGTATGGTATCGGGTGTCTGCTGGGCCCCGGCTGCCGATACAATGGTAATGGCCGACAGCAGCATGGCGGCGGTACGGAGCGTTCTGCCCGGTACGGAAGTAATCCTGATATGCCTGAAAACCTCAAAAACAATAAATTGTTGAAACCTTATCCGTGTAGAAGCTCGTTGCATGGTTGAATGTTCAAGTCAGTCTGTTCCCGTTTTCAGCGGGGCAATTAGTTTCTGTGAAATTCTGATTATAAATACGCCGCAAACC
>JBEVLT010000212.1:0-3159 GCA_040509055.1 Chitinophagaceae bacterium
GGCCAGCCTTTCTCACAACATATACTTCCCCAAAACGATCCTGCCCAAGTGGATACTGGACTATTACCAGAAACGCCGCGAACGCAAAGGACGTACAGAGCTTACGCTCAACAACCGCACCTTCCTCAACCTGAATGCAACCTATACAGACCGGCGTGAATTCTTCCGCGCCCCTTCTTTCAATATGGCCTGGGGGTATGAGTGGAGCCGCCGCAAACGCCGTTCTTCCGACACGGAAAGTGCCTCTCAACGCTGGACAAAGACATACCAGCTTACGCCCTTCAATTTCGAGTTTGCCAACGTCAACAAAACAGACAGCCTTGTACGGCTGGAACAAAGGATACCGGCTTATCGCTTTGCCTTCAATGATGGGTTGATCATCAGTTCCATCTTCAGCGTAACCGCTACCCGCCAATACGATGAAGACAGGAAGCTTACGCTGCTGCGTGGCCGCATAGAAGAAAGCGGAGGCCTTACCGGCATGTTCAGAAGACTTGAATTGGGCGACCTGCGCCGGTTTGTAAAGATCGACGGGGAGTTCAAACACTATATCAACAACAAGAAATCATCCTGGGCATTCCGTGCTTTTGGAGGCGTAGCCTTCATCTATGGCAAGGCAGATACCAGTGGCAATATCATCAAAGAACACAACCTGCCCTTCTTCAAAGCCTTCTACGCAGGTGGTCCCTACAGCATGCGTGCGTGGCAGGTAAGGCGACTGGGCCCGGGCTCTTCCACGGTGTATGATCCGGCCGATACCCTGCGCATAGACCGCTTTGGCAACATGCAGCTGGAATTCAACGCAGAATACCGGTTCAACATCACTACCATTGCAGGCATCAAAGTAAACAGTGCGCTCTTTGTAGACATCGGCAATATCTGGAGCAAGGAATTCAATGCAGACAATACGGAGATACCGGAAGCCTCTTTCAAGTTCAGCAGGCTCTATAAGGACCTTGCCGTGGGAGCGGGAAGCAGCCTCCGGCTGGATTTTGATTTCTTCATGATACGCCTCGACTGGGCTTACCGCCTGAAGAATCCCCGCTTTGCCAACGTTAAGAACGGCTGGTTCCAGCACGTAGGCCTCACAGACGGCCAGCTTCAACTGGGTATTGGCTATCCTTTCTGATGGCAGGTATTATCCCTGTTGCAATGCAGCTTTAATGGCTTCTTCCGCCTGTGGCATGGTCATCGCATCGGCATTGAGGAAAGCGCCAATGCGCGTACGGCACAGGCTGCTCAGGTGAGCTCCGCAACCAAGCGCCACGCCCACATCGTTGGCCAGGCTGCGTATATAAGTGCCGGTAGTGCACACCACCCGGAAATGAAGAAGGGGCAGCTCCACCGCAGTAAGCTCAAATGCTTTAATGGTGATCCTCCTGGGCTCCAGCTCCACATGCACGCCCTTGCGCGCCAGCTCATACACCCGCACGCCATCTTTCTTGATAGCCGAATGCATAGGTGGCACCTGCGCAATCTCACCCGTAAACTGTTGGGTTACTACAGCCAGCTGTTCGGCGGTGATGCCGGTATGATCCTTGAAGTTTTCAGGTTCGCTTTCGAGGTCGTAAGTAGGTGTTGTAGACCCCAGCGTGATGGTGCCGGTATATTCCTTCTCCTGCGCCATGAACTCATTGATGCGCTTGGTAAACTTGCCCGTACAAACGATGAGCAGCCCCGTGGCCAACGGATCGAGGGTGCCGGCATGCCCCACTTTTTTGGTCCTTACCATATTCCTGATCTTGCGTACCACATCGAAAGAGGTCCACTCCAATGGCTTGTTGATCAATAAGACCTGGCCTTCCGCATAAATATTGTGCACACCGTTCTCCATGCGGCGAAGATAAGAAGAGCGGGTTAAATCGCCTGCCTGGCCTTTAACTCGAGGTATTTATTCACGGTGCTCACGGTGAGGTTTTGTGGAGCGGTAAGAATGGTAAAGATGCCATGCTGCTGCAGCTCCTTCACGATCTGTTTTTTCTCGTGGGCAAACTTTTCAGCGATGGTCTTTACATAGAGGGATTCTACATCGTTTACCCTGGCTTCCGTCAGCTCGCGCAATTCGGTATTCTCGAAGAACACCACCAGCACGAGGTGATTGCGGGCTATGCTGCGGATATAGGGCAGCTGGCGCTGCAATCCCGACATAGATTCAAAGTTGGTGAACAGCACGATCAGGCTGCGCTGGGTGATGCGTGTACGCACCAGGGCATACAGCTTTTCAAAATCAGTTTCGAGGAACTTCGTCTGCTGGTTGTACAGCGTATCGAGGATACCGCCCATCTGCGAAGCCTTGCGATCGGCAGGCAGGAAGTGGCCGATGTTCTCAGCAAAAGTGATCAGTCCTGCCTTATCCTGGCGTATCAGGGCTACGCGCGAAAGGATGAGCGTGGCATTGATCGCATAGTCCAGCAAGGTCATGCCCTCAAAAGGCATCTTCATCACACGGCCCTTGTCTATCACACAATATACCTGCTGACTGCGTTCATCTGTAAAATTATTCACCATAAGCTGACCGCCTTTGCGGGCAGTAGCTTTCCAGTTGATGCTGCGTATATCATCGCCCGTCACATACTCCTTGATCTGCTCAAACTCCAGGCTATGACCTATCTTCCGGATCTTCCGGCTGCCCGCTTCAGACAGGTTGTTGGAATAAGCCATCAGCTCATACTGGCGCATGGCCAGGTAAGAAGGCATCACCTTCACCAGCTGCTCCTGTTCCGTTTGAATGCGGCGGATCACGAGGTTCAGCGGGCTCTTTACAAATACATTGATATCGTGGAAGGTATACTCTCCTCTTTCTACCGGACGCAGGTAATAGACCAGCCTTTGCTGCTCCTGCCCACCCAATGAAAATTTGTGCACTACATCTGTACGCTGAAACTGCACTGGTATCTCATCGATCACACGCAGGTGTATGCGGAAGGGGTAATGGCTTTTCAGCACCAGGTCTACCTTGTTATTGTCGCCATTGCTGAAACGCTCCGGCAGTTCCCGGGATGCCTCTATGCTGTTGCGGCGCAGGAAAAGAATGACATAATCCAGCACCACAAGCGCTGCAAAGAACACCAGCAGCAACTGCGCGATCCGGAACAGGAATGTCCAGTTGTACGAAAACAGGAACACCACAATGATGGCAACGAAAGCCCAGTAAAAGCG
>JBEVLT010000213.1:0-5107 GCA_040509055.1 Chitinophagaceae bacterium
TCACCGCCAATTACAGAAGCGGAGAGCTGCTGAAAGTAATTGCCGACAGCCTCAACCAGGTTTTATCCATTCACCCGCTGACCGACATAGAGGCCAGGGAGGCGAAACTGGTATTCAACGATTCCATACGCAGTGAACTGCCGGCCGATATCGAACTGGATAAAATAGACACAAACCTTCTCAACATACCTGTCCGCAATGCCGATTTCAAAAAATGGAATGCCGTAGCCTGTACCAACGTAATACCCAACCTGACTGCGGCACAAAGCCTTTTCGACTTCTGCGCAGCGCAGGGTTGCAAAGCGCCCAATCCCACCGTCAACCCCTGCATCCCCTTCCAGTATGTAATAGATGGCTGCTATGCCCGTGCACACAAGATGCGTTGGATCATCGAAACCATGTATAAGTATTGCAGCTACAAGGTATTCAGCTTTGCCAACCAGAACAATGACGTGCTGGCTGTGCGGGCGGCCAAATGGGGCAACTGTTGTGTGCAATGGTGGTATCATGTGGCGCCGCTGGTGTACGTGAACGTGAACAATGTTGCCGTGGCCTACGTGATCGACCCGGGCATGTTCAATACCCCGGTGACACTGAGCACCTGGCTGTTAGCCCAGCAAACGACCAACTGCAACGCAAGGGCGCATGTATCTACCTACACCGTGCAGCCCTCCTCGGCCTATACGCCGGCCAACTATGCAGGTACCCAGTTCAACACCGATCCCAACTACGTTGCAACCAATCAGACCTTAATTGCGTATAAGAATGGAGTAACATGCCCGTAAAGAAAAAATATACTACCAGCACAGCCGGCCTGGCATTTCCGGGCCTGGCTGTGCTATTTTTGTTATTCATCATTATCCTTACCACTCCCGTGCAGGCCCAAACCGGTACAGAAAACCAACAGGAAAAGCGCTACACCGTAGCGAATGTGCGTGAAGATTCCACGCATATTACCGTTGTCTTCCTGGAATCCGCCCGTTTTTATAAACTGATGAAGGGCAACGAATGCTATGACAAATACCTACCGATCCTGAAAGAAGCGGAAAAAAAGAAAAAGACCGTCGCCATTTCCCTGGCCGGTCCTGACAGCGATGTGATCATGAAAGTAAAACCGTAGGCAGCAGCCTTCTATTCAGTGCTGCGCAGCCGGGCTTCAGTACCAGGGCGGCAGCCGCTTTACGTCATGAGGGCTGATCTCGCGGGTATCCCTGTCCGTGTACACAGGTATCCTTGTGATGCAGCTGATATTCGTTTCCAGGCTATTGGAAGAAAATTCCACGTCGAACCGGGGATGCGTAGCCGAGAGGAACTTCACTTCCTTGGTATTGTCGATAAAGCTGAACAGCACGTTGATCATACCGATGCAGCCAATATGATTGGCCACCACATAGCGGAGCAGCACCGGCGTGGGGTCATACACATACGAGTAGGGACGCGGGTCGGTCATATCATGTCCCAGTTCTTTTTTCACCACCCCCATATCATGTGCCCTGATGCTGTCGATGGAATCGAACTCCCGGAAAGACAGGTACACATCCATGTCCATGGAAGGATATACAGATTTGGAATCATCTTCTTCGTCGTCGTTGGAAAGCCGGCGATACTGCTGGTAGTGTGCCGTAGCCTGCCGGTGATGATCGTAATGAAAAGTAAATTCAGCAAAAAGATGGCCGGTCGGCGCATAGACCTTGAGCGTTCTGTCCATAAGCAGGATTGGGTTTATGGGGTAAAATGATCCTCCAATGTAATACTTTCCCGCACTACAATACCAGCTATTTCCCACCCGGCCACCCTATCGCCTGATTATCCAATAAAAAAGCACCGTGAAAATGATCACAGTGCCTTTTTTTATTGATGGGGGATAAAAATCAATCGGCCCAGGGGTCCAGCACCACCTTTACACAATTGTCTTCTTTCTTTTTAAACATCGAGTAGCCATCCGCGATCCTGGACAGGGGCAGCCGATGGGTAATGATATCATCCAGCCGTACTTTTCCTTCCTGTACATAGTTGAGCAATACATCGATATGTTTGTGAGCCGGCGCCTGGCCTCCTCTCATGATAATACCCTTGTCAAAAAACTGACCGAGCGGAAAATTATCATAGTTGGTGGGGTACACGCCCAGCACCGACACGGTGCCGCCGCGACGTACCGCGCTCATACAGGCCTCGATCACTTTCGGCGATCCTTTTTCAAGGTTGAACACCGCTTTTGCCCGGTCCAGGATGGTCCGGTCCGGCTCAAAGCCCACGGCCTCCACGCATACATCGGCGCCACGTCCTTCGGTGACCGCACGGATCTGTTCGATCACATCCTTATCTTTTGCCCCCTCCCACAGGATCCCTTCTGCATCAGCAGCTTTTTTTGCCATATCCAGCCTGTATTGCAATGTATCCACGATCAGTACGCGTGCCGCCCCGCGCAGCCAGGCGCTCTTGGCGGCCATGATGCCTACCGGGCCTGCACCAAAGATGGCAACGGTTTCACCTCCCTTTACTTCGCCCCAGTCGATGCCGGTATAACCGGTCGGGAAGATATCGGTAAGGAAGAGTACCTGCTCATCGGTCAGCTGATCCGGAACGATCCGGGGGCCAACATCTGCATAAGGCACCCGCACATACTGCGCCTGCCCGCCATCATAACCGCCGTACAGGTCGGTATACCCGAACAGTGCGCCTCCCTTTTCTGTAAGCAAGCCGCCTTCGGGGCCATAATTTTCCGGGTTACTGTTTTCACAATGTCCCGGCAGATGGTGTGAACAGAAAAAGCAATGTCCGCAGGCGATCGGGAATGGAACCACCACGCGGTCTCCCCTTTTCAGGTTCTTTACCGCCTTCCCTGTTTCTTCCACGATGCCCATGAACTCGTGTCCCAGCACCATCGGTCGGGGCTGGGGAATGCCGCCGCTGTAAATATGCAGGTCGGAACCACAGATGGCGGTGGCGGTCACTTTCAGAATAATATCCCGGTCGTCTTTGATTGCAGGGTCGTCTACCGCATCACAGGTAACCTTCCCCGGTCCATGAATAACTGCTGCTTTCATATCGGATTATTTAGTTGATTTTACAGGTTCCTGTTGTTTTTTCATCATATCGGCAGCCATGCTGTCCGGCATCAGGTTGGTTCCGGCTACCATCATCTTGTTCTTGAATCCCGAGACCACTTTGTCATCGCCCTTCATCAGCGCTTCATAGCCGTCCCGGGCTACTTTGGCCGGGTCGGCCAGCTTGTCTTTGTCCTGCACCACCTTGGAGGATTCCATGCCGGCCTTATTGAAAAAGTCGGTGTCGGTAGCGCCGGGCAATAAAGCAGTGACCGTGATATGATGATCCTTTACTTCGCTGCGCAGGGCTTCGGTAAAGGATTGCACGAATGCCTTGGTACCGTGGTAAACGGCCTGCCAGGGCCCCGGCGTTTTGCTGGCGATGGATGAAAGATTGAGGATCTTTCCCTGGCCCCGATCGATCATTTCCTGCAGGAACTGCTTGGTCAGCACGATGAGCGAAGCGATATTCAGCTGCACGATCGCCAGCTCACGGCGGATATCGGTCTCGGCAAACAAGCCGTATTCGCCCTGGCCGGCATTATTGACCAGGATGTCCACCAGCAATCCCCGCTGCCTGATTTCGTCATACAGCTCAAAAGCCGCATTGGGCTCAAACAGGTCTTTTACAAGGGTGATCACTTCGATCCCTGCCCCTTCCAAAGTATCTTTGGCTGCGGCCAGGTCGGATTCATGACGGGCTACCAGGATCAGGTTGTGCCCTTCTTCGGCAAACACTTTGGCCAGTTCATAACCGATCCCCATGGAACCGCCGGTGATCAGTGTGTAGGATGTGTTGGGTTTCATAGCAAACGTTTTTAAAATCAGTAATGCTACGAAAATGAACAAAGCATATGCCGCACGTATTTATAGCATGGGTAAGCTGCAGTCAGGCCGATAGCGGGAAAGAGATTCCCCTTTTATGTAGTAGTGGTCCGGTGAGTGCCCGGTTGGGGAGAATGTGAGTAAATGAGATGATGGTTTTGATGAATATATCCTCATCATCCAAGCCTATTTATTTATCACAGTTTTTAATAGCGGGTATGAATACACTGAAAGAAAAAGACAGGCTGTACCAGGTCATCAATCCGGCTGTAGCGGCTCCCCACTCACTGCCTTACGGCACTGCTCGCCGGATGCGGGCAATCGAACGGGGCGACATATATGAACCAGCCGGAATGTGAGGTGGCGCCTTCTCCTCTTGCTTCCGGCAGATTGCCGGCGTAGCCAGCCGGCCGCAACGCAAATGATCACCAGGCCGGAGCCTTTAGTACGCAAAAAAATCCCCCGTTACATCCGGGGGATTGCTCTGTTTTATAACGCGCTGTGTTGCTGAAATCTTCCGGGATGACCAGGTAATAGCGAATCGGCTATGCAGGTTCCTCCTGGTATGGTTGCCTTACAGAAAGGTAACCTCCCCGGTATTGATGTCGTAGTAGCCGCCTACGATCTTGATGCTGCCGGTTTCTTCCATTTCTTTTAAGATCGGGCTTTGCGCCCGGATGGTCTCAATGGTATTGAGCACATTGTTCTTAGCCACATAGGTAACAAATTCCGGGTTGTCCGAACTTTTATTACCGGCAAAATCCTGCGACATGCCTACAGCCGGCTGGATATTGGCCAGCATGGCGGTAATATTTCCCAGCTCCACCTTATCGATCGCCGACCTGATGGCCCCGCAGGATTCATGGCCCAGCACCAGGATCAGCTTTGCACCCATTACTCTGCAGGCAAACTCCAGGCTGCCCAGCAGGTCCACATTCACAAAATTACCGGCTACCCTTCCTACAAAAAGATCGCCGATTCCCCTGTCGAACACATCTTCCACCGGTATCCGGCTGTCCAGGCAGGAAATGATGGCCGCTTTGGGAAACTGGCCGGCTGCAGCATTTCTTACCATAGCTGAGTGATCCCTGGCCGTAAGATCATTGGTGATGAACCGCTGGTTCCCTTCTTTCAGGCTTTGAATGACGAGATCAGGGGTCAGTTGTTGCTGCTCTTCGGCAGTAAGCACCCGCTCACGCAGCGGGGGTCTTGTAGTAGCATTTTCTTTTTCCATA
>JBEVLT010000214.1:0-4080 GCA_040509055.1 Chitinophagaceae bacterium
GTTTGCTCGATTATGAATCCTTTGCTGTTATGGCAAAAGACAACAGCAAAATATTTGAGATCATCACCGGCATGCAGGAAGTAAAGCTGAATAACCTGGAGGGGCAGAAACGGTTGGAATGGAGAAGTATCCAGTCTTCGCTATTTGGAATAAGCCTGGAAAAGCTCAGGATCAGCCAGTATGAGCAAGGTGGCACCCGGTTCATCGGGTATATCCAGGTCATCCTGATCATCTTCTTTTCGGCCCTGAACGTCATCAATCAGAACATGACGCTGGGAGCCATGATGTCTGTTTTGTTTATTATCGGCCAGCTCAATGCTCCTGTCAGCCAGCTGATCAACTTTATCCTTTCGGCCCAGATGGCGAAGATCAGCCTGGGGAGGCTGGCAGAAGTGCATGACCAGGAAGACGAAGAGCCCAATGAAGGGCTTCACAAGCTGGCGGTTTTGCCTGCGGAGAGTGACATCCGGCTGGACGGGGTGCGGTTTTCCTACCCGGCAGGGCAAGAAGTGCTGAAGGGGATCGATCTCGATATTCCACACGGAAAAGTGACCGCTATCGTCGGTCTTAGCGGGAGCGGAAAAACAACGCTTGTCAAGCTATTGCTTAAGTTCTACAAACCGCAACAGGGAACGATCGCGATCGGTAATAGCAGCCTGAATGATATCAAAAATTCTTTTTGGCGGGACAAATGCGGCACTGTGCTGCAGGACAGCTTTATTTTTTCCGATACGATCGCCTACAATATTTCATTGGAAAAGGAAGCCGACCCGGACAAGCTGGATGCTGCCGCCAAAGCTGCCAATATCTACGATTTTGTACAGCTGATACCGCTTCAGTACCATACCCGGATCGGGCAGGACGGCTTTGGCATAAGCCATGGCCAGAAGCAGCGCATACTGATCGCAAGGGCCATCTATAAAGATCCTGACTACCTGTTCTTCGACGAAGCGACCAATTCCCTCGACGCCAGGAATGAGTACATTATCATGAAGAACCTGGAAAAGTTTTTCCGCGGCCGTACAGTGGTAGTGGTGGCCCATCGCCTGAGCACCGTCAGGAACGCAGACCAGATCGCCGTACTGGAAGACGGCCTCATCGTCGAATCAGGCACCCATGAAGAATTGATTGCCCTGAAGGAGAAATACTACTCTCTGGTGCAGCACCAGGTGGAGCTGGGTGCAAAGGACCTGTTAAACCTCTCCGAAGTATGAGCAGCAAGCATTTTATAGGTGAAAATAACCCGGAAAGGAACAACGGGTCAGGGCAAAAGCATGATATGGACGACCGGCTGCTTTCCCGGCCTTTTCCGGGCTGGATCAGCCGGTGGGCTCATTTTTACTTTTTGCTCGCCTTGCTTGTACCGGTTTTGTTGTTATACCTTATCCGGCAGCCGGTATATGAGCAGGTGCCCTGCTCGATCATGCCGGGGGACAAGGGCTTTATGATTACAGCAAGGGTGGATACTGAAACTGCACGGAACAATTTCGCCGGTCAGCGGGTAATGCTACGGTCTTCCTACTGGGGCGATGGCAAGGCTGAAGGCCTGATCCAATCTGTGGCCGCTGCGCTGGATCATGATGCATTTGACCTGCGTATCATTTCCAACCGGTCAGCAGAAGGGATAAGTTCCATGCGGCCGGGTTCGTTTCCGGCAGCCGGATTTGACGGGTTTGTTCTGTTAAAGAAAAGCTCGGTGAGGATCGCCGATAAAATATTTAACTGGTAATATTCAGTTGACCGGTATTGCTTTCAGTTTCGGGCTCTTTTCTTTTCTTCTTCATTCGATGTATTTCTTTTCCGGGCTGAAGCTATCTTTTTTTGTCCCAGGTTATAGGAAAAATTGAGGGTAACCGATCGCGTATCGCTTCGTTCATTAAAACCATTGCGCTGGTTCAGGTAGTTGACCCTGATCCGGTAATAATTACTGTAAAAGATATCTGCCACGGACAGCTGCAAAGACCCTTTGCCTTTGCTGATCGTTTTCCGCACTCCGAAGCTGACATCGAAATTGCTTCCCAGCTTGTAAATGCCCTGGATGCCACGCGATGCATACCAGGCTGTCAGCTCCGCCTTCCAGCCGTGTTTGGAAGATAAAATAAAAGATTCGGTTGCGCTGCCATATAGGAAGAAGGTGGAATAATCGTAGCTTCCGCCCAGGTACCCTGATTTTTCCTGCTTATAGGAAGCCTGTACGAAGTAATTCATCTCCCACCAGGTCCAGGGACTCCACGGAGCAGAGCAATACACCCCTGTTTCCATACTCTTTTCCAGGTTTTGCTGTGTGTCATAAAATATTTTCTTCTCATTATCCTGTACGGTTATGTTGCTGAAATAATCCCGCGTATTCCGGTAAAACAGGTTGATGCTGTATTGTTTCCTGAACGTATAGCCTAATTCGATCTCCCGGATGCGTGCAGGCTGCAGGTAAGGGTTGCCTTCGAGATAGGTATAAGGACTGGAGTAGAACCGGAAAGGATTCAGGCGCCAGTAATCGGGCCGGCTGATCCGCTGACCATAATAGAGGCTTAGCTGGTGATCGGGGGAGAAAGTATAATCGGCAAAAAGAGTGGGAAATAACCTGAAATAGTTGTTGCGGGTGATGCTTTGAAGGGTGACCGAGTTGCCCGACGTCCGCGTATACTCTCCCCGCAGCCCAGCCTGAATGGCGATGCTTTTCCAGGAACCTGTAAAGCTGGCATAGAGGGCCGAGATTTTTTCCAGGTAGTTGAATGCATTGCTCTTTGCCGGGTCCAACACGGAATTATTCCCGTTTTTATTATAAAAAAAGAGTGTGTTCCGGCTGCTGATACTGCTATACTTCACACCGGCTTCCATTGTCCATTTTTCATCCAGGGGCCGGGCATAATCGAGACGGCCCGAGAAGATCGTGATGTCCTGCAAAGCATTGCTGTTGATGTCAAAGACAGCAGGCAGCAGCGATCCGTCCGGCAGGTAGGAGGAGTTAAGCACATCCTGGATCCTTTTGCTTTTGAACGGCGCATAATCAAAATCCATATTCAGGCTTTTTTTACCGGCAGTATCGAGCGTTCCTTTATAGTTCAGGTTGAATGCATACTGGCTTGCCGTTCCTTTCGTATAGTTGGAAGTCTTCAGAAAGGAATCCAGCATACTGTTGTAGCCGTTATAAATCACAGTTTGTACCCGGGTATCCCTGTCCCGGGTACTGTTGGTCCCATCTATTAAAAAGCCGATGGTTTTGTTCCTGCCGATCGTATAATCCACCCCTGCCTTATAGGTATGTGAGCTGCTTTTCCGCCAGCCGTTTTTGCGGCCATCCCAGTAAGCATAGCTTCCGGGCGCTTCAAACAGGATAAAATCCGTTTCCCGGTATGCTTTCCGGGTCCTGTTGTACCCGTAATTTCCATAGAAATTCCATTTTCCGTGGCGGTAATTGAAATTTAAGCCACTGCGATAGCTTCCGTAAGTAGCTTGTGTGTAGGCCCCGGTCAGCGTAGCGTTCAGGCCGCCTGTCAGGATCTTCTTTGTTACAAGATGGATCACCGCCCCACCCTGCGCATCGTAGCGGGCAGATGGATTGGGGATGACTTCGATCCGGATTATATTTTCTGCCGGATAATTTTTCAGGAAATTACTCAGGTCTTCCCCCGACAGGCGCAGGAGCCTGTCGTCCAGGTAGATCACTGCGCTTTTTCCATTTACCGTAATGCTTCCATCCATAGTAGCCCTTACTCCCGGCGCCTTGCCTAATGCGTCCCAGGCGGTACCGCTGCTGGCGGTGATGCTGTTTTGAAGATAGAAGATAATGCGGTCGAGCTTTCGTTCTACCAACGGTTTTTTTGTCTGCAGGGTTACCGTCTGCAGCATTTTCTCATCCCGTTCCAGCACGATCAGCAACAGGTTGGCGGAGGTGGTGATGTCCTGGCTGTAAGTTTTATAGCCGATAAGGCTGACCTCGATATGGTAGTTCCCGGCGGGAACAGTGGTCTCAAAAAAGCCTGCGCTGTCAGACAAAAGGGTGACCGGAGCGATGCTGTTGCCGGTAATAACGATGGTTGCCAGTTCCAGCGGCTTTTCATTGCCTGTGATTTTTCCTTT
>JBEVLT010000215.1:0-13171 GCA_040509055.1 Chitinophagaceae bacterium
CTAAAACCCCGGGAGGTTACCACCCCGGTTGTCAACCAGTCTGCCCAAACAGTTTCTTTTGCCCTCATCCTCCGGGTATACGACCGGTCTTCACCCCGCCCGTTTGAAGATGCCAAAGGCCAGGTAATGAACGATTACCAGCAGCTGGTGGAAGAAGCATGGGTAAAGGAACTGCGAAAGAAATACCCGGTGACGATCGATCCTGCCGTGCTGGCGCAGATAGAGAAGTAGTCCTAAAGTTCAGGAAGCCGGTGCCGGAGGCAGAAAGTCAGACCGGAAGCCGGGAATACGACCCGGTCGTGGAACTGGCTTTTTTCAGACTATACGCTTCGGATTGTATCAAAGATTCTTTACCACATTGGCCACGATATGGGGCTTGCCCAGCGTGTAATAATGCAGCACCGGCACCCCGCTTTTTTTCAGCTCTCTTGACTGGTACAGCAACCACTCGGTACCTACCAGCTCTACCTCTTCATCGGTTTTGCATTTCAGGATTTCGTTGGACAGGTCGGAGGGCAGATCGATATGGAAGGTCTTGGGCAGCACAGTCAGCTGCTTCCTGTTGTAGATCGGCTTCAATCCCGGGATGATGGGGACATTGATATCCACCTCCCGGCAAGCTTTTACGAAAGAATGATACTTTTCGTTGTCGAAAAACATCTGGGTAACGATATAGTCCGCACCGCCATCCACCTTTGCCTTCAGGTAGCTGAGATCGGTTTGCATATTCGGCGCTTCGAAATGTTTTTCGGGATAACCGGCTACACCGATGCAGAACGTGGTCTTATTGGTCGCTTTCAGGTCTTCCTCCAGGTATACGCCGGCATTCAGGTTCACCACCTGGCGCAGCAGGTCGCAGGCATACTTGTGCCCGTCCGGCTCGGGCTCAAAAGCCGTCTCGTTTTTGGCGGCATCGCCACGCAGCACCAGCACATTGTCGATGCCGAGGTACTGGAGGTTCAGCAGCGCGTCTTCGGTGTCGCTGACACTAAAGCCCCCGCAGATCAGGTGGGGCACCGTGTCCACATTGTACTTATTCATGATGGCCGCACAGATGCTTTCCGTACCCGGCCGCTTGCGGATGATCACCTTTTCAAAGCTCCCGTCGGCCCGCTTTTTAAACACGTGCTCGCTCCGGTGGTAGGTCACGTTGATAAAGGCAGGTTTGAACTCCATCAACGGATCGAGGTGTTTGTACAAAGCGTTGATGCCCTTGCCTTTCAGGGGCGGCAACACTTCAAACGAAATAAGCGTGTCGGTAGCCTGGTTGATATGATCAATGATCTTCATAAGTGTGCAAAGCTAACGATGCAGCGGCATCGGTCAAAGGGGTGTTAAATGTATTTATAAAAACGCCCATTCGTAGCCATCCCTTATTTTTGTGCCCTCATGTCAGTATCCATTTATGCCAGGGACCTCGTGAAACGCTACGGCAGCCGCACGGTTGTCAACCACGTTTCGTTCGAGGTAAAGCAGGGCGAGATCGTGGGCTTGCTGGGCCCCAACGGCGCCGGCAAAACCACGTCGTTTTACCAGGTAGTGGGGCTGGTGAGGCCCGACGAAGGCAGCGTGTTCCTGAACGAGGAGAACATTACTCCCCTGGCCATGTACAAACGGGCCAAAATGGGCATCGGCTACCTGCCGCAGGAGGCTTCCATATTCCGCAAGCTGACGGTAGAAGACAATATCATGGCCGTGCTGGAAATGACAAAGCTGTCCAAAAAGCAGCAGCGGGAGAAAATGGAATCGCTGCTGGACGAGTTTCGCCTGCACCATGTGCGCAAAAGCAACGGCGATGTGCTCAGCGGAGGCGAACGAAGAAGAACGGAGATCGCCCGGGCATTGGCCGTAGACCCTAAATTCATCCTGCTGGACGAGCCCTTTGCCGGCATCGACCCTATCGCCGTGGAAGACATCCAGGCCATCGTGGCCCGGCTCAAATACAAGAACATCGGCATCCTCATCACCGACCATAATGTGACGGAAACCCTCTCCATCTGCGACCGGGCCTACCTGCTGATCGAAGGAAAGATATTCAAGCATGGCACAGCCGAAGAACTGGCGGAAGACGAACAGGTAAGAAACCTGTACCTGGGACGCAACTTCGAGCTGAAGCGCAAGGATTACCTGTATGACGAGCTCAGGAACAGTGAGAAGATGTCATTGCCGCCCGGCGATGCGTTCAGTAAAGACGACGCGGACACGAATCCCTGATCATTCTATTTTATCCATTGCCTTAATTGATTTATTTTGCCGGCAGCTATGAGTCTGCTCAGTCCTGCCATATCATCTCTTGCCCGTATGCGCCTGTGGCGGATCGAAGCGTGGAAAAGCAACCCCTTCGATGCCCAGCGCGAAGTGCTGCAGGACCTGGTGACCTCCGCACAATACACGGAGTTTGGCCGGCACCACCATTTTCATGAGCTGTTCAATGTGCGGTCCTTCAAGCAGGCGGTACCCATTCATGAATACGACGATCTGAAACCGTATATCCAGCGCATCATGGAAGGGGAACAAAATGTATTGTGGAACACACCCGTGTACTGGTTTGCCAAAAGCAGCGGCACCACCAGCGACAAAAGCAAGTTTATCCCGATCAGCGACGAAAGCCTCGAAGACTGCCATTTCAAGGCGGCCAAGGATGTGCTGACCATGTATTACCAGTACAACCCCGAGTCGGCCTTGCTGACCGGCAAGGGCCTGGTGATCGGCGGCAGCCATACCATCAACCCGATGAACAACGAGGCGCAATACGGCGACCTGAGCGCCGTGCTGCTGCAAAACACGCCGTTCTGGGGCCACTGGCTGCGTACGCCCGATCTGAGCATCGCCCTGATGGACGAGTGGGAAAGCAAGATCGAAAAACTGGCCGCTACTACCATCAATGAGAATGTGACCTCGATATCCGGCGTACCTACCTGGACGCTGGTACTGTTCAAACGCATACTCGAGATCACCGGCAAAAGCACCATGAAGGAAGTATGGCCGTCGCTGGAGCTGTATATGCACGGCGGCGTTTCCTTTACTCCCTACCGCGAACAATTTCGGCGGCTGATCGGCAAAGACATCAATTACCTGGAGATGTACAATGCCAGCGAAGGCTTTTTTGCGGCACAGGAAAGCCCCGGCGATGACGGTATGCTGCTCTTTACCGACCATGGCATTTTCATGGAGTTCATGCCGGTAAGCGAATACGGCAAAAAACACCCGCACACCATAGGCCTGCAGGACGTGGAAACCGGGAAAAATTATGCCCCGGTGATCAGTACCAACGGCGGGCTGTGGCGGTACCTGCTGGGCGATACCATACAGTTTACCTCGCTGCACCCGTTCCGCATCCGCGTATCGGGCCGGCTGAAACACTATATGAACGCCTTCGGCGAGGAAGTGATCGTCGATAATACCGACAAGGCCATCGCCATGGCTTCGCAAAAAACAGGCGCCGTGGTGAACGACTATACCGCTGCCCCGGTCTATTTCTCCGAGGCTTCCAACGGGGCGCATGAATGGCTGATCGAATTCAACGAAGCGCCGGCCGATCCCGGGCATTTTACGCACGAGCTGGACACTGCATTGAAAAGCATCAACAGCGATTACGAGGCCAAGCGCCACAAAGACATTGCCCTGCGGCCCCCCATCGTTCATGTACTGAAAAAAGGTACGTTCAACCAATGGCTGCACAGCAAAGGCAAGCTGGGCGGGCAACACAAAGTGCCGCGCCTGAGCAATGAGCGGAAATATGTGGAAGAAATCCTTACTTTCATGGTATAACTATGCAGCCAAACTCTCCGACATGCAACAACTGCGGCCAGCCGCTGACCGGTAAGTATTGCAGTCAGTGCGGCCAAAAAGCCTTCCAGGAAACTGACAAGCGTTTTATCCACCTGATCGACGAAGGCGTTCACTTCACCACCCACCTGGACGGTTCATTTTTTACCACCGTCAAAACATTTCTCACCCGGCCCGGTACATATTCCGCCGACTACTGTGCTGGTATCCGCAAAAAATATTTCAAGCCGATCTCCTTTTTCCTTGTGCTGGTCATTCTTTACCTGCTGTTCCCGTTATTTCGCGGACTGAACATGAAATTTGGCACCTACCTTTCTCCCCACTACAACTATGCCTGGTACGGCAAGCCGGCTGCGCAGAAGAAAATGAGGACGCATCATCTTACTGAGCAGCAGCTGGCGGAGAAATACGATAAAAAATCACCGGCTTTTGCCAAGTTTTCCCTGTTGCTGCTGATCCCGCTGTCGGCTGTCGTCATTGCCCTGCTTTTTTATACTTCCAGGCGATACTTCTACGATCATTTTATTTTATCCACAGAGATCATTTGCTTCTATATCTTTTCCCAGTTCCTCTTTTTACCACTGGCCGCATTGCTGACCGTAAGCCTGAACCCCCGCCTGGAATATATGTTCGGCGATAACTCCTGGATATGGATCTTGTTTTATATTCTTTTATTGCTGTATGTCATTATCGCTTTCCGCAGGTTTTACCGGCAACCCTACTGGCTGTCGATCATAAAAGGATTGGCTTTTTCTCTTGTTTTTATTGCTTTCATCCGTGATATTTACAACTTCTTATTGTATTACCTGGTGATGCTATTTATTTAATTCTAAATCGGTCATATGAAATTACTGGACGGAAAAGTGGCTATCGTTACCGGCGCGGCACGCGGCATCGGCGAAGCAATCGCGCTGAAGTTTGCTGAACAGGGCGCCCATGTAGCATTCACCTATGTGAGCGACAGCAGCGCGGAAAAGGCTGCGGCGCTGGAAGAAAAGCTGAAAGGGCTGGGCGTAAAAGCCAAAGCTTACCAAAGCAATGCCGGCGATTTTGCCCAGTGTGAGGCTTTTGTAGCCGATGTATTAAAAGAGTTTGGCGCCGTGGATACCTGCGTGAACAATGCCGGCATCTCCAAAGACAACCTGTTGCTTCGCCTGTCGCCCGACCAGTGGGACGATGTGATCAAAGTGAACCTGAACAGCGTATTCTATATGACCAAGCAGGTGATCCGCCCGATGATGAAGGCCAAATCGGGTTCTATCATCAACATGAGCTCTATCATCGGCGAAATGGGTAATGCCGGCCAAAGCAGCTATGCCGCTTCCAAGGCCGGTATCATCGGCTTTACCAAAAGCGTGGCCAAAGAGCTGGGCAGCCGCAACATCCGCTGCAATGCCATTGCGCCCGGTTTCGTCGAAACCGATATGACGTCTTACCTGAAAGAAGGAGAAGCGGCTGATAAATACAAAGCAGGCATTCCGCTGGGCCGGTTTGCCAGCACCGAAGACATTGCCAATACGGCCCTGTTCCTGGCTTCCGGTATGGGAGCTTATATCACCGGGCAAACCATCAGCGTATGCGGGGGATTGAATATCTGATTATGCTGATGAAACGGTGAGCGGAACCACGAAGCATTCTCCGGCAATCAATACAGCATGGTTGGTTGATCATGCGGGCTGTGCTCAGACTCCAACTTTTATCCCTTTTCGCTGAATATACGCATGCCAGAAGAGCATGGTGGCGATGGTGCGATGCGGCTGCCAGAGCCGGCTTATCTCCAGCAGTTCTTCTTTTGTAGTATGAGCTGGTAGCTGCCGCACGTGCTTGATGCTGTTGACCAGCGCAATATCCCCGAGCGGGAACACATCGGTTCGCTGCAGCACCTGGATCAGGTAAATATCCACTGTCCAGTCGCCGATACCCTTTACTTTCTTCAACAGCGACCGGATGTCGTCGTCGTGCGAGGCTGCAAGCCGGCGCAGCTGTATCTCCTTTCCGGTAAAGGCCCTGGCCAGCTCCCGGGCGTAAACGATCTTCTGCCGGCTGAAATAACAACTTCTCAACTCTTCGTCCGTAAGGGCCAGTATTTTCTGGGGCGTGACGGTGCCGGTCTTTTGCTTCAGCTTGCGAAAAGCTGCATAAGCCGATGCCAGCGACACCTGCTGCTCCAGGATGGTAAGGATGAGCGACTGGAACGTATTGGGCCGGCTCCACATCGGCGGATAGCCGTATTGCTGCACGATGGCGGCCAGGTACGGATCCTTTTCCGACAGCTGATCGCACAGCGCATGAAAATTATCAGCCGTGAACTTCAAGGGAATAAATAATGGTGATCTTTAGTAATACTATCCGCCCTGAACTACAAACGAAGAGCCTGCCTATTTCTTTTTAAACTTCGCGATCGCCTGCTTTGCAAAATCACTCAGCACCAGCCGTCCGCTGATGGCGGCCCGTTCCGTGAGCAGCTGGTCCCAGTGCTCGGTACCCTTCCAGAATATCTTTTTCATTTCGTTCATCGCTACGGGATTGGCATGTGCCAGGGTATCGGCCAGCCGGGCAATGGATTCATCCATCGCTTCTACCGAGGGGTGCAGCTCGGCAAACAATCCCTTCCTGCGGGCCCAGTCGCCGTTGCGCCACAGGCCGGCATCGATAGCCAGTTGGGAAAAGGCTGACACGCCGATCTTGCGTTCGATGGCGGGGCCTACCACGAATGGGCCGATACCTACTGCCAGTTCGCTTAGCTTTACCTCCGCACTTTCTACCGCGATGGCATAGTCCACGGCAGCCGCCAGGCCCACGCCGCCGCCTACGCATTTGCCATGGATCCGGCCGATGATCAGCCGCGGGCAGGTGCGCATGGCATTGATGACATGGGCAAAACCGCTGAAAAAGTCCAGGCCCTGCTCCGCGGTTTTTATGGCACTCAGTTCATCGAAAGAAGCGCCTGCACAAAACGCTTTTTCACCGGCCGACCGCAGGATGATCACTTTTGTATCGGGGTCGCTGCCCGCGCTGTGAATGGCCTGGGCCAGCTTCTCCAGCAGCCTGCCCGGCAGGGAATTACTCTGGGGGTGAAAAAACTCAACGGTGGTCACCCCTTTGTGTTCTTCGATTTTTACATATTCTTCCATGCAAAGAAATTAAAGAGTAAAAAAGCCACGCTGTCAGTGACTCTTTCCAAAATTATTAAAAAGCTGTGTTTATCACTTCATCCATCCTGCTTTAAACTATAAGCAGCATGCCGGTTTTTTTAAATTCAACAAGCAGAGGCATGTTCTTGTTTGCTTAAATAAACGCCAGGCAATGGAAACGCAGTTTTTAACGTGATGATAAGTTTATTTCCACCAGCCGGCCTTTCCTTCCTTTCTTCCGCCAGGCTATCGGGTTTCTCTTATCCTTTCTTAGCCACCATCGTCAGTATCGTTCCCACACCAATCACCGGTTCTGCCGTATCGTCCAGCACTTCCACCAGCCATTTTACGATGCCTTTGGGAATGTCGTTCTCATCTTTGGGGTCCTGCGGCAGCTTTTCCCTGCAGGTAAACCGGATATGGATCTCCGCACCGGGATAGACCGGCTTGGTAAACCGCAGTTCGTCGATGCCGTAGTTCAGCAACACCGGGTTCTTTTCATAGCTGTCCACGAAGAGGCCGGCCGCCGCGCTCATGATAAAATAACCATGCGCCACCTGCTGCTCGAACATCGTCCCGGCAAAATCAGTGGTCTTGATATGCGCGTAAAAATGATCGCCGCTCAGGTCGGCAAACCGGTCGATATCTTCCGATGTAATCAGCCGTTTTTCCGTAACCAGCTGGTCACCGATAACAAGCTCTTCAAAATATTTCCGGAACGGGTGCCTGCCGGGGTCCTTGCCCTTTGCATGCGGCTGGAATACATTGGTCACTTCGGTGATCATGGTGGGCGAACCCTGCAATGCCACGCGCTGCATATAATGCTTTACCCCGCGCACACCACCCATTTCTTCGCCGCCGCCGGCCCGGCCCGGGCCCCCGTGCACCAGCAGCGGCAGGGGCGAACCATGACCCGTACTCTCTTTGGCACATTCCGCATTCAGTACCAGGATGCGCCCATGGTGCGTAGCCGCACCCAGCACATAGCTGCGGGCGGTTTTCCCACTGGCTGTCACGATGGAGCTGCAGAGGCTGCCTTTCCCTTTTTTACTTAATTCGATGGCTTCATCCAGGCCTTTGTACGGCATGATGGTGCTGACCGGGCCAAACGCTTCCACTTCATGCGGCTCTGTGGAAGCAAAAGGTCGTTCGTTCAGCAGCAATAACGGTGAAAGAAAAGCGCCTTTCTCCGCGTCGGCATCCACCACCTCCACGCTGTCCAGCGAACCGTAAAGCACCTGCGAAGAAGCGAGTATTTTTTTTACCTGGTTCCGTACCTCTTCGCGCTGGCCCTGCCCGGCCAGTGATCCCATCTTCACTTTTTCATGCAGCGGATTGCCGATCGTGGTCTGCGACAGCGAAGTGGCAATCGCTTTCCAGGTATCTTCCATTTTGCCCGCTGGCACAAAGATGCGGCGGATAGCCGTGCACTTCTGGCCGGCCTTGGCCGTCATTTCTTTGCGTATTTCTTTTACAAAAAGATCCCACTCCGGCATGCCCGGCTCCACGTCTTCGCCCAGCACGATGCAATTGAGCGAATCGGCTTCCATATTGAATGGCACACTTTCCGCCAGGATCCGCGGGTGCGATTTCAGCTGCAGCCCTGTAGATGCCGATCCCGTAAACGTAACCACGTCCTGCGAACCGACATGATCCAGCAGGTCGCCGGCAGAGCCGCAGACCAGCTGCAAAGCGCCTTCGGGCAAAATACCTGATGCAATGATTTCTTTCACCACGGCTTCGGTGAGAAAGGAAGTGATCGTAGCCGGCTTCACGATGGCCGGCATACCGGCCAGCAGGTTCACCGCTATCTTTTCCAGCATACCCCACACCGGGAAGTTGAAGGCATTGATATGAATGGCCACGCCCTCTTTGGGCACCAGGATATGCGTGCCCATAAACGTGTTTGCCTTTCCGAAGCTGTGGCTCTCGCCGTCCAGGCAAAAAGTTTCGTCCGGGAATTTCCTGCGCAGCGAAGCATTGGCAAACAGGTTGCCGATGCCCCCTTCGATGTCGATCCAGCTATCGGCCCGGGTAGCACCCGTCTGGTAACTGATGCGGTAAAAAGGATCGAGGTAGTTACGCAGGTGCAGCGCCAGCGCTTTCAGCATGTTGCCCCGCTCGTGAAAGCTCATTTTTCGCAGCGCCGGGTTCCCGGTTTGCCGGGCATAGTCCACGATGGCTTTAAAGTCCAGGCCTTTGGTAGTAGCCGATGCTATCGGTTCGCCGGTCACGGCATGGTACAGCGTTTGGCCGTCCCCGTCACCGGTGATCCAGTTGCCCGTAATATAATTCTGTAATTTTTCCATCTGGCAGCTTCTTTTTTAGGACAACGAAATTACCTGAAAACGCCAAATGGCCCTGCTAAATGATTTTCATCAGCCCGGCTACGGGCAGGCCGGCTATCTTTGCCGGCAAAGCTCATTCCTGAACAATATGAAGCAACCAATCGTCTTTTTTCTTGCCATAGCTGTAGTATTCATTGCTGCATGCGGCGATGCGGACAAAGCCCGCGGCAATGCCGTGGTGAAAACAAAGGCCGACACCCTGCTGGACGAGGTAAACGATGGTCATAATATTGGCATGGCCAGGATGGGGCAGCTTACCCGCACCCGCCAGGAAGCTGTGCGCCTGCTCGATTCGCTGGCCCTGCTGCCGGCCAAGGCGCAAGCCGCCGCCGCACCCCATACTGCAAAACTGGAAAACCTGCTGCAGGAGCTGAACTATGCAGAGTTTGCCATGGACAAATGGATGAGCGAGTTCAGGTGGGATTCTGCTTTTGCTACTACGCAGGGCAGAATCAGCTACCTGGAAACGGAAAAAGAGAAAGTGGCAAATGTAAAGGAAGCAATACTCCAAAGCCTGCAGCATGCCGACTCGCTGCTGAAGAAAAGGCTCTAAATATGAACCGGTACTACACCGAACTGGCGCAGGTGATGCAGGGCATGCTTGTGCAGTAGCTGCACGTTCTCTTCGAAATTGAGATCGCCGAAAAAGGGATTGCGCGTCGTAAGAATGGGATTTTTCTCGAAGGCTTCAAAGAAATAAATGAGCTCCTGCTGCAAGGCTCCGATGGCTCCCTGCACGGTCCTGTAGCGCAGCAGAGCCGGCTCTTCCCGCAGCAGCGGGTTTTTTGTATTTTCCTTAAATGGCTTATCGCTCATCATGAATTCCCGCATCCGCTGCAGGTTTTCTGCCGGTGTAAGGATGGTATCGAACTTCAAATGGCCGCTGGCATTGCGCACCGCATCGCCGGCAAAATGTTCGATCATTTGCTGAACGTTCATCTTGCCCCACCGGGGCGGCGTAGCAGGATCTAATTGTTGTAAATACCTGATAAGCTTTGTTCGCAGAAAATTTTCCTTTTCAAAACTCATTCGGTGAAATTGACCTGCAATTTTACAAAAACGATTCCGGCCAAACAAAATGCCCCGGTCCGGCCGGGGCATTGCTATAAATTATGGCAGGGTTAGTCCACCTTGCTGTCGATATGTTCTGCCAGGCGTGCAAAAACGTCATCCACCAGCCCCATCCCGTCTACATTGATCACTTTATTGACTTTGGCATAATGGGCGGCCACGGGCAGCGTCTCGTTCTTGTATACTTCCTGCCGTTTCCGCTGAATGGTTTCGTCGGCATCGTCGCTGCGGCCGGATGTCTTACCGCGGTTGACAAGCCGGGCAATAAGTTCGTCTTCGTCCACCTCCAGGAAAAGTACCAGGCCGATCTCCGATTCTTTTTGCTGCAGCAGGGCATCCAGCGCATCCGCCTGTGCTTCCGTGCGGGGAAACCCGTCGAACAAAAATCCTTTTGCATCAGGGTTGGTTTCCAGTTCCGAACGGATCATCCCGATCACGACAGCGTCGGGCACCAGCTGGCCTTTATCGATATACGCCTCGGCTTCCAGGCCCAGCGGTGTTTTCAACCGGCGCTCTTTTCGCAGCAGATCACCTGTGGACAAATGCAGGAGCCCGTATTTTTCTACCAGTTTTTGCGATTGGGTGCCTTTTCCGCTACCGGGAGGACCAAAAAGTATCAAATTAAACATAAGCCTTATATTAGCCTTGGTAAAAAACAAATATACTGTAACAGCCGCTAAAAACAGGATCATGGCGTAAGTTTTGACTCCGGTGGCAGGAATCAATAGCTTGTTAAGAACGCCGGCCGGCAAACCGGGTGAACCAGCCTGCCGTACATTTGTTATATAAACGATGCGGATGATAAAATATATCGTGATCCTGGCAGGAGCAGCCATGCTGCAGCAATGCAGTTATTCCCAATCCAATCCTTCAAACAAAACGGAAAAAATGGACAGCACAGCACAAAATGCCGGCAGGAACAACCCGGTTTACTCCAATACGGACAGCTCCAAAGTAGAGCTGACAGAGAGTGAATGGAAAAAAATATTGCCGGAAGACGTGTATTATATCGCCCGCCAGAAGGGCACGGAACGGCCCTGGACCAGCAAGTATGAAAGTTTCTCGGAAGCGGGTACCTATTACTGCGCGGCCTGCGGCAACCCCCTGTTCAAAAGCGACACCAAGTTCGAGAGCGGCTGCGGCTGGCCCAGCTTTTACGAGCCGATCAGCAAAGGCAGCATCATTTACACACCCGATCATACGCATGGGATGAACAGGACCGAAGTGCAATGCGGCCGCTGCAAAGCACACCTGGGCCATGTATTCGATGACGGCCCGCCGCCCACCGGTCTGCGCTATTGCATCAACGGGGTGGTACTGGATTTTACAAAAGCAAAAGAAGCAGAAAAGAAATACAACGCGCAGCCGTAGCCTGCACCAACTATATCCGCAATAACCCTCCTGGCACGAGGGTTATTTTTTTGTCCCTGCTTCCGCCGGTCATCATTTCCTGCCCGGCTAAATAGCCTGTTACCCCGCAATAATGTTATTTTTGCAGCATGAAACTGTCGCACCTGTCCGAAACATTGATTGGATCTGAAATTGTCAAACTTGGTGGTGAAATACGCGAAAAAATCCGCCAGGGAGAGCGCATATATAATTTTACGGTAGGCGATTTCGATCCCGCCATCTTCCCCATTCCCAAAGAAATGGAAGATGCCATCGTGGAGGCATACCGGGCTCATTTTACCAACTACCCGGCGGCGGAAGGAAACCTGGACCTGCGCGAGGCGGTACTGTCGTTTACCAAAGACACAGAGGGCCTCGATTACGGCATCAACGAGGTATTGGTCGCCTCCGGCGGGCGCCCCCTGATCTATGCCACCTTCAGGGCCATCTGCGATAAAGGCGATAAAGTGATCTATGCCGTGCCCAGCTGGAACAACAATCATTACACGCATTTCGTCGGCGGCGAACATATCGTCATCGAAGCCAGTGCCGCAAACAACTTCATGCCCTCGGCCGGCGATTTGCGCCCGCATATCGGGCAGGCTACGCTGATCGCCCTGTGCTCGCCGCAAAACCCTACGGGCACTACCTTCAAAAAGGAGGACCTGGAAGCGATCTGCGACCTGGTGATCGAAGAAAACAAGCGGCGCGGCGACAATGAAAAGAAACTCTATGTGATGTATGACCAGATGTACTGGCATCTCACCTATGGCGATATCAAACATTACGATCCGGTATCGCTGCGGCCGGCCATGCGCGACTATACCATCTTTATCGATGCGGTCAGCAAAGTATTTGCCGCTACCGGCGTGCGGGTAGGCTGGAGCTTTGGCCCCGCTACCGTGATCAGCAAAATGAAGGCGATCCTCACCCACCTCGGTGCCTGGGCGCCGATGGCAGAGCAAAAGGCGATTGCGAAATTCCTGGGCAACCGCGAAGCCATTGCCGGCTATTTATCGCATTTCAGAAGCGAGATCGAAGAACGGCTGCAGCGCATCTATGAAGGTTTTATGCAGCTGAAAAGCGAAGGCCTGCCCGTGGATGCCATTACCCCGGAAGCCGCCATTTACCTGACCATCAGCATCGACCTCGTGGGCAAAAAAACCAGGGACGGCAACGTGCTCGGTAATCAAAGCGAGGTAACGGCGTATATACTCGACGAGGCCAAGCTGGCCATAGTACCTTTTTATGCGTTTGGTGCCAGCCGCAATTCATCCTGGTACCGGCTCAGCGTGGGCACCTGCAATAAAGACCATATCGGTGAAATGATTGAAAAATTGCGAAGCGCGTTACAACAGCTAAGCGCATAGTTACCCTCGGTTAAGAGAACATGCAACTCCTATAAAATAGCTGCACGGCTTCTGTGCAGCTATTTCTTTT
>JBEVLT010000216.1:0-3400 GCA_040509055.1 Chitinophagaceae bacterium
ATTGGGAAATTTTGAAATTGCGTGTCCCCTGTTGCAAGTGTATTTCATGACAGAAAAAGCCTTAGACCGGTACCGAAATTTTCGTGACTATTCTCCATTCCGGAAGTAAATTTTCAACAAACAACTGCTAACAGGACAGGGAAAAGAAATAACAGCAGCGGAAAATTTCCCGACCCAAACTCAAAAATCCGGCGATTATCCCAAGCTGTCTGCGCAAGTGGTCAGGAAGCTCTTCCGGCCTCTTCGATACTATTCCTTTGCCTGATGTTTACTTTTTGTCCCCTGCTGAAGTTGTAGCGCAGGGACAGCCCGATGCTTCTCCAGCGGAAGTACTGGTCAAAGTCGTTTACATTGCCATTGAGGTTGGTGGTCCACAGGTAGCGGAAACCTTTAAAAATATCGTTCGCGTTTATCGTCACATCGAATTTCTTTTTGAGAAAGGATTTTTTCAGTGCAATATCCTCCCGGTGCATGGATGCCATCCGGTACAAGCCCGATGCGGCAGGCCCGCGGAATAACAGGTTCAGCTCCAGCCTGAAATCTTCCGGCAGCAGGATGGTATGATTGCTTTGCACCATGAAGAACAGTTGCTCATTCACGATCCGGCCCAGGTTGCTGTTCATGGTGAACTTACTGTAGTTGAACAAAACAGTGTTCTGGGTTTCCCATTTTTTGGCAAGACGTACCGGGGCGAGGAAAGAAAGG
Source organism: Chitinophagaceae bacterium (assembly GCA_040509055.1). Classification (GTDB taxonomy): domain Bacteria; phylum Bacteroidota; class Bacteroidia; order Chitinophagales; family Chitinophagaceae; genus JAJKIP01. The sequence goes on from JBEVLT010000216.1 coordinate 706, forward strand.
CTGGCGCTATGACCATCATCCACGTTGCCCGTAGTATAAATGGTAGTGCCGGTGGCCACGTCCAGGATCGGGATCTCCGACATCACATCTTTGTTGAGCTGGTACGTGGCGGTAAGGATGTAGGTCTTTTTAAACGTTTGGGCTACGCTGAACTGATGGGTGTATTGCGGCCGGAGGCTGGTATTGCCCTCGTACCAGGTATAGGGATCGCGGTAAGCCCTGAAGGGATTAAGGTTGCCGTAATTGGGCCGGGTGAGCCGGCGGCTATAGCTGTAATTGATGCCGTAGTTATCATTCACTTTTTGTTGTACGAACAGGCTGGGGAAAAGGTCGAGGTAATTGCGTTTGTTGACCTGGCCGGTGGTATACGAGGTGCCGGTGCCTTTGGTTTGCTCGGTCCGCAGTCCTGCCTGGGCGCTTAATTTTTTGCTGATGGTTCCGCTCCAGTTCAGGTAAGCGGCATAGATATTCTCCCGGTAGTTGAAGTAATTGGTGCGATTCGGGTCAGGTACCAGCGCCCCGTTGTTGAAGTAAAAACGTGAATCGTTGTCCGATACCACATGGCTGAATTTGACACCGGCTTCCAGCTTGTTTTTTTTGCTGAACGGGTAAGTATAGTCTGCTTTGGCCGACCAGATGTTATAAGCGGCAGGCACATAGGTATAAAGGATGTCGGTAGTTTTGTTCCCCGACGACAGATCGGTAAAATAATTGAACAGGTCGGACTCGCGGCGGTTCCGGATATTCACATAATCGAGGTCGGCGGACAATTGCTGGCCGAGCGTATCGAGCTTGCCCATATAATGCAGGTTGCCTGTGATATTCCGGAATGTGCCCCTGTTCAGGTTGTCGGCATCGATGAACTGGTGGTAGGATTTGGGCGCATGGCCGATGAGCGTTTCGCTGAGAAAATCGTCTTCGCCGCGGGCGGTTACATAGTAGCCCATCACACCCAGGCTGTGCCGGCTGTTGATCTCGTAATCGGTACCGGCCCGAACGGACGCAGGAACCTCGTTCCTGAAATCGCCGGTTGCCGTCTGGTCGAAATAAATGGTTTGAGCAGGACCGTAGAATACACGGGTAAAAGTAGCGTCGCGGCCGCCTACCCGGCGGTTACCGTCTGCATTGATAAAGGAGTTCCATCCGCCACCCTTGAAGTTGAGGTTGGCTCCATAGCTGTAGCCGGCTTGTTTGAAGTTGTAGTTTGCACTGCTGTACACGCTGCCGTTCATGCCCCGTTGCGTATTCTTTTTCAGGTTGATGTTGAGGATGCCCGAAGTGCCCTCTGCATCGTATTTGGCAGAAGGGTTGGTGATGATCTCGATATTTTTAATGTTTTCCGCCGGCATGCTTTCGAGCATGGTGCGAAGATCCCTGGCCGAAAGATAAGTGAGCTTGCCGTTGATCATCACGTTTACGCCACTGCGGCCGTTGAGCTGGATGTTGCCTTCGGCGTCGATAAAGACGCCCGGTGCTTTCGACAGCAGGGTAAAGGCGGTATTGCCCTGGGCCATTGCCGTATTTTCGACAGTTACCACCAGCTTGTCTGCTTCCTGCACAATGGTAGGACGGAGGGCCGTAACCGTTACATTATTAAGATTCTTTGTGTCGGCATGCATTGTCGTAATGCCCTTGTCTGCAGCCCGGCCGGCGATGAGCTCAAATGTATCGGATCTTGTTTCTGCAAAGCCTATAGCCGTAAACCGGAGAAAATAATGGCCGGGCGCCGGCAGAGGGATAATATATTTTCCTGCAGAGTCGGTAATGACAGTTGTCCTGGGTTTGTTGTCTGTTGCCTGTATGAGCGTCACGCTGGCAAAGCCGAGGCCGCTGCCTTTTTCATCGGTTAGCTTTCCGGTGACCTGCGCGGTCAGCGGGATAAAAGAAAAAAAGGCAATGCTAAGGCAAACGATTTTCAGGCACAGGTTGCTGGTCATGGTATGGCAATGGTTAATGTTTCAGGTAGACGACCAGTAAATTCGTTATTACGAAGCAATTCGTTGATCCTGAAATGATATTCGGTCCCGATCCGGTTTGGAAGGGAAAAACAAACAAGCGAATGAAGCCGGCCGGGCGTAAAACGCAGGCAGACATCGTGAGGAGGGCGATGCTCCACCTTATTTGCTTCCCCTTACTGTCATGAGACAGTCACTTTGCGTATTGCGCAAGCGAAGTTCCCGATTGCGCAAATCCTCCTGCCTGCGCTGCCCTACCTTTGCGCCTGTTTTCAGAACTGCCTGCCATTGCAACCGCATCTCTTTGCTAACCAATTCGTTAAGGATGAGAAAATTGAGGGGAGTTATACTGCTGTTTTTGTTTATTGCTGCGGCCCGCCCGGTTATTGCTCAAACCTTCCACACCATCAGGGGGAAAGTGCTGGATGAGCGGGGTAAGCCCGTTTCTTTTGCCACGATCCGCCTGATCCAGACCGATATTGCCGTGCAAAGCACGAACGAAGGCAATTTTCTGCTGCAATTCCCGGCCCATATGAGCGATGTAACCCTCTCCGTTACCCATATCGGTAAGGAATCGGTGGTCCGCGTTATCCGGGCTTCGCAGTTTTCCGAACCCATCGTCATCCTGCTGCGCGACCAGAGCCTGAAGCTGCCCGATGTGGAGGTAAACGGTGTGCGTACTGCTACTACCGCTTCCAACTCGTCCATCGTTTTTGACCGCGAAGCCATCGAGCAGATAC
>JBEVLT010000217.1:0-4392 GCA_040509055.1 Chitinophagaceae bacterium
GCATTCCATTCCGGCCGCAACGTTTCCAGCAGGGCGCCGGGTGCGGAAGAACAGAGAAATAAGCCGGCCAGCACCTTTTCCGGAACAGGCAGCTCCTGCCCGGCTTTTCCCAGCCTGAAATACGAATAGCATAAATGACCGATCTGCTTCCTGTCGGAAGAACCGTATTTCCGGTGAAGCGAAAAAAATTTTTTGAGGAACGGAGCAAACGGTTCTTCTCCCTTGTATTGATCCAGAACCTGTACCGCGCTGTTAAGGTATGAATGATACCGGCTCATGAATAATTTCAGGGAATAGAAGACTGTTTATTGCATAGAAAATCCTTATTGGAATATGATTAAAGCTCGAGAAGCGTTTTCACCGGGTCTTTGCCGATCAGGAGCTGCTCGGGGCTTTCCAGCAGCTCTTTCACCCGCACCAGGAAGCTGACCGATTCACGGCCATCGATGATGCGGTGGTCATAGCTCAGCGCCACATACATCATGGGGCGGATCACCACCTGCCCGTTGATCGCCATCGGGCGTTCCTGTATCTTATGCATGCCGAGTATAGCGCTCTGCGGGATATTGATGATCGGCGTGCTCATCAGCGAACCGAATACGCCGCCGTTGGTAATGGTGAACGTGCCGCCGGTGAGCTCTTCCGTAGTTAGTTTGCTATCCCTGGCCTTACCAGCCAGTTCGATCACTTTCTTTTCGATATCGGCCATACCCAGGCTCTCCACATTGCGGATCACGGGCACGGTCAATCCCCTCGGCGTGCTTACCGCAATGCTGATATCTGCATAGTCATGGTAGATCAGCTGATCGCCATCGATATACGCATTTACAGAAGGCCATTCGGCCAATGCTACCGAGCAGGCTTTGGCAAAGAAGCTCATAAAGCCCAGCCCTACCCCGTGCTTTTCCTTGAATTTATCCTTGAATTTAGTGCGGACAGCCATGATATTGGTCATGTCCACTTCATTGAACGTAGTGAGCATGGCCGTGGTATTCTTGGCTTCTACCAGCCGCCTGCTGATCGTCTTGCGCAGGTTGCTCATCTTCTCGGTGCGCACATTGCGGCTGAACAGTTCGGCGCCGGCAAATGCTTTTTTTCCGGGGTTGGCCAGAGCAGCCAGCACATCATCCTTCAATATCTTACCCTGGTAGCCAGAAGCTGACACGGTTTTAGGATCTACTTTTTTATCGGCAATAATAGCTGAAGCCACCGGTGTGGCTTTGATGCCCGCATCGCCGGTTGCCGGCTGGGGCGTGGCAGGAGGCCTGGGAGCTTCCGGCTTCTTTTCTTCTGTAGGGGCTGCGGCAGCTTCTTCTTTTTTAGCCGGTGCAGGCGAATCACCGGCAGCAGGTTTGGCAGCCGTTTCGTCAATGCTGGCCATCACGTCGCCGATCTTCAGCGTATCGCCTTCGGCAACTGCTGTTTTCAGTACGCCGGCCTGCTCGGCATTTACTTCAAATGTCGCTTTCTCGCTTTCCAGTTCAGCGATCACTTCATCCCGCTCCACGTAATCTCCATCCTTTTTATTCCATTTCAGCAACGTTACTTCGCTGATAGATTCCCCTACTGTCGGTACTTTAATATCAATCATTGCATTAGTTATTTATGCTTGCACGTTTGTCGTGTCTGGTCCGCCGCATCAAAATTAAATAGAAAACGCCGTCTCGATGATCTCCTCCTGCTCCTGCTTGTGTATTTTGGCAAAACCGGTGGCCGGTGCCGCAGAAGGCTGGCGGCTGATCACGCCGTAGTTGATGCTCTTCAGGTTCATTTGCAGGAAGGAGGCAGCCCCCATATTCAGCGGTTCTTCCTGCACCCAGAACCAGGTGGCCTTATTGTATTTTTTATACAGTTCATCCAACTGCTTCAGGGGCAGGGGATATAATTGCTCCAGCCTTACCAGCGCCACATCCCGGCGATTTTCTTTCTGCTGGCGTTCGGCCAGATCGAAGTATACTTTACCGCTGCAGAACAGTACTTTACGTACCTGGTCAGTCTCGGCAAACTGGTCGTCGATCACTTCCTGGAAACTGCCGCTGGTAAACGCTTCGATGCGTGAATAACTATCGGGATGACGCAGGTTGGCCTTGGGCGAAAAATTGATCAGTGGTTTGCGGAACGGCCAGGCGATCTGGCGGCGCAGGGCATGAAACAGGTTGGCCGACGTAGTAATGTTAGTGATCACCATGTTCAGCTCGGCACACATCTGCAGGAAACGCTCCAGGCGGGCGCTGCTGTGCTCCGGTCCCTGGCCTTCGTAGCCATGTGGCAGCAACAGCACCAGGCCATTCATGCGGTTCCACTTCTGCTCACCGGCCGCGATGAACTGGTCGATCATCCCCTGGGCTACATTGGCAAAATCGCCGAACTGGGCCTCCCACAGCACCAGTGCATTGGGATTGGCCAGTGCATAGCCGTATTCAAACCCGAGCACACCGTATTCGCTCAATAAAGAATTGTATATCCGGAATTTCCCTTCAGCCCCGGGAATACGGCTGATACGGTTGTATGCATCATCGTTGTTCTCATCCCGCAGCACGGCATGCCGGTGGGAGAAGGTGCCGCGCCGGATATCCTGGCCGCTCATCCGCACATCATTTCCATCCAGCAGCAGGCTGCCATACGCCAGCAGCTCGCCGCTGGCCCAGTCCAGTTTCCGCTCTGTTTCAAACAGCTTGACCTTGTCCTGGATGATCTTTTCGATCTTGCGCAGGGGCTTAAACCCTTCCGGCCATTTCATCATGGCGTCGAAAATCGACTGGAATTGTTGTTCGGTAATGGCAGTCACCGGCGAACGGTCAAAATCGTCCTCCGTAGCCTTGCGCAGGTTGCGCCACCATATTTCCGGCTGCTGGTAGTGATAAGGCAGCGGTTTTTGCTTCACCTCGTCCAGCCGCTCCTGCAGATCGCTCCAGAACTGCTTTTCCATATCCTTCGCCAGCTCTTTGGCATCTGCTTCGCCGTGTTCGAGCAGGTATTTCACATACACTTCCCGCGGGTTGGCATGCTTGTCGATCAGCTCGTACAGGCGGGGCTGGGTAAACTTGGGGTCGTCTCCTTCGTTGTGGCCGTGCCGGCGGTAGCATACCATATCGATGAACACATCGGAATTGAATTCCTGCCGGTAACGGGTAGCTATTTCCGAGCATTTGATCACAGCTTCGGGATCATCGCCGTTTACATGAAACACAGGCGCCTGGATAGCAGCAGCCAGCGAGGTGCAATAATCGGAGCTGCGGGCCTCGTCGAAATCGGTAGTGAAACCGATCTGGTTATTGATCACGAAGTGAATGGTGCCACCGGTATAATAACCGCTCAGCTTGCTCATCTGTATCACCTCATACACGATACCCTGGCCCGCTACCGAAGCATCCCCATGGATCAGGATCGGCAATATTTTGTCGTACTCTGAAGCATACAGCACATCGGCCTTGGCCCTGGCAAAACCCACCACTACCGGGTCTACAGCCTCCAGGTGCGAGGGATTGGGCATCAGCTTCAGGTGTATGGTTTTATTATTGGGCGTTTTTACTTCACTGCCAAAACCCATGTGGTATTTCACATCGCCGCTGCCCATGGTCTGGTCCACCTTGGCCGTACCTTCAAACTCGCTGAAAATTTGTTCGTAGGTCTTGCCCATCACATTGGCCAGCACATTCAGCCGGCCCCGGTGGGCCATCCCCAGCACCACTTCCTGCACATCATTGTCGGCGGCGGTAGTGATGATGGCATCCAGCGCTGCAATGGTCGTTTCGCCGCCTTCCAGCGAAAACCGCTTCTGGCCTACATACTTCGTATGCAGGAATTTTTCAAACATCACGCCCTGGTTCAGCTTTTCCAGTATCCGTTTCTTCTTCTCCAGCGGCAACGGGCCGGAAAATTTCTTCTCCATTTCATTGGCCAGCCAGTTCACTTTCTCCTGGTTGCTGATGTATTTAAACTCTATCCCAACATGATCGGCATAGACATTTTGCAGGTGAGCGAGAATATCCCGCAGGGTGGCTGTACCCAGGCCGATGCGGTCTCCTACGCGGAACGATTGGTCCAGGTCTGCTTCGGTAAGACCGAAAAAAGAAAGATGAAGATTGGCATCGCGGTCCTTTCTTTCCCGGATCGGGTTGGTCCTGGCGATCAGGTGGCCCTTGTTGCGGTAGCCCAGTATCATGCGGTAAACACCGAGTTCCTTCTTCCAGTTGCCGTCTCCGGCTGCGGGGGCAGGACCAGCAACCGTTGCAGCAGGAGCCGCAGCAGCTCCGTTTGCACCAGCGTTATTGCTGACCGCAAAATCAAACCCTTCGAAGAATTTTTTCAGCTCGGGATCGATGCTTCCCGGGTCTGTCTGGTAGTCGCGATACAGGTTCTCTATAAATTCCGGGTGCGAATTAGTGATAT
>JBEVLT010000218.1:0-13178 GCA_040509055.1 Chitinophagaceae bacterium
AAACAATCCAACAAACCCTCCTGTTGCTGCTGGCTGCAACGGTTGCAGCACGCAGCGCTGCACAAGGCTCTATGAATGGTCCTCCCGTTACTCCCCGGGATCTTTCTGCCTACCAGAATATCGTTAATATCAACGGCCAGGATGGTTTTTACCTGAAAAAAGACCTGTACCTTACCGATACCTATACTATTATCGATGGAGAAAGGGTGATGGGAACGCCGTTCCTGTATATCACCTGGCTCAGCGGTACGCTTACCACGCCCGATGGACGGGTCTACACCGATTATACATTCAGGTACAACGTACGCGACCAGACCATTTCGTTTCTCAACGGCACTGACTCGCTGGAAGTAAATGAAGAAATAAAGGAGTTTACCCTGAATGTGAAAAGCGGCGACTCGGTAGTCAGGACCCGCTTTCTCAGCTCCGCCCAGGTCGGCAGCAAAGGCAAGCCTGTTTACTACGAGGTGATGCTGGACGACGCCAACGGCCAGCTGTTAAAAAGCAACGAGAAAGTGGTAGCTTCTCTCTCCAGCGGCCTTCTTACAACTTCGTCAAGAAAATACCTGAAGCTTGAATCGACCTGTTACTATTACGACAAGGTTAAAAAGAAACTCACGAAAATCAGGCCTTCTACTGATATCGCCGCGCTGCTGCAGCTTTCTGAACAGCAGGCCAAAGAGCTGAACATTAGCACCTACGACCTGACCAGCGAGGAAGAGGTGCTCCGCCTTATCAAGGCCGGTCTTGAAAAAAAGAAACTCAAAGCATTTTAAATTTAAAACAGCCATTGCACCTGGAGCTTCAGTTCGCTTCTTTTGTTACCGCTGATGGCATCGGTGCCTGAGCCGATCTGGCTTTTGCCCGGATAGATCGTTTGCGCCCAGCGTAGCCAGAATGCCAGGGTATTATTGAGCTCATAGCCGAGCAGCAGGTAATAGCGATAGCCTTTATCATAAAAAACCGGGATGGAATAGCTGTACAGCACGTCGTTCTCATACGCATAAATCCTGGCGTTATAACCATCCGTTTCGAAATACTGCAGCCGCGCTGTAGCTGAGAAAGGCTTCATCAGGGGCCGGTACAGCAGATCGGCGAACAACAGGAAACCCATTTCCCGCGCAGCATCGCCTGCCTGGTACCACACCAGTTCCACCCGGTTGCGCAGGGTGAGCGCCGTATTTACTTTATAACTGAGCTGTGACCGCCAGTTTTGCCTGCGAAGCAATACCAGCTGACCGGTAGCCGCATCTGCCCCCGGTTGATTACCCTGCTTTGCCTCACTCCTGAATCGTGTGTACAGCTCTGTGCGCTTATCAGGTATATAGGTGAGCTGGATAAAAAAATCTTTCCCTGCAGATGGTGCATCCACCCTGTATTTCAGCCAGGGAAACCGGTACAGGTCGGCATAGGCATCCAGCTTCCAGGCTGTGGCGGGGCGCACCGTGACGCCACCGTACAGGCCATGCTCATTGGAAGGCAGGAGGTTTTCGGTAAATGCATTCCCATTTACCGCCTGGTAATCTGCAGCAATGGAGCGATGCAGCAATGCTATGTCTACCCGGGCATCCACACTTACCAGCAAGCCATTCAGCAGCGCCCTGTTCAACTGTTTGTCGATCGCGGCTTCTCCGAATACGTGAACATTCCGATAGGTATAGCTGTATTCTGCGCTGGCATTGTACCACCGATTGCCGCTGATGGCAAACCGGTTGTATGGTTCGTCGCGCTTCTGCAGGGGTTGGGAAAAGTTGTAATAAATGCCGTTGACGCCGATATGCCACCGCTCCCGTATATAGCGCAGTACTGCCCCCGCAACCAATTGCTGCAGGTTGTTGCGGCTGCCGGCCTCGCTCTGGGTACGGTGATAGCCCGACATCCGGAACGAAGAAAAAGCAGCGTCACCGGTCAGCGTATCAGTAATGGAACTGGTGCTGAGCTTTCGCAGCGATACGAAAGCAGTAGCTTCCAGGTTGCCCTTCCGGATAGTAATGCCGGCTCCGCGGTGAAAATTGTATTCGCCCGCTGAATTATAGGGACGAAGCACAGGCGATTGTCTTTTTATGCTCATCGCCTCCGCGCTTTTTTTAAAAGCCAGGCTTTGCCACTGGATCAACCCCTGCCCCATGTTGACGGTAAAATCGCCAAGAGCCAGGGCGCGTACACGGCCGGCCTTGCGGACAAACAGATGAAAGGAATAAAAATCAAAGCCATATCGCTGCGCCCCTTTGAAAAACTGCTCGCCTGCATCTTTATCGCCCAGCACGCCAACCTGCAGCAGGTCCTTGTACGCATACCGGTACCGGAAAAATAAACGTTGCGGACTGCCGAGGTACCTTGTACCCGTCACAGCCGGGTCAAATCCCTTGACCTGCCCGATCACCCGGGAGGTCCTGAGCAGCAGGCTGTGATCGCCCTGGCGAAACCGCTGCCGCAGGTCTTCCCGCAGCGGAACAGGATTAGCCACCGTGACCAGGGGCAGCAGACGCCGTGCAGTCATGATATCCCATGCAGGAATAGCCTGCAGCTCGTATACGTTGATCAACGGACCGAACAGGCGCCGGTAAGCGAGAAAATGATCGATCTGCAGATCAGTAAGCAATCGCAGCTCCCGCAGGTCATCACGGTCGGCAGTATTAAGATTCAGGGGATTTTTCCGGAAGCGGGTCAGCTGCTGCAGGTAGCTGTCATCTTCGGTCTCCGCCTGTTCCAGTTCTGCCAGGCTTTCCAGTTGTTGTTCGGTTACCGGCGGCAGGTCCTGCGCCGGGCAGGCCACTGCATAGCAAAGGGATATTATCAGCAGCCACCTGTTCATTCCTGCCTGGGTTTAGCCTGGAAGATGAGGAGCAGGCCCGGTGTGATGCCCAGTTGAGGATGGTAACTGGCCGTAACATCCAGGCGAAACGTTTTCCATAGCAGCCCCACGCCCAGCCAGGCAGAAGAAACGCCGGTGGATACACCGGCCCTGGCCAGCAGCACCCGCAGAAAAGTATATTGCATCCCTGCATTCACCGTTACCGGCTGATCTTCTTCCTTTACCACCTCCATGCTGATAAAGAACAGCTCAGACGCTTCGTATCCTATCCCGGCCGTGTAGATAGCCGGCAATTTTTCCTGCTGCGCCTTGCCAAATTTTCCACCTACCGGGTTATTGACATGAATGCCCGCATGAAGTAGATCCGACAGGTGCAGTACGGCGCCCGCTTCGAAGCTGATGGCCGATGCATTGCCATAGCCGGCCATGCGGATCCCGTTGTAATTAAACTGCACGCCGGCATCCACCCGCTTACCAAGGCCCCGGGCATAGGCGAGTCCCAGTTGTGTTTCGTTGTACAGTCCGGATCCGTGGTAACCGGCTTTCAATCCAAAATTTCCTGAAGAAGTAGGCAGGGCGGCGGCGGCCGTATAACTGCTCAGCGCAGCCAGGAGAAAGCGCCGCTCACCATATACACCGGCGGTCGTGCTTTTCAGGGTGGCCAGCGAGGCCTGGTTGGCCGTGAAGGAAAAAACATCGGCATGCTGCAGGCTGTAAGCACCCAGCCCTGTATAGGCCATTGCCACGGGTTTGCGCAATACCTGGCTACAGCCAACCACGCACGCAAAGCATGCCGGCAGGATAAGGATAACCGGTTTCATCGGGATAAGGTTTGGCTTACCCTAAGTTACGGTAAAATACCGGCATATCGGTTTGGCCTGTAGCGGACCGGGCAATACCTTTGCGCCATGCAAATCTTAGACGGGAAAAAAGCGGCGCAGGCGATCCGGGAAAAGCTCGCGATCGATGTGGCGCAGCGCGCCATCGAGGGAAAAAAAGTGCCCCACCTGGCGGCTGTACTGGTCGGCAAAAACGGGGCGAGCGAAACCTATGTGGCGGCCAAAGTAAAAGCCTGTGAAGAAGCCGGCTTCGGCTCCACGCTGATCCGCTTCGAAGAAGACATCCCTGAAATACGATTGCTGGAAAAGATAGAAGAGCTGAATACCGACCCCGATGTGGACGGTATACTGGTACAGCTGCCCCTGCCCAAACATATCTCCGACGAGAAAGTGATCAATACCATTCACCCGGACAAAGATGTGGACGGATTTCACCCGGTCAATATCGGGAAGATGGTGCAGGGCCAGCCTGCTTATATACCTGCTACTCCGCATGGCATCATGCTGCTGCTGGAGCACTACGGCATCAAAACCGCCGGCAAACATGCGGTGGTCATCGGGCGCAGCAATATTGTGGGCCGCCCCATGAGCATCCTGCTCAGCGCCAACAGTGAGCCGGGCAATTGCACGGTCACCATTTGCCACTCCCACACCCAAAACCTTCAGGAACTCTGCCTGCAGGCAGATATCATCGTGGCGGCGCTGGGCCGCCCTGAATTTGTAAAGGCGGATATGGTGAAAGAGGGGGCTGTCGTGATCGATGTAGGCATTACCCGCGTACGGGACGATTCGAAAAGATCGGGCTTCCGGCTGAAAGGCGACGTGGATTTCGACGCCGTATCGCCCAAATGCGCCTGGATCACCCCGGTGCCCGGAGGCGTAGGCCCGATGACGATCGCCGCGCTGCTGAAGAATACGTTTATTTCCTGCGACACGAAAAACTGAGCCGGCCGGCCGAAATGGCCTGTCAGCCTGTTCAACCTTTTCGTTTATCAACCTGTTATCCGTTTTAGTGAACACCGCGATATCCCATACTACCTCTTCGCTCCCGGTGATGGAGCATTTTTACACCCTGCAGGGCGAAGGCTATCACCAGGGAAAGGCTGCCTATTTCATCCGTCTTGGCGGCTGCGATGTGGGATGCGTATGGTGTGATGTAAAGGAAAGCTGGGAAGCGGACAAACACCCCTTGTTTGCCATTGCCGGCCTTGTAGCCGAGGTAAAGAAAACTCCGTCGGAGATCGTAGTGATCACAGGAGGTGAGCCGCTGATGCATAACCTCGATGAACTGACCCGGCAATTGCAGCAGGCCGGGTTAAAAACACATATCGAAACCTCCGGCTCATCGCCGCTCAGCGGCAGCTGGGACTGGATCTGCCTGTCGCCCAAAAAATTCAAGCCGCCACTGCCTGCTATACTGGCCCGGGCCAGTGAACTGAAGATCGTGGTCTTTAACAAATCCGATTTTGCCTGGGCAGAAAAACATGCCGCACAGGTGGGCGATGGCTGCCGGCTTTACCTGCAGCCCGAATGGGACAAGGCGGCAACGATCATTCCCCTGATCATCGGCTACATCAAAGATCACCCGCAGTGGGAGCTCAGCCTGCAATTGCATAAGTATATCAACGTTCCCTGATCTACCCGTTTAACATTTCCTTCTGTATTCGGGAATGAAATTTGAATAGATTCGCTGATCTATGCGGTTGTTCCTGAAAACAAATTTACTATCGGCCCTGTGCGGTGTACTCTGCCTCACGGCTTTGGGCCAATACAATCCTGCTTCCATCAATAAAAAAGCAGTGGCCTTGTACAACCAGGCCATCGAGCGGGCACAGGATGGCAGTCTGCCGCTGGCAGCCGGGCTGCTGCAGCAAAGCATCCAGCTCGACAACAACTATGTGGATGCCTATTTGTCGCTGGCCGGAGTGTACGGCGAGCTGAGAAATCACCGGCTGTCGGCGGAACATTATGAAAAGGCCTTTGCACTTGACCCAAACTATACCATTACTTACAAGCTCCCTTATTCCATCAACCTGGCAGCACTCGGTGAATTCAAAAAAGCGCTGGATGCCATTAATGAATTGCTGGAAAAAAAGCCGCCCAAAAACGAAACATCCCTGAAAGCCACGCAATACCGCAAGCGGTGTTACGAGTTTGCCCTGGACTATGCCCAAAAGCATCCCGTGGCCAATTACGTGTTTGCGCCCCGCAATGCAGGAAGCGGCATCAATTCTGCCCAGTCGGAATATTTTCCTTCGCTTACCATCGACGGGCAGGAGCTGGTATTTACCCGCAAGGTAGGCGGCAACAATGAAGATTTCTTTTACAGCCAAGCCGCGCAAAGCGACTGGACAAAAGCCGCCCCTGTTCCGGGCAGCGTGAACACACCCTCGAACGAAGGCGCGCAAAACATTTCGCAGGATGGTGAATGGCTGGTTTTTACCGGCTGCAACCGGGCGGATGGCGCCGGCGGGTGCGATATTTATATTTCCTATCGTGAAAAGGATGGCTGGAGCGAAGCGATCAACCTGGGTTATGGCCTCAATTCAGATCAATGGGATTCACAACCCTGCCTGTCGCCCGATAAACAGGACCTTTATTTTGCCAGCCGCCGCCTGGACGGGTATGGCGGCAGCGACATCTATGTATCGCACCTGTTGCCCAGCGGCCGCTGGAGCAACCCCGAAAATCTGGGGCCTGCCATCAATACCAGCGGCGACGAACAATGCCCCTTTATCCATGCCGATAACCAGACCTTTTATTTTACATCGAACTACTGGCCTGGCTATGGCGATGACGACCTGTTTTATACCCGCAGACAACCCAATGGCACCTGGAGCACGCCTGTGAACCTGGGCTACCCTATCAATACCGTGCACAAAGAAGGCACGCTGTTTATCACCACCGATGGCAAAACAGCTTATTATGCCAGCGACAGAAGCGATAGCAAGGGGGGACTGGATATTTATACGTTTGAGATACGGGAGGATATACGCCCTTACCGCACGCTTTGGGTAAAGGGGCGGGTGACCGACAAAAAAACGGGCGCCGGTCTGCCCTCGGCCGTGCAGCTGACTGACCTGGCTACAGGCCGGCTTATCTCCAATGCGCAGACCGATGAAGAAGGCCATTACCTTGTGACACTGCCGGTAGGAAAGGACTATGCCTTCAATGTAAACCGGAAAGGTTACCTGTTTTATTCGGATAACTATACACTAAGCCAGGAAGCGCCGGACTCCGTGTACCGGAAGGATATCCCGCTGCAGCCAATCGAAATGAACGCCAGCATGGTGCTGAAAAATGTTTTTTACGACGTAAAGAAGGCCGACCTGGGCCCTGCCTCGCAGGTGGAGCTGGACAAGGTGGTACAGCTGCTTAAGGATAATCCCGGTGTGACCGTTCAGATCAGCGGGCATACGGATAATGTAGGCAAACCTGCCGACAACCAGCTGCTGAGCGAAAGCCGCGCAAAAACAGTGGTCAGCTACCTGATCAACAAAAGAATATCGCCTCAGCGGCTGAGCTACAAAGGCTATGGCGAGTCCAGGCCGGTGGCCGACAACACGACCGAGGAAGGCCGCGCACAGAACCGCCGCACAGAACTGACCATTACCGGGCAATAGCCGGTACATTTCACCCGGATTTTAGTTATTTTCAATGATCCTAATGAAAATTGAAGATGGACCAGGATCTGCTTTACCGCGTCGGGCTTACACTTGTGCCCCATATCGGCTGTGTGCATGCCAGGATACTGGCTGAGAAATACGGAACCATACAGGATGTATTCAGCGCGTCGCTGAAGGAACTGACCTCGCTGGAAGGCATCGGGCAGGTACGGGCCCGGAGCATCAAATCTTTCCGCGACTTTTCTGCCGCCGAGACCGAGATGCGCTTTTTTGAAAAATACCGGATCAACCCACTCTTTATCACCGACCCGCAATACCCGCAACGCCTGCTGAATTGCTACGATGCGCCCACGCTGCTGTATTACAAAGGCGAAGCCGATCTGAATCATCCAAAGATCGTGGCCATCGTAGGTACACGCAACCACACGGAGTATGGCAGGCAGGCCACTGAAAAGCTGGTAAAGGAGCTGGCCGCACAGCAGGTGCTGATCGTAAGCGGGCTGGCCTTTGGTATAGATGCCGTAGCCCATAAGGCGGCCCTGAAAAACAACCTGCCGACGGCAGGCGTGCTGGCGCACGGGCTCGATCAGCTTTATCCCTCCCAGCATGCCGCGCTGGCGCGGGATATGGTCAAACACGGCGGCGGCCTGCTGACCGAGTTCCGCAGTGGCACCAATCCCGACAAGCACAATTTTCCTACGCGCAACCGCATCGTTTCCGGCATGAGCGATGCCACGGTGGTAATCGAAACAGGGGTGAAAGGCGGCAGCATGATCACGGCCGAACTGGCCAACGGCTACAACAGGGATGTGTTCGCATTTCCCGGCAAAACCACCGATCACAAAAGCGCCGGTTGCAACTACCTGATCCGCACCAACAAGGCCATCCTGCTCACAGAAGCGGGCGAACTGCTGGATGTGATGAACTGGGCGGAAAAACCCAAAGTATCCGCCAAAAAGCAACGGGAAATTTTTATCGAGCTGACGGAAGATGAAAAGAAGATCATCACCATCCTGAAGGAAAAGGAGTACACGCCTATCGATGAGCTGAACCTGAAAAGCAACCTTAGCAGCAGCGCGGTAGCCGCCGCCGTGCTCAGTCTTGAATTGCAGGGTGTCATCCTTTCCCTGCCCGGTAAATTGTACCAGCTGGCCTGAGAGGAGCAACGAAGTGACTGATTTTGGTGTCATTAACTGAGCTTTAACTGCATTTCATTTATTTTTGAGCGATGTCCCTGAAACCTGCTGTTGCCTTACTACTGCTTTTTCTTTTTGGCCGCACCCTTGTGCTGGCACAGCCCTGCACCCAGCTGGGACAAACACCCTCCACCGCTTTCCCGGTCTGCGGCACCACCACCTTCAACCAGGTGAATGTGCCCATCTGCGCTACCAATGACCTGTTCGTCCCCGGCTGTTCGGGCACGGGCAACCTGTACCAGAATAAAAACCCTTTTTTCTATAAATTCACCTGTTTTGTTTCCGGTACGCTTGGGTTCCTGATCACTCCTGCTGCCGCGAACGAAGATTACGATTGGCAGCTGTATGATATTACAGGCCATGATCCAAACGATATCTTCACCGATCCCACGCTGGTCGTCACCGGCAACTGGGCCGGTACATACGGCGTGACCGGCGCTTCTGCATCGGGAGTCGGCCATATCCAGTGCGGCTCCACACCCTCGGACAATATGCCCACTTTTGCCCAGATGCCCAACCTCATTGCCGGGCATACCTACCTGCTGATGATCAGCCATTTTTCGGACACACAAAGTGGCTATGCGCTGTCGTTTGGCGGGGGCACCGGCGTGATCACCGATCCTGCCATCCCACATATGCAATCGGCGAAACCTGACTGCGACGGAAAGAAACTGACGCTGAAACTGAACAAAAAGATCCGGTGCAACACTCTTACACCTACAGGAAGCGAGTTCAGCATCTCCCCTGCTGTAACCACCGTCACCGGAGTGACGACCACCAGCTGTGCAGCGGGATTTGATTTCGATGAGATCACCATCACCCTGGCATCTGCCCTGCCCAACGGCAACTATGACCTGGTGATCAATAACGGCACTCCCGACGGGAATACCCTGCTGGATTATTGCGACAACTCCGTACCGGCCGGTGAAAAGATCAACTTCCAATACTTTATACCGGTGCCCATATTTGCCGACAGCGTTGGCAGGGTAGGCTGTGCACCGCAGGAAGTAAAGATCTATTTCCCCAAAAAGATAGACTGCAGCACCATCGCGGCCGATGGAAGCGATTTTGCGGTGACCGGTCCTGCCCCTGTAACGGTCATTGGCGCCAATGGTAATTGCGTAGATGGCAAAAGCGATGTCATCACCGTCAGGTTTGCCTCACCTGTGTATGTCAAAGGCACTTACCAGGTCATGCTAAAGGCCGGCACCGACGGCTCCACTGCCACCGACGAATGCGGTGTGGTGTTGCCCGTGCACTCCCGTCCGTTCACGGCCGTGGATACCGTATTCGCCGCCTTCACCTACAATATCGAATACGACTGCCGGTCCAATACCCTGCATTTCTCCCACAACGGCGCGCATGATGTAAACAACTGGACCTGGACCTTCAACGGCGATTCCATCGTTCATACCCAAACCCATACGATGGACTTCCCTTCATCGGGCGACAACACTGTGCAGCTGATCGTGAGCAACGGTATCTGCAGCGATACGGTCACCAATACCATTTCCTTCGACAACGAGGTAAAGGCCGCGTTTACCATGCCGCCGATCATTTGTCCCGAGGACCCGCTAAACGTAACCAATACCTGCACCGGACAGATAGACGCCTGGCGCTGGAGCTTCGATGCCATCAGCTCCAGCACGGCAGAACACCCCTTACCTGTTCTCTTTCCTCAAAACGACCGGGAAAGCTATTATACCATCAAGCTGGTAGCCATCAATCACACATTGGGCTGCAGCGACAGTGTGAAGCAAACGCTGCGTGTATTGAGCAACTGCTTTATCGCCGTCCCCACCGCCTTTACGCCCAATGGCGATGGGCTGAATGATTACCTGAGCCCTAACAATGCCTTCAAGGCCGACAACCTGCAGTTCAGCGTTTTCAACCGCTGGGGGCAGCTGGTATTCACTACCCGCAACTGGCAGGAAAAATGGGACGGGAAGATAAAAGGCCTGCCGCAGGGCTCCGGCGTGTACGTATGGTTCCTGAGCTATACGCACCGCGATACGGGGCAGAAGGTGCTGCAGAAAGGTACCACCACCCTGATCCGGTAGTCCTTTTGCGATCATAGCCGGTACCGCTCCCTGCAAATTTCATTTGGTACATAATTCAGCACTGCCCTATCTTTGCACATGGCAACAATAAATACTTCCTCTTCCGCCCGCTCTACCCGGCGATCTCCTGCCAAAGGCGAAAAATTTATCGGTGAAGGTTTAACTTTTGATGACGTACTGCTGGTGCCCGGCTACAGCCAGGTATTGCCCCGCGATGTCGACATCCGCACCCGGCTGACCAGGGATATACAGCTGAATATTCCGCTGCTGTCTGCCGCCATGGATACGGTCACCGAAGCCTCCCTGGCCATGGCGCTGGCCCGCGAAGGAGGGCTGGGCATCCTGCACAAAAACATGAGCATTGAACGTCAGGCCGAGCAGGTACGCAAGGTGAAGCGCAGCGAAAGCGGCCTGATCCTCGACCCCATCACCCTGCAGAAAGATGCTACCATCGGCGATGCGCTGAAGCTGATGCGTGAGAACAAGATCGGCGGCATTCCCATTCTCGATAATAACCAAAAGCTGGTAGGCATCCTCACCAACCGCGATCTTCGCTTTGAAGGCAACCGCTTGCGCAAGGTCAGCGAAGTGATGACCTGCGAAAACCTGATCACTGCGCCGGAAGGCACCGACCTGAAAAAAGCGGAAACGATACTGCGCCAATACAAGATTGAAAAACTACCGGTGGTCAGTAAGTCCGGCAAACTAATCGGGCTGATCACCTACCGCGATATCCTGCAGCTCTATAGCTTTCCCAACGCCATCAAAGACACTTATGGCCGCCTGCTGGTAGGGGCCGGCGTAGGTATTACCAAAGACATGCTGGACCGCGTAGCAGCACTGCAGCACGTCGGTGCAGACGTGATCGCACTGGACAGCGCACACGGCCATAGCAAAGGTGTGATCTCCGCGCTGAAAGAAGTAAAAAAGAACTTTAAAAAGATGAACGTGATCGCCGGCAACGTAGGTACGGCGGCAGGCGCCAAAGCGCTGGCCGAAGCGGGCGCAGATGCCGTGAAAGTAGGTATCGGCCCGGGATCGATCTGTACCACACGCATCGTAGCCGGTGCCGGCGTGCCGCAGCTGACGGCCATCATGGAAGCGCACTCCGTACTGAAAGGAAAGAATATCCCGCTGATCGCCGATGGCGGCATCCGCTATACCGGCGATATGGTAAAGGCGCTGGCGGCAGGCGCCGACTGCGTGATGATGGGAAGCATCTTTGCCGGCACCGAAGAAAGCCCGGGAGAGACGATCATCTACGAAGGAAGAAAGTTCAAGCAATACCGCGGCATGGGCTCTATGGGCGCTATGGCTACCGGCAGCAGCGACCGCTATTTCCAGGACCCCGAAGATGATGTAAAGAAATTTGTACCCGAAGGCATCGAAGGCCGGGTGGCGTACAAAGGCTACCTGAAAGAAGTGGTGTATCAGTATACCGGCGGGCTGCGGGCCGGCATGGGCTATTGCGGTGCGGCCACTATCAATGAACTGAAAAATGCATCGTTTGTCAAGATCACCAATGCCGGCATGCGCGAAAGCCATGCGCATGATATCGAAATCACCAAAGAAGCGCCGAACTACAGCCGGCAATAAAATAACAGGAAGCGCCACCCGGTAAAAGAGTGGCGCTTCTTTTTTTAATCAACCTCATTCATTCATCACTTCGAAGGTGATCGGTTGCCTTCGATAGGCTTTTACCGGTCTGCCGTTTTGAATGGCAGGTATCCACTTCGCTGCTTTCTTCAACACGCGGATCGCTTCCTGCTCCATGCCGTAACCCAGGTTGGTCAATGCCTTGATATCGCTTACCGATCCATCCACATCCACAACAAACTGCATCATGACCGTGTATCTTCCCTGCGGCGCATTATTGTTAATCGGCACATTTGCATCCAGGTATCGCCCGAGGAACTTATGCCAGTCGCCATTGAACCGGGCATCAACTTCCACCGGTATAAATTCGTCATTAGTTTTTTGATTCGTATCGTCAAAAAGACCTTTTCCGTCGCCCGGGCCCGGATCGGGCATTTGTATCCCGCCATCATCGGGGCCATCGCTTTTGATAAGGCCGATGCCGGCATTGGTTAACTCACTCTGTGCCGGCGGAGGGGAAGACGGGTCTTCGGTCACAATAAATGTCGTGAACTTCTCCACCCGTGGTTGTACATCCGGGACCGCTTTCTTTTCCGGCGCGGGTTCCGGCTGCCGCTTCTGTTCCGGTTCAGGCTCCTTTGGCTTATCCACTTCTATTTGCCGGATAACGACCCCTTCCTTCGCCGTTTGTTTAACGATATCCGGCTTCAATGAACTGGCCAGTACGCTACCGGTAAATACAAGGGCTACGATGCCACCTGTCAGGAGAATTGCTTTTACAACACGGCTGGTGTATGTTCTGCGAAGATCATAAGCACCATACGTTTTGTTGCGCCCGTCAAAGAGCAGGTCCAGCCAATCGGCTGAAAGAATTTTGCTGGTTTCCATGGCTTAACATTTCACTATGAGATATAAAAAGACAATTATTACATAAGGGTTATTTTTGAGTAAATAATTTTAGTTGTCAGACATGAAGCCTTAAACAGCTTTATTTTTACCAAATCATTTCCTTGAAAAAACATACTCATCTCTTTATCGCACTTGCC
>JBEVLT010000219.1:0-14556 GCA_040509055.1 Chitinophagaceae bacterium
CCAATGCCACGACCAAAAAGCAACTGGTCCTGTACGGTGATGCGAAAGCCAATGAAGCGACCAATTATAAAAAACTGGATGAAATGCGGGAACAGGTGTATCGCATCAACCAACCGGTGGCGCACGTATTCAAGCTGGAAAAATTATAGCTGAGAGAATGACAAGTGGTTTTATCATAAAGGCTAAACATTTTGTACTGCTGTTGCTGTGTTTTATCGTAGCAACGGCAAAGGCAACGGTAACACTACCCCGGCTGATCAGCAACGGCATGGTGCTGCAGCGCGACCAGCCTTTGCACATATGGGGATGGGCGAATGAAGGTGAACAGGTGACGATTGCTTTTAACGGGCAAACCTGGTCAGTCAAAACAAATGCAGATAAAAAATGGCGGATCGATCTGCCGGCCCAAAAAGCCGGTGGTCCTTATACGATGGTCATTACGGGAGATAATACAATTGAAATAACCAATATCCTCGTCGGTGAAGTATGGTTATGCTCGGGCCAGTCGAACATGGAGTTTATCATGGGACGGCTTACAGACAAATACCCGGATGTGATCGCGGCCGCTACGAATCCATTCATTCGTCAATTCAAAGTAGAACGCGACTGGAAGTTTAGCCCGGTGGCCGATGTGAAATCGGAGGGATGGCAGGCTGCCGATCCCAAAACGGTATTGAAGTTTACCTCGGTGGGCTATTTCTTCGCCCTGGACTTTTATAAGAAATACAAAGTGCCTGTCGGCCTGATCAACTCCACGGTGGGCGGCACGCCGGCAGAAGCATGGGTAAGTGAAGCCGGGCTGTCATCGTTCCCCGATCTTTTGCAACAGGCGGCAAAATATAAGGATACGGCAGCGATCGCACGAATCCAGGCCGCCGACCAGCAGCTGAAAGATAACTGGTACGCACAGGTGGCGAAAGCCGACCAGGGAAACAATGAAGCGATAAAATGGTACGATACGCGGTATGATCACCACCAATGGGCTTCCATGAACATGCCAGCCAGCTGGGAAAACAATGGCCTGAAAAACCTGGATGGCGTGGTGTGGTTTGAAAAACAGATCGTGATCACGAAACAGCAAGCCGGTCAGCCCGCCACTTTATTTCTTGGTAATATCCTGGAGCAGGACAGCACCTGGATCGATGGAAAGCTGGCGGGCACTACAACAGATAAACATACGGCCCGCAAATACAAACTGCCGGCAGGTATGTTGAGCGAGGGAACGCATACGATCGTGATCCGCATCACCAACCTGCAGGGCCCCGGTGGGTTCGTCATGGACAAACGCTATTACCTGCAGATCGGCAATGAGACCATCAGCCTGGAAGGGGCTTGGCGGTATAAAGCAGGAGCCAGCGTGGCGCCTTTCCCGGCGAATAGCCTGACGCGGTTCAATTTTCAACCGACATCCCTGTACAATACCATGATCGCCCCGCTGGTTCCCTATGCCATTAAAGGGGTGCTGTGGTACCAGGGCGAAGCCAACGCGGAGCGGGCGGTGGTATACCGCAGGTTATTCCCGGCATTGATCAACGACTGGCGGGCGCGCTGGAACCAGCAACATTTCCCGTTCCTGTTCGTACAACTTCCCAATTTTAAGCAGGCAGTAAAAGAACCGGGCGAAAGCGATTGGGCGGAACTGCGCGAAGCGCAGGCTATGACCCTTACCCTACCCGAAACCGGCATGGCCGTGACGATCGATATCGGGGAATGGAACGATGTGCACCCGCTGAATAAAAGGGATGTGGGCAGGCGCCTGTTCCTCGCCGCCGAACATGCGGTGTATGGTAATAACGATGTCGTGTACACAGGGCCGGTGTACCGGTCGATGCAAAAAGAAGGGAATAAAATAGTCCTGTCGTTTTCCAATACCGGCAGCGGACTGGTAGCAAAAGGCGATACCGTATTGCAACGCTTCGCTATCGCAGGTGCGGATTACCAATTCGTATGGGCACATGCAAAAATCGAAGGACAAAAGATAATGGTCTGGAGCGATGCCATCAGCGACCCGGTGGCGGTGCGATATGCATGGGCCGATAATCCATCCGGCAGCAACCTGTTCAATAAAGAAGGATTGCCGGCTGCGCCATTCCGTACCGATAACCGGGAGCGGTCAAAAAAATAATTTTAGCAACATGCCTGCAGGAGTTACACAAACCGATCATCGTTTCACCACGCCGTACAAAACCACTGCGGTGCATTTTACTACGCTGGTGCTGGTGTTTTTCTTCTGGGGCTTTGTGGCGGCCAGCAACGATATCCTGATCCCGGTGTTCAAAGAAAAGCTGCACCTGGAGCAGTGGCAATCGCAGATGGTCTCATTAGCTTATTATGTGGCATACACCGTAGGAGCGATCGTTTATTATTTTATTTCCAAATGGTTGAAGCAGGATATCATCAGCCGGCTGGGGTATAAGAACAGTATTGCCTGGGGGCTGATCATCTCTGCATTGGGTACCTTACTTTTTTATCCCGCTGCAGAAAGCGAATCGTTCCTGCTCATGATATCGGGCCTGTTTATTGTCGGCCTGGGCTTTTCGCTGCAGCAAATGGCGGCCAACCCGCTGGCGATCGTGTTGGGCGATCCGAAGGGCGGCGCCAAACGATTGTCATTGGCCGGCGGTATCAACAATTTCGGCACGACCATCGGCCCGCTGATCGTAAGCTTTGCCATATTCGGCACACTGAATACTGAAGGTACAACCGTCGCCAGCATCAACGCTGTGAAAACACCTTACCTGTTATTAGGCCTTGCTTTCGTGGTGGTGGCGGTTATTTTTAGATTTTCTTCGCTGCCCGGACGGGTGACAGCGCCTGCTGATACCAGCCTGGTTCCCCCGGAAGACGCTACACTTGCGATCAATATAAAATCAAAAAGATCGGCCTTTCATTACACGCAGCTGTCACTCGGCATGATCGCCATTTTCGTATACGTGGGCGTGGAAGTATCCACGGCCAGCAATCTCCCCGAGCTGATCAAACATACGATGAACCTCGAAACGGGTAAGATCGCGCCCTATATTTCGCTGTACTGGGCCAGCCTCATGATCGGGCGGTGGACGGCTTCTGTCAGCATCTTTAACGTTAGGCCTGCTATGCGGCGGTTATTGAATGTACTGGTGCCGTATATCGCCTTCGTGGTATTCCTGCTGGTCAACAGGATCGCCAACCACGATATCACGCCGTTTTACATCTATGCGCCGGTGATACTGGTGATGATCGCCGGTGATTTTTTAAGCAAGGGTAATCCCGCGCGGCAATTGCTGATCTTCTCGGGTTTAGCCATCGTGGCGCTGCTGGTGGGCATTATCGCCGGCGGTATGACCAGCGTATTTGCTTTTATCAGCGTCGGGCTGTTCTGCTCCACGCTCTGGCCCTGCATCTTCACCCTGGCCATCGCCGGGTTGGGCAAGCATACCAATGAAGGTTCCAGTTTATTGATCATGATGTGCATGGGCGGCGGCATCCTGAGCCTCCTGCAGGGCTGGCTGGCCAAGGATAGCTTATTGGGTATTCACTATTCCTATTTCGTCGGTGTGGCCGGCTTTTTATACCTGGTGTTTTACGCCATCAAAGCAAGGTCGGTGTTGAGATCACAGGGCATCGATTACGATGTGGCGGCAAATCCGTAACGCTTACTAAAATTCAAACGAACAAGAAAATATGAACGAGCAAAAGCTAAAGCAGATATTACAGGATATCCGGAAATTAAAGATAGCCGTGATCGGTGATTTTTGCCTGGACGTGTACTGGTTTATCGACGCCTCTCACCATGAGCTTTCCGTGGAAACCGGCAAAGCCATACAACCCGTGTACCGGCAGAAATATAGTTTGGGCGGCGCCGGCAACCTGGTCAACAACCTGGTAGCGCTGGGCGTGCAGCAGGTGGAAGTGATGGGGGTGGTGGGCAACGACCCGTTTGGTGCGGAAATGCTGCAATTGTTTCAAAAGAACAAGGTGAACACCGATGCCATGTTCGTGCAGGGGCACAACTGGAATACGAATGTGTACATCAAACCGCATCTTGATGTGGAGGAACAAAGCCGTATCGACTTCGGCCGCGATAACCTCATCGACCCGGAGATCGTCACGCAGGTGATCGATAAGCTGTACCAGCGGCTGCCGGAGCTGGATGTCGTGATCATCAACCAGCAGGTAGCGCCGGGGTTTCATTCGCAGGGGATGCGGAAGCTGATCAGCGAGTGTATTCAAAAACATCCCGATAAATTATTCATTGCTGATTCACGCGATTTCAGCGGCGAATTCCAGGGCGCTTTGCTGAAGCTGAATGACCGGGAAGCGGCACGTCTCTGCGGCGTCAACCGTATGGCGGACGAGTACCTTCCCTATGAAGAAGTCCGTTCTTATTGTACAAAAATATTTAACCGCTGGCACCAGCCAGTATTTGTGACCCGGCGCGAACGCGGTTTGTTCGTACAGGACCGTTCCGGTTTTTACCAGATACCCGGGCTGCATACGATGGGTGAGGTAGATACCGTGGGTGCAGGCGATAGCATGATCGCGGGTATCGCTACGGTACTGGCCTGCGGGCATGAACCGAAGGACGCCGGCACCTTTGGCAATTTCGTGGCGGGCATCACCGTGCAGAAATTATTTCAAACCGGTACGGCCTCGCCCGAAGAGATCCTGCAGATCGGGGCCGACCCGGATTATGTATATGAACCGGAGCTGGCGGAAGACAGCCGGCGGGCGATGTATTACCACCAGTCGGAAATAGAGATCATCAATACCTGGCCTTCGGAGCTTTCCTTCACCCATGCCATCTTCGATCATGACGGCACGGTATCTACCCTGCGCGAAGGATGGGAG
Organism: Chitinophagaceae bacterium; assembly: GCA_040509055.1. Lineage (GTDB taxonomy): Bacteria > Bacteroidota > Bacteroidia > Chitinophagales > Chitinophagaceae > JAJKIP01. The sequence continues at coordinate 4,831 of JBEVLT010000219.1, forward strand.
CAGGTGATGCAGCCGATGATGATGGAAGCCATCTTTGGCGATAGTTATGAAAAGGCAGATTTGCCTGTGATCGAAAAAGTGGAGCGGCGCGTAGCCGCCTATATCGATAAGACCACGGGTATCCAGACCATCGCGCAAATGACCGGGCTGGTCGGGCTTATCCGTGAATTCGGTTTTGTACCGGCGGAGCAGATCAAGTCGGCCAAGGAATACAAGGCCATCTACAACGAAGCGATACTCCGGCTGGTGAACAAACGGCTGAAGAAATTCCATGACAAAGAACTCAGTATACAGGATTTTACCATCAAGCATGCGATACCGTTTTTGGAAACCCTTTACCGCGCAGGCATCCCCTTGTACCTCGCCAGCGGTACCGACGAGCAGGACGTAATCAATGAAGCGACGGAGCTGGGCTATGCACATTTGTTTGAAGACCGCATCTACGGATCGGTAGGCGATATAAAGAAAGACGCCAAGAAAATGGTGCTGGACCGGATACTGAACGATATCGGTGAACAAAATTTTACCCGCGTGGTCACCTTCGGCGACGGGCCGGTGGAGATCCGCGAAACAAGAAAACGCGGCGGGCTGACCGTAGGCATTGCCAGCGACGAGATCCGGCGCTATGGTATCGATATGAAAAAGAGAACGAGGCTCGTGAAAGCCGGGGCCGATGTGATCATACCCGACTTCAGCCAGCTAAGCTTATTGCTCGACCTGATGCAGGTAAAACAAACCCGACATGCCGTATCCGCAGTTTGACCGCAACAAGATCCGGTTCCGGGCGCTGAAGGAGCGGAAGAACTATGTGGATATCCAAAAGGCGCAGATCAAAATCACGGATCAGCCACAGGGGTTGTCGGCACATGCGTTGACCATTCTTGAGGAAACGGCAACGCGGATCAAAACATCGAGGGAGAACGGCAAATCCGTGATGCTCACCTTCGGCGCCCACTCCATCAAGAACGGGCTGGCCCCGGTACTGATCGAGTTCATCGATAAGGGTTGGCTCACGCACCTGGCTACCAACGGGGCCGGCATTATCCACGACTGGGAATTTTCCTTCCAGGGCGCTTCCAGCGAAGATGTGCGGGGCAATGCGGCGCGGGGCGAGTTCGGCACCTGGGAAGAGACGGGGTATTATATCAACCTTGCCCTGGTGATGGGCGCTTATCATGGGTTGGGATATGGCGAGTCGATCGGTTCATTTATCGAACACGAAAAACTGATGATCCCTTCGGAAGAAGAACTATTGACGAAAATACTGGAACAATACAAGGAACATCCAAGGCAAGCGGCATTAGCCGCCGAGCTGCTGGCCGTGATCAGGGAATTCAATATCCCGGCGGGCGCTATGCATGTGCCGCACCCGTACAAGCAATTCAGTGTGCAGGCGGCGGCCTACCGCAAAGGCATCCCATTTACCAGTCACCCGATGTTTGGCCATGACATTATCTATACGCACCCGATGAACTCCGGTGTTGCCATCGGCCGCACAGCGGAGCATGATTTTTTATCCTTTGCCGATAGCGTCAGTAATATCGATGGCGGCGTTTATTTATCCATCGGTTCGGCCGTCATGTCGCCCATGATCTTTGAAAAATCCTATTCCATGTCGCAGAACCTGGCGTTGCAGCAGGGCGAATCGATCTCGCGGCATTATATCAACGTGGTAGACCTGAGCGAAAACAGCTGGGACTGGTCGGCCGGCGAGCCGCCCAAAGACAACCCCGCGTATTATATGCGCTATTGCAAAACGTTCAGCCGCATGGGCGGCACCATGCATTACATCACGGCAGACAACCGGGATTTTTTATTGGGGCTGCTGCATTTACTTGAAAACTAAAAATGAACAAAATCTTTTGTCTATGACGATCAGTATTCCATATCAACCGCGCCGGTTTACCTTTGTGCAACCTGCTGCGTATGGCTGGGCTATAGTCTTTATCGCCGGCAACCTGTTGCTGCCGCAGCTCTGTCATCTTGTTCCTTCAGGAGGAAGAGTCTTACTGCCCATTTACTTTTTTACATTGATCGGGGCGTATTGGTCGGGCATTACCGTAGGCCTGCTCACGGCCTTGCTGTCGCCGCTGGTCAATAACTGGATCTTCCAGATGCCGCCTGCGCAGGCATTGCCCGTGATCATGATCAAATCGGTATTGCTGGCCATCAGCGCTGCATTTGTCGCCACCCGGTTCCGCCGTTTATCGCTGCTGCACCTGTTGCTGGTGATCGTCATCTACCAGCTCATCGGTTCATCCATCGAATGGATGCTGACCGGCAGCCTGCAGGCTGCATTGCAGGACCTCGTATTGGGCTGGCCCGGTATGTTGCTGCAATTGATTGGAGGATACCTTTTATTAAGAACCCTGGAACGAAATGAACACAAAGACCATTGAAGACATAAAGCAGCGCGTGAGGGATATCACCTTCGCGGAAACGTTTGACCTTATCGTAGCCATTGCCAACGGCGGGATTATCCCGGCGGCCCTTCTGAACCAAAAATTGCAGGCGCCGGTGGAGCTGCTGAAGGTCAGCTTTCGTGATCCCGGGCAAAAGCCTTTGTATGATACACCCAGGTTGCTGCAGCCATTGTCATTTGATATCGCCGGTAAAAAAATATTGCTGGTGGAGGACCGGGTCAAGACCGGTGCTACGCTGCAATTAGCCGTACAGCTACTGGCAGGAGCCGTATTGGTAAAAACGTTTGCCGTAAACGGGAAGGCTGACTATGCCCTGTACGACGAACCTTGTTTCCGGTTTCCCTGGCTGCTTTGAAATGAATAAAAATGAACAACACCTATATCAACACCATGCTGGTGAAGTATCCTGCACTGACCGATTGCAGGGACAGCATTATCAGTGCGGCCGAAGCGATCATCCGTTGCTATAAAAACGGGGGCAAACTATTGCTCTGCGGCAATGGCGGCAGCGCGGCGGACAGCGATCATATCGTGGGGGAGCTGATGAAAAGTTTTCTCAAACCACGCCCTCTCCATTCTTCATTATGCTATCAATTAAAAAATACGGATGAAGAACGGGGCGCTTACCTGGGTGCAAAGCTGCAACAGGGATTACCCGCTATTTCATTGAATGCGCATGCCGCGCTGATCTCGGCCGTTGCTAACGATATCGATGCCGACCTGGTATTTGCCCAGCAGGTAACAGGGTATGGCAAACCCCATGATGTGCTCATCGGTATTTCCACGTCCGGTAATTCGCAAAATGTATATGATGCGATGCTGGCGGCCAAAGCGATGGGACTACAAACCATTGTCCTGACCGGTCAATCGGGCGGACGGATGAAAATGCTGGCCGATATCCTGATCAATGTGCCGGCGAAGGAAACGCCAGCCGTGCAGGAACTGCACCTGCCGGTCTACCATGCACTTTGCATACTGGTAGAGGAGCATTTTTTCCCCGCGACCTTCAACCGATGAAAAACGTTGAACACTTTGTATTCTTTCAGCTAAGGAATCTCTTTGCGCCTTAGCGAATCCATTGCACTCTTTGCGTGAAACCAAATCAATTACCATCTGATTTTTAGTATATGATCCGTAAACTATTTCTATCCGTAACCGCTGTTTGCATTGCTGCCACCGTATTTTCCCAAACTACTCCTAAAGATTCCACCACCTTGCCCGAGGTGCTGGTGGAAACCGGTACCGGCGTGCAGGTAAACCGCAACCGCCTTCCTTTATCGATCACGGTCGTCACCCGGCAGCAGCTGGATGAGAGTGGTGAGTCTGCTTTACTGCCGGTATTGAACGGCCGGGTACCGGGACTGTTCGTGACCGAGCGCGGCATCACCGGTTTCGGCGTGGCGCAGAATGCTGCAGGACAGGTCACCATCCGGGGCATCGGTCAAAATCCTACCACGGGCGTGCTGATCCTGATCGATGGCCACCCGCAGTTCATGGGCATCATGGGCCATCCTTTGGCAGACAGCTATATCGCCTCGTCGGCCGAAAAAGTGGAAGTGATCCGGGGTGCGGCTTCGGTGCTGTACGGTACCAATGCCATGGGCGGCGTCGTCAATATCATCACGCGGAAGAATGAAGCCGACGGACTGCATGGCGAAGCGCGGCTGCTGTACGGTTCGTATGATACGCGGAAGTACAGCGTGTCGGGCGGGTTTAAAAAAAACAAGTTCAGCGTTTTCGTGGCGGGCAACCACGACCAGACCGACGGCCACCGGGCCAACGCGGATTTCAGGATCGATAACGGTTATGTAAAGCTGGGGTACGATTTTTCCCCGCACCTGAAGCTGAGCGCTGATTTCAGCCTGGCTAACTTTAAGACCAATGATCCCGGCCCCGATACCGCCAACGCCGTGAAGGGCAATTCGCTGGATATCACCCGTGGCTATGCGGCTATGGGTTTGGTCAATACCTCCGGCCGTTTCCCCGGATCATTAAAGTTCTTTTACAATTTCGGCGTGCACGATATCTCCGACGGGTTTCATTCACGTGACAACAACTATGGCCTTAATTTTTCCCAATCGGCCAAACCCTGGAAAGGGAATACGATCACCGTGGGGGCAGACCTTGTGCGTTACGGCGGTGCGGCCCATACCGTGGCCGGGCCAATGGTGATACCGTTCGTGGACACTACGCTGCATGAAGAAGGCATTTACGCGCTGGTGCAGCAAAGCTTTTGGGACAAGCTGACCCTCACCGGGGGATTGCGCTACCAGCATCACAGCGTGTATGGCGGGCAATGGATACCCTCGGCCGGTTTTTCCTTTTTGGCGAATGCCACTACCGTGCTGAAGGCTTCCGTATCCAAAGGGTTCCGCAGCCCGACCATCCGGGAACTGTTCATGTTCAACCACAACCCTTTGCTCAGGCCGGAGCGGGTGATGAACTACGAAGTATCGGCAGAGAACTATTTTGCCGGCCGGAAATTGCGTACTGAGCTCACCCTGTTCGACGTGCATGGCAAAAACCTGATCGTCACCGGCGCCATGGGCGCTTTGTACAATGGCGGGACGGTGCGGAACAAAGGGATCGAGTTTGCAGCGGACTATAAACTATCCGGGATCTTTTCCGGGAACCTCACGTATAGCTATACCCACATGAAAGCGGCGGTATTTGCCACGCCCCGGCATCATTTGTTTGCCGGCGGTACGGCGCGGTGGACAAAGCTCAGCCTGTCACTGAACGGCGAGTATGTCAACGGGCTGAATACCGAACCGGTACCGGGCGCGCCTGTGCATACAGAGGATTATGTATTGATGAATGCAAAGGCCGGCTATGCCATCACCCGCCATCTCCAGGTGTTTATCAGCGGCGACAACCTGCTGGACCAGCGGTACGAGACCATCCGGTATTATGGCATGCCGGGGGCGACGGTTTTTGGAGGGGTGAATTTGAGGTTGTAAATGATCCGCTGCTCCGGGTATTGAGCTGACGAATATAGAAATGGAGAGGAAGGAGAGAGGTGTTGAGATATATTTGTTTGTAAAGGAGATTGGTTTTATCACTGTTCTCAGCATAACGGAATTCCGGTGCCTCTTTTACCGGGGTAATGCTGTGTTCCCATTCCGATCCGCTTCGGCCCTGATAGCTTAGGCATACCGTGGTTTTATCTACAGGTAGTACTCACTTCGTAGCTTGCTTATATTTTTTTATGCCAGTTCTTATCCCCTGAGCCAAAACGCGATGAACAGTGTGTAATTCACCATTTTTTCACCGTTGAAGCGTTTAGAAAACGGAAAAATTGATTTTCAATGAGTTACTGAAAAGGTTTGAATCCTGACGGGATCACAACATCCTTCGGCAGCAGCCGGAGGATGTTTATTGGAGAAGGGCCATGTTACCTGCGATAGCTAACCTGGCCGCTGCCACACCGGCTGCAACGTTGAATTAGCCCAATGAAGAGGGGCCGGCTATTCCCGGCAATGCAGGTGCATGACCTGTCGGTTTCGATTTCCTACTCGGAGATCCATTGAATAAGCTCGCAAATGGTGCCTGGCGCCGTACTGGTTCAGCAAACAAACCGTAAATTCCTTTATCATTTCCTTTTGCTGTGGTATCACTAAAATAATAAGCTGTCAGCTATTTTTCATTCTGGCAAGAAGCTTTATTTTCATGTATCCTATGGGAGTTTGAAAGACACTTTTATCTCACATTTCTCTCCTAAGCACCACGAACATGCGTATTGCTAACCTGGCCTTGCTATTGTTGTGTACAGGCAGCTTATTTGCCCAAACCAGTATTCCTATCTCGGGATCATCATCCGTTTATGTCGGAACAGAGCATACTTATGTGGCCGATCTTAGCGGTATTGCCCAAACCCGGGGGGCTACGGTTACCTGGTCGGTTCAGGGCGGCGTCATCGTCTCCGCGATTACCGACCCTGCAGCCGACAGTGTGTATTGCGTGGTCCGGTGGAGCTATTCTCCCAATACTTTTATGCTCAGCGCCACCGTCAATGCCCCGGCCCAGTCAGGTTCCAAACAGGTTGTGGTAAACTGCCGGCAGGCCAATGCTGGTAATGATGTAACGATTTGCCAGGGTAACTCTGCTGTTCTCGGCTCGCCTGCTGTTCCGGGCTATTCTTATGCCTGGCGCACCACCAATACGGGACTTGATCATTATAATGTTGCACAGCCTGTTGCCCGCCCGGCCCAGACTACTACTTACAGGGAGGTCATGAATCCCCAATCTCCAAACCTGCTGCAGAACGGAGATTTTGAAAACGGCTATACGCCACTCAATTCGGATTATATACTTTATCCGGACCTGACGAATAGAAACGGTACCTATGAGGTGGCCGCCAACCCTTATTTGCTGAACCCAGCCTGGCGCAATATGACCGACTATTCCCTTTCCGGTCATATGCTGATCGCCGATGGATCAGCGTACAGCGATCCATCCGGTTACCGGTTCTGGTACGCTACGGTGGAGGTGCATCCTGACATTAATTACTCGTTTTCCTTTGTCATGAAGCCGCTTCTCACCAACAATCATTCTGAGATCAGGTATAGTTTTACCGGCAATAATGGCGGGACGGCGTTGCATGGCAATATTATAAACCCTGGCACAAACCCTTCTGCGGCTGACTGGTCAGCACCCGGGACAAGCTGGTATTCCGGCAGCAATACCCGGGTCACGATTGAAATGCGGTACCTGCCCGTGACCGGCAATCCTGAGCATGCTAATCAGATGGCTTTCGATAATATTGTTTTCCAGGAATTCAGGGGTTGCGGCGCCGTTTACGACGATGTGATTGTTTCCATCGGTGCCAGGCCGCAGGTATCTCCGTCCGGCCCCATCGAGTATTATTACCTGGAGCAAAATAAATCCCCGCAGATCGGGATTACACTCAGCGCTGATGTGCAGGCCGATTACCAATGGTACAAAGATAATGAACTGATCAGCGGGGCCACTTTGCCAACCTATCAATCGAAGAGCGCTGGTGTGTACACGGTGCGAAGCGCCGGCTGTTCTTCGGAGGGCGTTACATTTTACGATCATGCCAAAGGCCATGGAGCGCGCAGGGTAATTGGTGAACCGCTCGATTTCCCGGCAGGTATCTATTCCCCTTCTTATTATTGTTATAATTCCACCAGTTACATACGGCAGTTTGATCTGGGGCCATCAGCCAATTATCACTGGCAAACCTATACGCCTGCCGGCGCTTCTGACCAGCCGGCGACCAGTTTGTCCGCCTACAACGTGCACAGTCCCTATGCCGAGGTGATCATTGGTGGACCAGGGGCTGCTCCTGCCACGATCCTGGGCTATGCCGAAAGCAAAGGGTATGTAAAGGCCATGGAGTTCAGCCAGTTTATTTACTCTTCGCATTCGTTGCCGCAAACGGACTCGGTTACCATCTGTTCCGGCAGATTCCGCGTTACCAATTATAATTCCTTTACTTCCTCGGAGATCGATCCCGGGGCATCAGGATTTCAATGGGAAACCTATGATGTGGGTGCAGGCGCTGAAATACTGGTGCCGGTGCCGGAGCTGTATCCTGATCCGGCCGACCCGGGCAATAAGAAAAAGATACGGATACCTGGCAGGGGTGGGTACTCCGGCGCTATTATCGTGCGCTTCAATACACTGCCTGGCCGGATCAAGAAATATTTTTATAGCGACAATGGAGATTGCTACCAGGACAATAAAAGATATACAGCAGCACCCGGATGCATCGGCAGTGTGGATGATGACGTGAGCATATACCCCAATCCTTCAGGAAATACAGTAAAGATTACTGCCCCGGATGATATTCTGCTGGTGGAACTCTTAGATGTTAATTACTCTGGCGTATTGCAGGTGATCCGGAGCGAACGGGGCAATAAAACGCTCTACCTGAATATATCGCAGCGCAGGCAGGGGGTGTACAATTGCCGGATTACTACTACAGGTGGAGTTGTCAATAAAAAATTGATGGTGATACCCTAAGGAAGTCTTACCGGTCGGTGCAGGGAATATAAAACAGCCCCCATCTGGTGGTGGAAAGGGAAATGGAAATGCCGTCTGCCGGTTCGCATACAGGGTTATCGGCCCTGACGATCCCCTTGTTTCAAATAATGTAAAGCTGCTGCAGCGCCGGAAAACTTATCGCTCCTTCTTCACCCTTCCCCGCTTCTTTTTCTGCAGTATCTTCTGGTCGTCGCCCAGCAGGTCGCCCCAGGGCTTCAGGCCATCTACCCGGTCAAAGACGGCTTTGAGCACTGCCATGCCGGGAATGGACAGGAACATGCCGGACATGCCGGCCAGCGCCCCGCCTGTCAATACGCCGATGATGCTGACCAGGGCATTGATGCGCACTTTGGAGCTTACAATGTACGGCATGATGAAATTGTTGTCGATAAACTGCACAATGATCAGTACCACACCTACCCAAACGATGTCGCTTAAGCTATCCGAGGTGGTGAGGGTGACCACCATACAGATGACCGAGGCGATCAGCATGCCGATGTAGGGGATCAGGTTCAGCACTGCGGCCAGTACCGCCAGGAATATGGCATACTGCACGCCGATGATCAGGAAACCCGCCGTATTAAGCGCGGTAACGATTGCCATTTCGATCAGCAGGCCGACCATATAGCCCTGTACGATGGATTTGGATTCGGTCAGTACTTCCTCCACCCGGGATTGGTGACGGGAGCCGAACACATCCAGCAGGAACTGATGAATGAGCTTGCGGTAATAAAGGATCAGGAATGTGTAAATGGGCAGCAGGATCAGCATGGCCAGGCCGCCGGCTACACTGACCAGCGCCGCCATACCGCCGGAACCGGATTGCATGTTCTTTTTAGCAGTTTCTACTGCGGCTTCCTGCTGTTTGTTATCGATATTCAGGTGGTCGTTGATCCACTGCTGCAGGGTGGAGACATGTTGGTGCAGCTTTTCTTTGATGGTAGGCAGGTCGTTCATAAAGCTGGCCACCTGGCTGGAGAGAAAATAAATAATGCCACCGGCAAAGAGGATGGCGAGCAGGATGGCCAGGAGCATCGCCGGTACGGCCGGCAACCCCCTTCGTACCAGCCAGTTCACCACCGGCAGCAGCAACATGGCCAGCACGATGGCGAAGCACAGCGGCATGATAATGCTGCTGCCGGCATAGAGCATCCAGCCGAGGATGAAAAGGCTGACCAGAACAAAGGCCAGCTTAGTATAAAAGGGGAGGGGCGTTGAGGGCATAACTTTTATTGAATTTACTATTATTCTCCAAGGTCGTGCCGTAAATGATAAAACCCGGCACGTGGCCGGG
>JBEVLT010000220.1:0-22277 GCA_040509055.1 Chitinophagaceae bacterium
TGAAGTAACCGTATCGCCATTCATGACGGAGCGCATGCAGCAGATCGTTTACAAAAAAGGGTTTTTTGCCGAGAAGATATTCTGGACCTTCCGGGGCTATTGCCGGCGGTTTGCTGACCTGTTCAGGATACGCCGGTATGACCTGGTGTATTCCTTCCTGTGGGTTACACCATTCGGTCCTCCCGTGTTTGAATGGATGGTGGCCGGGCTTGCCCGCAAAATGATCTTCGATATCGACGACCTCGTGTACATGAAGAATGAGCGGGCCGACAAATGGTATACCCGCCTGTTCAAAGGCAGGGATAAACCCATTTACCTGATGAAAAAGGCGGACCATGTGATCACCTGTACGCCTTACCTGGACGAGTTTGTAAGAAAGTACAATACCAATACCACCGATATTTCCTCTACCATTAATACAGATACCTATATTCCTGTAAACCGCTATGAGAACAAGGGCCCGGTTACGCTTGGATGGAGCGGCAGCCACAGTACCGTACGGTACCTGGGACTGTTGCACCCCGTATTGCTGGAATTGAAGAAAGAACTGGAGTTCAAGCTGATTGTAATGGGTGATGCTTCCTTTCGCCTGGAAGGGATCGATATGGAAGCGCTTGCCTGGACAGAGGAAAAAGAGATACCGACACTGCAGCGGATGGATATCGGGCTGTACCCTTTGCCGCTTGACGAGGAGTGGGTGTATGGCAAAAGCGGGCTGAAGGCCCTGCAGTACATGGCGCTGGGACTGCCGGTGGTGGCCACGGCTATCGGTGCCAACTTCAGGGTGATGGAAGACGGGCGAAGCGGTTTCCTGGTAACCACGCCGGAAGAATGGCTGGCCCGGCTGAGGCAGCTGATCCATAAGCCTGAGCTGAGAAAGCGGCTGGGACAAGCCGCAAGGGGGCGCGTGGAGAAATATTATTCCATCAGGGCGAACGAACCCGTCTATCTTGGCATCATCGACCAGGTGATGGCATTAAAAAAGTAATAGCCGCCTGGTTTTGACAAAAATGAAGTGATTCATCAGCATGGTTAATTATCAATCCATACCCGGCAGGATCGTCAGGGGAGAAAACCGGGACATCAGTGTGTTTGACGGCGTAGCTGCCGCAGGCAATATTGACGATGAAGTGGTAAAGTCGTTCGGCGAAGAATGGTCGAAGTTCAGCCAGTTCAAAACAAGTGACCTGGAGCGGACAGCAGCCATGTATTTCGATATCCTGACCGATAAGCACCTGAACAGGGACACCTATGCCATGGACATGGGTTGCGGTACCGGCCGGTGGACCAAAATGATCGCCGGTAAAGTAAAGTTTGTAGAAGCGGTGGACCCGAGCGATGCCATTTTTGTGGCGGACCACCTGCTGAAAGACCATCAAAATGTCAGGCTTACCCAAGCCTCTTCGGATACGCTGCCGTTTGCCGACGAAACATTCGACTTTGTCATGAGCATCGGGGTGCTGCATCATATTCCTGATACCGGCAAGGCCATGCAGGACTGTGTGCGCAAGGTGAAGAAAGGTGGATACTTTTATACCTACCTGTATTACGGGCTCGACAACCGGGGATGGTTGTTCCGGTTCCTTTTTGGCTGCAGCGACCTGATCCGCAAAGTGGTTTCACGCCTGCCTTCAGGATTGAAAAAGTTTGTTTGTGACCTGCTTGCCATTATTCTTTATATGCCTTTTATCCTGGCCGGCCGGCTGATCAAATGGATGGGATTTAAAAAAGCCGCAGCCAGGCTTCCCCTGAGCATTTACCAGGACCAATCCTTTTACATAGTCAGGAACGATGCCCTGGACCGGTTTGGCACCAGGCTGGAGCAGCGCTTTACCCGGACCCAGGTGGCCGAAATGATGCGAAATGCTGGCCTGCAGGATATCGTTATCTCGCCAGGTATGCCTTACTGGCATGCAGTGGGTACCCGTCGTTGAGCGTATAATTTAAAAAATGTACTTGTTAGCACGCTTTTTTCAATATAGCGATATACTGCTTGTTCCCCTTTGCGTGGCTCTTTTGTTCCTGTTTCTCAGGGCCAGGGCAGAGCGCAATGAGGAGAGACGGGTAAAAAAGCTATACTACAGCTTCTTCTGGTACAAGCTGTTTTTTGTACTGGCGTTTACCTTGCTTGGCGAGTATTATTTCAAAGGGGGCGATACAGGCCTGTATTACCAGGCAGCCAAGGACATGAGGAAAGCCATCAGCGACGACCCGGATTTCATCGGCCATATCGCCAGGTCCATGAAAGTGGATAACTATGATCCGCTGGCGCCTTATTTTGCATTTGACAATTACGAAGACAACAATGTGCTGGGGTATATGCGCTCACCCAGCAATTTCCTGGTACCCAAGCTGGCCCTGATCCCTGCGTTGCTTTTCAACAACAGCTATCTCTGCATCTGTCTGTTCTTTTCTTTTTTTGCCATCGGCGGCGCCATCCGGTTGTTCAAAACTTTTTACCACTATTTCCCCCGATACTGGAAAGCCATTGCGCTGGCGGTGCTTTTCCTGCCCGACGTTTGTTACTGGAGCTCCGGACTGCTCAAGGATACGATCTGTTTTGGCTGTATCGGGTATATCTGCTATGCTGTCCTGAGCATTTTTGTCAGGCGGAAAAATATAATATCCTCCATCATCTGGATCGCCGTCTGTTCGTTCCTGTTGTTTTACATCAAGGCTTATATCTTTCTCGTATTGATCATTGCCCTTATTATCTGGCAATTTGCAGAGTTTAACAAGATCATTACGGACAAAACGATGCGCAGGGTATTTGCCGGGTTTACGTTTACCATCGGCGGACTGATCGCTTTTTTTCTGATCCGGTATCTTACGTCGCAGGAAATTGCGGTTGGCTACCAGCTGGACAAATTACTCGAGCAGTCGGCCAGCCAGCGGCAACAGTACGGGGTGGTGGCAGAGGACGTGGAAGGGTCTTATTTCGATATTGGTTCGACCAACCCGGTCATCCTGATGCTCAACGGTATCATCGCCACGTTTTTCCGGCCTTTTCCCTGGGAGATCAGCTCACCCATCATGTTGTTTTCGGCCATCGAGGCCATCCTGTTCCTTTCGCTGACTGTCTGGTTCTTTATAAAGAAAGGGGTAGGAAAGTTTTTCAGTGTGGCCTTTTCCGATCCGCTGATCCTGATGTGTTTTATTTTCTCCTTTGGCTTTGCCATGGCCGTGGGTTCCACCACCACCAATTTCGGCGCCCTGTCGCGGTACAAGATACCCTGTATGCCATTTTATTTCCTTATGGTGCTTTTGTTGTACAGGAAGGAAGAGCTCCCGTATCCCGGCTGGCTGTCCCGTATCCTGGGCTTTTTTAAAGACTGATCTTATGTGCGGCATTGCCGGTTCCATCAATCACTCCCTGGACATACCGCTTCTGACGAAGTGTTTGTATCACCGCGGCCCGGATGAGCAAACCACTTTTGCCGAAGAAAACGTGCAGCTGCATCACCATCGCCTGGCTATTCTCGACATTGCCGGGGGCCGGCAGCCGATGCATGCTGAAGGTCTCACCATCATCTTCAACGGGGAAATTTACAATCATACCGATGTAAGAGAAAAATACAACCTCGCCTGCACCACCAACTCCGATACGGAGACCATTCTGCAGGCCTACCGCCGGCTGGGAGCAAAATGCCTGGACGAGTTCGACGGCATGTTTGCCCTGGCTATTTACGACCGGAACCGCAACGAATTGTTCCTGGCGCGGGACCGGGCCGGCAAAAAACCATTGTATTATTTTTCAGACGGTAAAAAACTGCTTTTTGCCAGTGAGCTGCAGGCCATCCGCCAGCAGATCGACTTGCAGATCGATGAGCAGAACCTGCAGCAATACATACGCATGGGCTACTTCTACCGGTCAGCTACTCCCTACCGAAACGTGTGGGAACTGCCGGCCGGCCATTATGCACGCGTGTCGCTGGCGCAACCAGCGGTAAAGGTGCAGCAATGGTGGACTATTCATCCCTTTTATGAATCGCGCAGCCGGGACGAACTGGCCACAGCGCTGGATAAAACGGATCAGCTGCTGCACCAGGCGGTGAAAAGGCGCGTGGAATCTTCCGATCTGGAAGTAGGATCTTTTCTCAGCGGCGGCATCGACAGCGGGCTGGTATCCGCCATTGCCAAGCAGTATAATCACTCCTTAAAAACATTCACCGTTTCGTTTGAAGGGGAATACGACGAAGCGCCGCTGGCGAAGCTGGTGGCAGACCGCTACCAGACCAATCACCAGGAAATAAGGATATCCTTCGATCACCTGCGCAATGACGTGGAGAATATCCTGGCCAATTACGGCGAACCGTTTTTCGATAGTTCGGCTATTCCCAGCTATTACGTCAGCGAGGCAGCCAGGAAACACCTGACCGTGATCCTGAACGGTGATGGCGGGGATGAACTCTTTGGCGGTTACCGCCGGTATATTCCTTTTGCGAAGTATGATTTTTTTCGCCCGGGCCTGCTGGTGAAGAGTGCGGCCGCGGCCCTGCATGCCGTGCTGCCTGTGCCGCACAACAAAAAGAGCAAATACAATTTCATCTACCGCCTGGCCGACCTGGCGCGAAAGGACGGTGTGGATACATATCTCTCCGCCACTATCGACAGTTTCGAGGGCTTTGAGCAATGGCTTGAAGGTCGCGATACGGCGTTGATGCAGGTACGGCAGGATTTTGAAGAAATCGCCCGTTCGCCGCTGTCGGGGCTGCAAAAGATCATGAACCTCGACTTTGACAATATCCTGGCCGGCGACCTGCTGGTGAAGATGGATATTGCTACCATGGCCCATTCGCTGGAGGGAAGAAGCCCGCTGCTGTGCAAAGAGCTGCTGGAGTACATTCCTTCCCTGCCGGATGCCTTGAAGATAAAAGGCAGCCAGACCAAGTACCTGCTGCGCACACTGGCAGAGAAATACCTGCCGTCCGAACTGATCCACCAGCCCAAGCGGGGATTCGAGATCCCGCTGAAGAAATGGATCGACGGCGAACTGAAAGACATGATTGCCGGTTACATCCTGCACCCGCAGGCTTACTGCAGGAATTTTGTGCGGCCTGGATTTATTGAAAAGCTGTGGCAGCGCCAGCTGAAGGCGGGTGATGAAAAAAGGGCCAAAATGCTGTGGACCCTGTTTGCCCTTGAAATATGGTATAAGAAATGCTATCTCCGATAAAGGCTGCCAGGCAGGCCAGGCACTTTGTTGGTTTAACTATATATATGCCCAAATTGATTCGCGTCACTACGGTTCCCCTTTCCCTGAAATACCTGGTACCAGGGCAGGCGCGCTATATGCAGGAAAACGGCTTCGAGGTGATCGTGATCAGCAGCTACGGACCGGAACGGGAAGAGATCATGCGCAACGAAGGGTGCCGCCACCAGATCATTCCCATGACGAGGAAAATAACACCACTGGCCGACCTGCGCTCTTTGTGGAAGCTGTACCGGTTTTTCCGGAAAGAAAAGCCGGACATCGTTCATTCCCATACGCCCAAGGCCGGGCTCATTGCCATGCTGGCGGCCAGGCTGGCCGGGGTGAAGGTCCGTATCCATACTATTGCCGGGCTGCGCTTCATGACCACAACCGGTAATTTTCGCAAAATGCTGGTAGCTATGGAAAAGCTGACCGCTCAATCTGCTACGCATGTGTGGCCCAACAGTCCTTCCCTGCTCAGTTATATCAACCAGGTAAAACTGGTAAAGCCACGCAAGCTGGGGCTGATCGGGTCAGGGTCCAGCAATGGCATCAACCTGGACCGCTACAACGTGGAGGTGCTGCGGCAGGACAAGCTGAACGAGGCGAAACAGAAGATCCGTTACGACGCATCGAATACTTATTTTTTGGCGGTCGGCCGTATTGTACACGACAAGGGTATCGACGAACTGCTCAAGGCATTCGTGCAGGTACATGCCGCCAGCGACCGGACGCGGCTGGTGCTGCTCGGTGCCTTTGAGGACGAGATGGACCCGGTGAGCGATGAATCAAGGCAATTGCTGAAAACGCATCCCGCCATCATTCACGTGGGCTGGAGCGAAGAAGTGGAATACTATATGCACCTTTCTTTTGCACTGGTGCATGCTTCCTATCGCGAAGGATTTCCCAATGTACTGCTGCAGGCCGGCGCTATGGATTGCCCGGTCATCTGCTCCCGGATAGAAGGCAATGTAGACCTGGTGGAACATGAAAAGACAGGATTATTGTTTGAAGTACGCAATGAAAAAGAGCTGCAGGCACGAATGGAGTTTGCCCTGGCTCACCCGGCTGTAATGAAAAAATATGCGGAAAATCTCCGCAAAAAAGTAGAAAACCTTTTCGATCAGCGGGTGATCTGGCAACACCTTCACAAACGCTACCGGGAGCTGCTGCACGAAACTCCGGCAAGCGATAACTGATAAACAAAGCTTCATGGCAGGCAAACCAATAGCGATCATCGGGTATTCAGGCCATGCTTACGTGGTCGTCGATATTTTCCGCTGTGCCGGGCAAACGGTAGCGGCCTACTGCGACCGGGAAAAAAAGCAGCAGAATCCTTACGACCTTACTTACCTGGGGCCGGAAAATGAAGCCATCGATCAGCTCCGGGCCTACGATTATTTTGCCTGCGTGGGGCACAACGGTATCAGGGAAAAGATCGTTTCCCAACTCAGCGCACAGCTGGGCCGGCCGGTGAATGCCGTTCATCCCACGGCGGTGGTGGCGGCCCTGACCCAGCTGGGCAGCGGCGTCATGATCGCGGCCAATGCCACCCTGAACCCGCTGGTGAAGATCGGCCACGGGGTGATCTGCAATACCGGTTGCATTATTGAGCATGAATGCACCGTGGGCGAGTTTGCACACATTGCACCGGGCGCCGTGCTGTGTGGCAATGTCACCGTTGGCCGCGGCACGTTTGTGGGCGCCAATTCCGTGATCCACCAGGGCGTTACCATCGGCGACAATGTCACCATCGGTGCCGGTACCGTAGTGATCAGGGATATTCCGGATAATGCCACGGTGATCGGCAACCCGGCTCAGAACCTGTTTGGAAAGCAGCAGGGCGATAACACATAGGACAAAGTTCATCGTTTTATAACCTGCGGCGGGGGCCGCACAGAACAGTAAAGGGATGGGGGATTGGTCAAATGGTAATACCTTTGCCGTTCCTTATGATAAAAGAAGCGCTGGAAAAGAAATCCGTCAGCCCGTTGACAGGCCGGGAGTATGCTGTGCCCGATTCGGCTGATGACCAGAATAATATTGATGCATTCGTGGCGCGCCACCCCGGCAAAAAGGTGGTGGTGGTGCAGGGCATGGGGTTTGTCGGCTCCGTGGTGAGCCTGGTGATTGCCAATGCGCTTACCGAGGAATACGCCGTGATCGGCGTGGACCTGCTCAGCCCTTCTACCTGGTGGAAGATCCAATCCATCAACGAAGGCATTTTCCCCGTAGTGGCCGACGATCCCAAGATCGGCCAGTTTTACCGCCAGGCCAGGGACAAGGGCAACCTGTATGCCACCTGCGATCCGTATGCCTACAGCAAGGCAGATGTGATCATTGTGGACATCAACCTGGATGTGGCCAAGCAGTCCGGCGCCAACGGCCAGCTGAAAGACTACAATGTAGACCTATCGGCCTTTAAAAAGGCCATTCACAGCATCGGCGCTTATTGCCGCCCCGATGTGCTCGTGCTGGTGGAAACAACAGTGCCGCCCGGTACCTCCGCCAAAATCGTAAAACCTATTCTCGAAGAATCATTGCAGGAGCGCGGGCTGCCTGCCGGACAGCTGAAGGTCGGCCATTCGTACGAACGCGTGATGCCGGGCCCTAAATACGTAGATTCTATCCAGAATTTTTACCGCGTATTTGCGGGTGTGGATGAGGCCAGTGCCGCAGCTACTGAAACCTTCCTGCGCACCATCATCCGCACGGATGAATACCCGCTGACGCGGCTGGGCAATACCCAGGCCACCGAAATGGCCAAAGTGCTGGAAAACTCCTACCGGGCCATGAACATCGCGTTCATGGTAGAGTGGAGCCGCTTTGCCGAAGAGGCGGGGGTGGATATTTACGAAGTGGTCAATGCCATCCGCATGCGGCCTACGCATAAGAACATCATGCTGCCGGGGCTGGGTGTGGGCGGTTATTGCCTGACCAAAGATCCGCTGCTGGCCAGCTGGGCACGGATGAACCTGTTTGGCAGTGAAGAAAAGCTGCAGCAGAGCGAAACCGGCGTGTACATTAACGACCAGATGCCGTATTACGCTTTTCAGTACCTGCAATCACAATATCCCGGTTCGCTGGCCGGCAAAAAAGTGCTGCTGCTGGGCGTGAGCTACCTGAACGATGTGGGCGATACAAGGAATACACCGGTACAGGGCATCTTCGAGCAGCTGCAGGAGGCCGGCTGCGAGATCGTGCTGCACGATCCGCATGTAGCCTGGTGGGAAGAAAAGAAATTATTCGTCAGCCCTGACCTGGCCGCCCTGACCGCACAGTCCTATGATGTGGTCATCATCACCACGGGCCACCGCGACTACCGCAACAACCCCGTGCTGATCGATGCCCTGCTGCAGGCCCGGCCGGCCTTTGTATATGATACCATTGGTGTACTCACCAAAGAAGAAATTCAACAACTCGCCGGCAAACACACTGTAAAAGTAATTGGCCGGGGAGATATTTAAAACTGTTTCGGTTTCATGAGTAAAAAAGTATTGCTGCTGGGCGGCGCAGGTTTTATCGGGTTCAATATTGCAAAGTACCTCTGTGAAAACCGCGATTATTCCCTCACCATTGCCGATAATTTTGCCCGTGGCAAACAGGATGAACTGTTTACCGGGCTGATCAACCAATACGACATTAACGTAATACCCGGCGACTATACCGATCCTGCTGCCTTCGATCAGCTGGATGAGGAATATGACCAGGTGTACATGCTGGCCTCAGTGGTGGGCGTGGACAATGCCAACTCCATCCCGCACGAGATCATCCGCATCAACACGGCATTGATCTACAATACGCTGGAGTGGGTGCGCCGTTCCAAAGTGGGTAAAGTATTATTCACCTCCACCAGCGAATGCTATGCGGGCACGGTGGATGCGTTTGGGTACACCATCCCCACGCCGGAAGAAGTGCCCTTGTGCATCGAGGATATCGGTCATCCCCGCTTCACCTATGCCGTTACCAAAATGCTGGGCGAATCAGGGTTCCTGAATTATGCCAGCATCCTTGGCTTCGAGACCACGATCGTCCGGTATCACAACGTATACGGCCCGCGCATGGGGTTCAAGCACGTGATCCCGCACCTGGCGGTGCGCTTCCGCAAGGGCGAGGAGCCGTTCAAGGTATACGGGCACGACCAGACAAGAGCCTTCTGCTACATCACCGATGCGGTGAAGGGTACCGTGCTGGCCATGGAGCAGCCGGGAACCAACGGCCAGATCTACCATATCGGCACGCAGGAAGAAATTACTATCGGCGATCTGATCCATTATACCGGAGAATTGATGAACTTTACAGGCACCTACGAAAATGCGCCGACCTACCCGGGTTCTGTATCCCGGCGGTGCCCTGATATTACCAAAGCCAGAACACAGCTCGGTTTCGAGCCCGAAGTTTCCTGGAAAGAGGGCCTCCGGCAAACGGTAGCCTGGTACAATCAATACCTGGAAGAAGGAAATAAAATCTATGAGTGATCAGCAGCTGATACCCCTCAGCGTTCCCAACATAGCAGGCAATGAATGGAAGTATGTGAAGGACTGCCTCGATACGGGCTGGATATCTTCTGTGGGCGCTTACGTGAGCCGGTTTGAGCAAATGGTGGCTGCCTTTGCAGGCGCAAAATACGGTGTGGCCACCGTGAACGGTACCGCTGCGCTCCACCTTGCGCTGCAGCTGTCCGGGGTAAAGCTGAACGATTATGTGCTGCTGCCCAACCTCACGTTTGTGGCCTCGGCCAACTCCATCCGGTACATCGGGGCTGAGCCGCTGCTGATCGATGCGGACCCGGATTACTGGCAGATGGACCTGGACCTGCTGGAAGAATTTCTGCTGGAAGAAACGGAGCAAAAGAACGGCGAACTTTTTTACAGGAAGGACGCCCGCCGTATCAGCGCCATTATGCCGGTACATATCCTGGGCAATATGTGCGATATGGACCGGTTTACAGCTATCGTAAGCCGCTACCCGCTGGCAGTGGTAGAAGATGCCACTGAAGCCCTGGGTACTACGTACAAAGGACAGCATGCCGGCACCTTCAGCCCGATGGGCTGCTTCAGCTTCAACGGCAACAAGATCATATCCACCGGCGGCGGCGGCGTGATCGTGAGCAACGACGAAATATTAGCTAAAAAGGCAAAGCATATCTCCAACACAGCCAAGGCCAGCGCTGATGAATATTACCACGACGAAATAGGATACAACTATCGTCTCGTTAACCTGCTGGCGGCCGTAGGCGTGGCGCAGATGGAACTGCTGCCTTCGTTTATCCGGCGCAAGAAGGAAGCGGTGGCATTTTATAAGAATGAGCTGGCAGGCGTAGCGGATATCCGGTTTCAACAAGAGCTGCCGGAGGTAACGACCAACGGCTGGCTTTTTACCATTCAAACCGATCACCAGCAACAGCTGCTGGACCACCTGAATGCGAACAAAATCCTGAGCCGGCGCTTCTGGATGCCGATGAACAAGCTGCCGATGTATAAAAACTGTCCCTACGTGCAAAAAAAGGACAATGCTCACTATATTTACAGTACGTGCCTGAGCATACCCTGCTCAACCAGCATCACTGATGAACAACTGGAAACCGTCGTCAAGGAAATAAAAGCTGCCTTATCCTGATTATGTACGCTGCTGTAAAACGTTTTTTCGATATTGTTTTTTCGCTGCTGGCGCTGCTCATCCTGCTGCCGGTATTTGTCCCTGTCGTCATTTTGCTATTGCTGACCGGCGAGCACGAAGTGTTTTTCCGGCAGGAGCGGGTTGGCTACCGCAACCGGGTGTTCCGCATCTGGAAATTTGCCACCATGCTGAAAAACAGCCCCAACCTTGGCAGCGGAGACATTACGCTGCGCAACGATCCGCGGGTGACAAGCGTGGGCCGGTTCCTGCGCATCACCAAGCTCAACGAGCTGCCGCAGTTGATCAATATCCTCACCGGGGAGATGTCGTTTGTAGGTCCGCGCCCGCTGATGAAGGCCGGTTTTGAACGGTACACCCAGGAGATGAAAGAAAAAGTATACCTGGTCAAGCCCGGCCTTACCGGCATCGGGTCCATCCTGTTCCGCGACGAAGAGCTGATCATTACCCAGAGCAGCCTGCCGCCCCACGAATGCTACCAGCAGATCATCCTGCCCTACAAGGGCGCAGTAGAGATCTGGTACCAGCAACGCGCTTCTTTTTATACCGACCTGATGATCATTTTGCTGACGGCCTGGTACATCGTTTTCCCGGACAGCAATGCGGTGTACAGGGTATTCCCTTCGCTGCCCCGGCGCAATTTTGCCGTCGCGACTTCTCCGTTTATTTCTTCCCCTTCGCCTGTTTCTTCTCCGCCAAGCCCGGTAAATACCTAATTTCGACCTTTCAAACAGGTATATGTTCGGGTTATTTTCCAAATCGAGATCGAAAAGTGCTGCCATCGATTTTTCCGTTATCGGTACGGATATGCATTCGCATATCCTGCCGGGGATCGACGATGGGGCCAGAGACCTGGAAACCTCGCTGAGCCTCATCCGCGGGCTGAAAGAGCTGGGGTTTAAAAAGCTGATCGCCACGCCCCATATCATGTGGGACATGTACCGCAATACGCCCGACATCATCCATGAAAAGCTGGACCTGGTACGCGAGGCCGTAGCCAAAGAAGGCATCGGCGTGGAGATCGAAGCGGCGGCAGAGTATTTCCTGGACGAGAACGTGGAGCGCCTGCTGGAAAAAAAAGAGAAATTGCTCACCGTCCAGGGTAGCAAGGTGCTGGTGGAGTTTTCGCTGGCCTATCCGCCCATGAATATCAAGACCATGCTGTTTGAGCTGCAGATGCAGGGCTACCAGCCCATTATCGCTCACCCGGAGCGGTATACTTACCTGCAGCGGAACAAAGCTTTTTACGATGAGCTGCGCAATACCGGCTGCCTGTTCCAGCTGAACCTGCTGGCACTCAGCGGTCATTATGGCAAACCGGTAACCGAGCTGGCGCTGTACCTGATGAAAAACCAGTTTTATTCGCTGGTGGGTACCGACCTGCATCATGCGGCCCACCTGGAGGGGCTGGACGGGTTGCAGGTGCCGGATTCTTTTAATAAACTCATTGACTGGCAAAGCTTTGCCAATAGCCGCCTGTAGCGCCTCGCGTTAAAAGCCGCGCCGGGCCGAACTTTTTGCAATCACCATTGTAGTTGAGGTATGAATGATTTTACGATCAGGGATCTGGAAAATCTTTCTGGGATAAAGGCCCATACCATCCGGATATGGGAGCAGCGGTACAACTTTCTGAAGCCGCAGCGCACCGATACCAATATCCGCTACTATAGCAACGAAGAGCTGAAAAAGCTGCTGAACGTGGCCCTGCTGAATAAGTACGGGTTCAAGCTCTGCCATATCGACCGGATGCAGCCGGACGAGATCTGCCGGCATATCCTGGCACTCGGGGACGAGCAGGCCCGGCAGGAAAAAATGGTGAACGACCTGGTAAAGCAAATGATCGACCTGGATGCTGACCAGTTCGAAGAAAAGATAGGCCGGTACATCCAGGCCCATGGCATCGAAAAAACCATCTGCGAGATCGTCTTTCCTTTCCTGGAGAAGATCGGCATCCTGTGGCAGACCAATCACATCATGCCGGCACAGGAGCATTTTGTATCCAATATCATCCGCCAAAAACTCATTGTAGCTATCGACGGGGCCACTCCCTGCCGGCAAACGACCAAAAAAGCGGTGCTGTTCCTGCCCGAAGGCGAGCATCATGAGCTGGGCTTATTGTTTCTCTCGTACCTGCTGCGGCGCAATGGGGTGAAGGTGATCTATCTTGGGGCCAATGTACCCATGAAAGATGTACAGAATGTTGTGGAGGTCACCCGGCCGGATATGGCATTTATCCATCTTACCAGCAATTGCCGGCCCGGGTTCAGCTTTGAGAAGCTGCTTTGCCATATCCCGAACCACCTTGGCCATCTTCCTACCATCATTTCGGGCTATCCTACGCACAAATATTGCAGGGAGCTTCCTGCTTCCGTCAGCTTCCGGAAAAGCCTGGCCGAGATAACCGAATTTATCCAGACGATCCGTTAGCTGCGGGCGCCCCGTTGCATTACGGGTGGGACGGCAGCAGGGCCGGTACTTTGTTTTTCAGGTCGGTCACCAGCTTGCGCGTAAATAGGTCGGCGCCATCCCGGTTCAGGTGCGTGGCATTGTAGAAATATTCCTTTTGCGTACACATGGTATCGGCTGAATAGTCCAGGAAAGGAACCTTGTATTGTTGGGAGAAGCTGCGGTACAGGTCCATCCCTTCTTCCCTGTTTTGGGTAAAATGCTGTCCCTCGATATACTCCGGTGAATACACGATGACGACCGGGATGCCGTTGTTCCTGCATTCGGCCAGGAAGGTACCGAACAGGCGGATGGAAGCGCTGTCCAGGTTTAACCGGTAATGTTTTTTCCGCTGTTTGGCCATATCCATGTCTGAGTTCCACTTCCTTTTTACCCCCATATAGCCCTTCACGCGGGCCGGTGCGCCCCTGTCCATGCCGGCGGCATTTTTTACAGCCCGCAGCATCACTTCCGTTTTGCCATAGTACCGCAGCAGCGGCAGCCGGTAATCGAACCACGAAAATCCTTCGTACGACGAAGTAAACTCCCGCACATCTTTCTTAAACATGTAAGGCAGGAACTGGTCGGCATTGATCAGCTCCGGTTTTTTTTCCAGGCTGAATACGTCTACCGATAGCAGGATGAGTTTGGGTTTTTTATTATGCTCCAGGTATTCTTTGTGGCGCAGGTACTCCAGCCAGAAATTATGTGCGTCGATACCGAAGTTGTAAGCTGTGGCATGCAGGCTGTCTTCGATGATCTGCGTGTCGAAGTGATGCCAGGCCCTGGATGAGCCATAGATCGCGATGCCGGCATCGATCCGCCCATCGTAAATATCGTTCCACACCAGGTATTCCCCCTCTGCGTATTGTTTGGATTTTTTGAGGTTCGTCGACAGGAAGTAGTCGATCGGGTAAGCCAGCACCACGATCGGAAGCAGGAACCATGCAACTTTCCGGATAAATTTTTTCATAGCTCTTAGAACTGAAAGTAAATAAACTGTTGTGTTTTATCGCTGCCCAGGCAGAAAATGGCGATAAGCAGGCCATAGTATAGCGCATAACGTACCGGTCTTTTCCAGGTGGCGCCCAGCCTGGCCAGTGCATGATGATATTCCCGCCCCTGCCACTCGGCCAGCATGAACAGTGCGATCAGCAGCAGCAGGAACGGCATTTTGCCAACCCCGGGGAAATACGGTACCGACAGCAGGGATGGCGAGAAGATGCCGGCCAGGTAGCTCCAGGCATGATGCATGCTCTCTGCCCGGAAAAAAATAAAGGCAAAGACGGCCAGGGCAAAGGTCAGCAGCATGGCCCCGGTCTCCCGCAGGGTAGGCCACACCCGGCCCTGCGCTACGGTATCAAGGTGAATGCGTTGCTTGCCCGTGAGCAGCAGCGGCAGCATGAACAGCGCATTCAGCCCACCCCACACGATATAGGTCCAGTTGGCCCCGTGCCACAAGCCGCTGATGAGGAAAACGATAAAGGTATTGCGTACCCGCATCCAGGTGCCACCCCGGCTGCCGCCGAGAGGAATATAGAGATAGTCACGAAACCAGGTAGTGAGCGAGATATGCCAGCGGCGCCAGTATTCAGCGATGTCGCGCGAGAAAAAGGGGTAGGCAAAATTGCGCAGCAGGTCGATGCCAAACAGCCGCGCCGTGCCGATGGCAATATCCGAATAGCCGGAAAAATCGCCATAGATCTGGAAGGTAAACAATACCACTCCCAGCACCAGGGTACTGCCGCCGTAGGAAGCAGAGTGGGCAAAGATCATTTCGGTATAGTAGGCACACTGGTCCGCGATCACGATCTTTTTCACCAGTCCCCACAGTATCTGCTTCAGCCCGTCTGCGGCCCGGGTATAGTCAAACACCCGCTTTGCTTTGATCTGCGGCAGCAGGTGGGTGGCCCGCTCGATGGGGCCGGCTACCAGCAGCGGGAAAAAGCTGACAAATACGGCATAGTCCACGAAATTCCGTTCGGCCGGGATGCGCTTGTTGTACACATCGATCACGTACGACAACCCATGGAAGGTGTAAAAAGAAATCCCCACCGGCAGGATCACGTTGAGCAATCCGGGATGGATATGCAGCCCGGTACGGGCCAGCGCTTCGGTAAAGGAGGTAATAAAGAAATCATAGTATTTGAACACGCCCAGGAACCCTACGTTGGTGATTATGCTGAGCCAGAGCCAGAACTTCCGGGTAGCCGTGGTGCGGGAAGCAGCCATACGGGCGCCTGTAAAAAAGTCCAGCAGGGTAGAAAACAGCAGCAGGAACAGGAACCGCCAGTCCCACCAGCCGTAGAAGAAATAGCTGGCTGCCAGCAGCAGCGCATTCTGGAGCCGCAGGCTTTTGTGAAACACGAACCAGTACAGGCAGAAAACGGCAGGCAGGAAAAAGGCGAAAATGATGGAATTGAAAAGCATTCGGTCAGTCTTGGTTTACGGCAAAATGGCAGTACAGCATACTCTGGCTGGTTTTTTGTAAATTCTTCAACCTCTGTACACTATAAAAATAAGGCTTTGCACGATTGCCTGCCCCGGATGGCGACAATTCGTTCAGGATAGCCAGCCGGTCCTGTGAAGGGTGGCTAAACATCTTCCAATTTTATATTTTTCTTTTTCCTTTTTTGTTTAACTTTACAAAGTCAAAAATTAAACAGTATGTCTCCGACAGAATTTGATAAAGTGCTGGTACAAAATGCAGATTTCTTAAGACCGTTTGCCATCAACCTCACCAGGGACAGCGAGGCGGCCAACGACCTGTACCAGGAAACATTATACAAGGCCCTGGCCAATCACGAGAAGTACAATGCAGGTACAAATATCAAAGCATGGTTGTTTACCATCATGCGGAATATTTTTATCAATGACTACCGCCGGAAAGCAAAGCAGCGGACCATCTTTGATAACTCTGCCAACGACTTCCTGCTCAATACCGGCCAGGCTGCTGTAAGCAATGCAGCCGAGAGCGGACTGCGGATGAAAGAAATTACAACGGCCGTTCACCAGCTGCCCGAGATCTTCAAGACGCCCTTCCAGCTTTACTTCGACGGGTATAAATACCAGGAGATCGCTGATGTGCTGAAGGAACCGCTGGGCACCGTTAAAAGCAGGATACACTTTGCCCGCAAGCTGCTGAAAGAGCGCCTGAGCAGGTATTAAAACACGCATGGCGACCCGGAAAGCAATAGTGATCGGGAGTGGGTTTGCCGGTCTTTCTGCAGCCTCTTTTATGGCCAAAGATGGCTGGCAGGTCACTGTGATCGAGAAGCACCGCGAACCCGGTGGGCGGGCCCGCCAATTGAAAGAAAATGGTTTCACCTTCGACAGGGGCCCCAGTTTTTACTGGATGCCCGATGTGTTCGAACGCTACTTTGCCCAATTTGGCAAACAGGTAAGCGATTATTATTCACTCCGCCGCCTCCACCCTTCCTACCGCATTTACTGGAACAACGATTTTACCGATATACCAGCGGGTATGGAAGAAGTAAAAGCATTTTTTGAATCGATAGAGCCTGGCAGCGGTGCCCGGCTGGAGCAGTATCTCCGGGGTGCGGCTTACAAATACCGCGTGGGCATCAACAACCTGGTCTACAAACCCGGGCTGTCGTGGACGGAGTTCCTGGACCGCGATACCCTGACCGGCGTTTTCAAGCTCGATGTCTTTACCTCCATCCGCCGCCATATCCGCAAATATTTCCATCACCCGAAGCTGCGGCGGATCATGGAGTTCCCGGTACTCTTCCTGGGTGCCCTGCCGGAAGATACCCCGGCGCTGTACAGCCTGATGAACTATGCCGACATTGCAGGTGGTACCTGGTACCCGGACGGCGGTATGTACAAGGTCATAGAGGCCATGTATAACCTGGCTGTCGAATTGGGCGTGCAGTTCCGGTTTGGTGAAAATGTGGCCTCCATTACCCTTGCCAACGGGGTAGCTGGCGGAGTGGTCACCGATAAAGCTACCTACACTGCCGATGTGGTCATCAGCGGCGCCGATTACCAGTTTACAGAAACAAAGCTGCTGCCGCCTGCCTTCCGAAGCTATTCCGATACATATTGGAACAGGAAGGTGATGGCGCCTTCCTGCCTGCTGTATTATGTGGGACTGAACAAGCGGCTGCGTAATGTGCAGCACCATTCCCTGTTCTTCGACGTGGACTTTGAAAAGCACGGAGCGGCTATTTACAAATCGCCGCAATGGCCTGCCGATCCCTTGTTTTATGTGAGCATTCCTTCCGTTACGGATGCTACTGTAGCGCCGCCGGGGTATGAGAACCTGGTTTTGCTGGTGCCGGTGGCAGCGGGCCTGGAAGGGGATACTGAAGCGCTGCGCGACCGGTATTATCACCATCTCATAGCCCGGATGGAGCGCCACCTGGGCCAGTCCATTGCCGGCAACGTGATCTATAAAAAATCGTACGCGGTCAGCGACTTCGTACATGATTATAACTCCTTCAGGGGAAATGCCTATGGGCTGGCCAACACCTTGCGGCAAACAGCTGTCTTCAGGCCTTCCTGCCGGAGCAAAAAAGTAAAGAACCTGTTTTACACAGGCCAGCTGACGGTGCCGGGGCCGGGTGTGCCGCCCAGCCTGATCAGCGGGGAAGTAGTGGCAAAGCAAGTGATCAAAACATTTGAATAACCGGAAATTCAGCATCCATGATTGAGCTTTTTCATCGGGTGAGCGAGCAGTGCAGCCGGCTGGTAACGGAGCAATACAGTACTTCTTTTTCTTCGGCCATCCGGTTGCTGCACAAAGATCTTCGGGCACCTGTGTTCAACATTTATGGTTTTGTACGCCTAGCCGACGAGATCGTGGACACCTTTCACGACTATGATAAACGTGCCCTGCTGGAAGAGTTTAAAAAACAAACCTGGCAGGCTATCGACCGCGGTATCAGCTGCAACCCGGTGCTGAACAGCTTCCAGCTTACGGTAAACCGGTATGGCATCGACCCGCAGCTGATCGAAGCTTTTTTTGGCAGCATGGAAATGGACCTGGCCCGGCAGGTATATGATGAAGAAAAATACGGCCAGTATATCTATGGCTCAGCTGAAGTAGTAGGCCTGATGTGCCTCTGTGTTTTTTGTGAAGGCAACAAAGAGTTGTATCAGCAGCTGGAAGCCCCGGCCCGCTCGCTGGGTGCCGCTTTCCAGAAAGTAAATTTCCTGCGCGATATCAGGGCGGATTACAACGGCATGTCCCGGATCTATTTTCCCTGCTGCGACTTCAATAATTTTACCACGGAGAAGAAGCAGCAGATCGAAGCCGACATACAGCAGGATTTCCGGCATGCCTGTACCGGCATCGTGCGCCTGCCGCTGAAAGCGCGGTTTGGCGTGTATGTGGCGTACAAGTATTATTTGTCGCTGTTCAAAAAAATAAAACAAATGCAGCCTGCCAGTGTGCTGCAGCAACGGATCCGCATACCGAACTACCGGAAAATGATGATCCTGGCGCGGGCAGGTGTAAAAAACCAGCTGCGGCTGATCTGAGTATGGAACCACAGGTGATCGTTGTCAATGAACGGGATGAGCAAACAGGCGTAGCCGGCAAGATGGAAGCGCACAAGGAGGGCTTGCTGCACCGGGCTTTCAGCGTGTTTATCTTCAACGGCAAGGGCGATATGCTGCTGCAGCAACGGGCCGCAGGTAAATACCACAGCGGTGGCCTTTGGACCAATGCCTGCTGCAGCCACCCGGCGCCGGGCGAAGAGACCTGTGCGGCCGCTCTACGCCGGTTGCAGGAAGAAATGGGATTTACTGCTCCGCTGGAGAAGGTATTCGACTTTGTGTACCGGGCCTCGTTCGATAATGGCCTTACCGAGCATGAATTCGATCATGTATTTACGGGGGAGTATGAAGGCCGGATCCATTTTTGCGGCAACGAAGTGATGGACTATTGTTATAAGAATATGGCCGACATCAGCCGGTCGCTGCAGGAGCAGCCCGGGCAATATACGGCCTGGTTTCGCCTCGCCTTCCCGCGTATCGAAAGCTGGTGGAATGAAAGATACAGGAACAGTGTTGCCTCATGACCGTCTTTTTGTACATATTGACCCTGCTGGCCACTTTCCTGGCTATGGAAGGAGTAACCTGGCTCACGCATAAGTACGTGATGCACGGGTTTCTCTGGTACCTGCACAAAGACCATCACCAGGTGCAACCCGGGTTTTTCGAGAAGAACGATGCTTTCTTTATCATCTTCGCTATTCCCAGCATTGCCCTGATCTTTTTCGGTACTTATGGCAATGCGTGGTGGATGCAGGCCATTGGTTTTGGCATTATGGCCTATGGCTTTGCTTATTTCCTGGTACATGATGTGATCATCCACCAGCGTTTCAGATGGTTTACCCGCAGCAACAACCGGTATGTGAGGGCCATCCGCTGGGCACACAAGATGCACCACAAACACCTGAACAGGCATGATGGTGAAAGCTTTGGTATGCTGTGGGTGGCCAGGAAATATCGCGAAAAAGTGCGGCGCGACAAAGCCCTGATGGCAGGCAACCGTAAAGTGGATTATGCACCTGAGATGGAATAGCTATCTTTCCTTTTCTTGTCTTGAATACGGACCAACGATATGATTACATCATCGCCGGCGCCGGCTGTGCCGGGCTCAGCCTGCTGGTACACATGATCCATAGCGGCCTGCTGGGCGATAAAAAAATACTACTGATCGACCGGGAGGCAAAGCAGCAGAATGACCGGACCTGGTGCTTCTGGGAAAAGAATTGCAGCCTGTTTGAGCCCATCGTTTACCGGCAATGGGAGCAGACCTGGTTTCACGGGACAGGATTTTCCTCTTTATTACAGCTGGCTCCTTATACCTACAAGCTGATACGGGGGATCGATTTTTATAAATATTGCCTGGAGCTTATTTGTCAGCAGTGCAACATCGATATTCTGCAGGTGGAAGTGGAGCAGGTATACAGTGAGGCAAATGATACGTACCTGATAGCGGGAGGCAGAAAGATCCACGCAGATTATATTTTCAGCAGCATCCTGCCCGCACGATTGCCGCTGCGTAAAAACGATCATTCCCTGCTCCAGCACTTCAAAGGTTGGGTAATTGATACGGACACACCGGTATTTCACCCGGAGCAGGCAACCCTGATGGATTTCCGGGCCATACAGGAGCATGGTTGTGCATTTGCCTATGTGATGCCTTTTTCATCTACCCGGGCACTGGTGGAGTTTACGTTATTTACAGGGCAATTATTGCAGCCCATGCAGTACGAAGAAGGGTTGAGGCTTTACATCCATCGCTTTATCACGCAAGGGCCATATCGTATTGCAGAAGAAGAGTACGGCATCATCCCCATGACCAGCTACCGGTTTCCGGTACACCACCACCGTATCGTATACATCGGTACAGCCGGCGGGCAAACGAGGGCTTCCAGCGGGTATACGTTCCGGTTCATTCAAAAGCATTCTGCAGCCATTGTCGCATCGTTGCTCCGCAGCGGCCAGCCCTTTGTTCCTGCACCGCCACGCCGTTTTCATTTCTACGACCGGGTGCTGCTGGATATCCTGCATAACCGGAATGAAAAGGGCAAACGGATCTTTTCCGAACTGTTCAGAAAAAATAAACCGCAACAGGTGCTGCGGTTCCTTGATAACGAAAGCTCGCCGGGCCAGGAGTTGGGATTGATCGCATCCTTACCTGCCCGGCCTTTTTTGCAGGCTGCTTTGCGGCAACTGAGGTGATTGGGCAAAGGATTGGTTTAAAGAGAGACGGCTGCCATAAGATTTCCATTCCAATTCTTCATTCAGTATACATCTCTATACAATCTGCGTTCTTACGTTTTACAGAAAGGCGCCGCGTCCGGTGCGATTACAAGATGGTGTAGATGAACGAATAGCTGATCCTGCCTGAGTTTCCTGCTGAACTACCTGCCGAGGTAAACTGGAACCGGACCCGGTCATTGGTCACATCTGCGGATAGCATGGTGCCCGAATTGGCAATGGCAAAGGTGTTGGAAGAGGTCGCTGTTCCCGAAGCATCGGTGGAAGCAGAAAAATTTGACGCAAAAGGAAGAGAGATGGCAACTTCTGATGCGGTGCCGCTTGCTGTTACGAGAAAGTCAACATAGCCCGTCACCGTTACACGATCCCCGAGTTTAATGTATTGAGAAACGTTGGCTGAGCCGGCAGAAGTATTGGCTACATAGGTAGCCGTAGGCGTATAGCTGCCGGACGCAACCGAAGAAGCCGATACATAATTACTGTCGGCATGTTGCTTATATACCTTTTGCAGTCCTGACAAAGGTCTTGCATCATAATATTCATCATAGCCGTAGGTTACGAATTTTCCCTTTCGCACGCCACTGTTCGCGGTGATACCTGTCCATACATTGCCAAGCGTATCGGCGTAGAGCAGGTCCACATCATCATCTGGGTTTGTATTCAGATTATTATTGGGATTACGGCTGATGCCCCAATGTGCATAAGCTCCGCCTATCCAGAGCCCGGTTATATTCCTGATTGCAGGATTCCTGTTGCCGGCAAATATCTGCGGATGGCCACCGATCTCATTGTAATAGTTTCCAACAGCCCCGATCCCGTTTTCTCCTCCCATCTGAACTATTTTATCCCATCTCCCGTTTTTGTGATAGGAAATAAAGAGGCCTGAGTAATCACCCTCCCCGGTTTGTTCAAGCTCTTCAAATTTTATCGCGTAAAACTTGTTTTCAGGATCCGTTGTATCGCGGATAATCAGTGAGTCCAGCGCGCCGCTTACTACGTTCCAGTTGGCATCTTCCTGCAGCGTTGTCTGGTTCAGAATATAGTCGTCCATATTGGTTTTTGACAGCCGGGTCCATCGGGCGGGGGCATGTTGTCTGTACCAGTATCGGCCGATATCATAGGTGAAGATGACGGTGCCCCGGGCGTCGGTGCCCGGTTGTGTGTTCGCATCGGCGGTATCCCTGTAGCCGGGAACCAAAAGACTATATTGGGTCAGCAAGCGGGAGCTTTGCGCCGGTAAGCC
>JBEVLT010000221.1:0-3268 GCA_040509055.1 Chitinophagaceae bacterium
GGCCAGACGTAGAGATGATGCACCTGCATCAGCCTTTTTTTCAGGAAGCCCAGGAGAGCCGCGTCATTCAAACCCGTTACAATGTCTACCAGTCCCATGTCTGCATACGCCAGCGTATCGGTAGCCAGCAACAGGTCGAACAGCCGTTCCTGCTGGCGGCGGTTCGGAAAGATACGGCGGTGTGTCCCACCTTCCTTGTCGTGGACCGACATGAAATCGCTGCCCGGGGATAGCTCGTATACACCTTCCCAGCGGGTATAAGGGTTCGCCGCACATTCTATCAACCAGTCCAGTGTTTTTTCCGCCTGCAGTTGCTGGTCTTTGATCGCAAGGATCTGCTGCATTTCAACGGTGCGCTGGTGGTAAACGTTCATGCCGGCAGCGCCCAGGCCGGATTTGACCCCGTAGGAGAGGGCCTGCGTTTCGTACCCATCTCCCTTTTCCGGTTTGTTGAGAAAGGTAATGATCTCTTCGCCTTTGGTGTACACCGGCGGAGCGGGGCAGATCAGGCGGGCGGTGTAGTATACGGTAATGGTGTCGGGCAGCGGCCGGCCCTGCCAGGCTTCGCGTACCAGGATCACGGCATAGTCACTGTTCCAGGAGGAGCTGTGGGTTTTCTCAGCAGGCAAGGAGCCTGTTTCCAGCACCGTACCGCGGATGATGTACTGGCTTTCCATGATCATCTTGCGCAGCGGGCGGGGGGTGATAGGGTAGGCGGATGCTGTAGCAGCAAATAATAATAGTGCGATAGCCGGAAAAAGCAGCTTTTGCATGATCTTGATTTTAGGTTAGACGATGCACCCGGCATGCGACTTACATAAAATAAGGGAGGTTTTCCGGGGTTTAAATATAAATTTTCCTCCGGATATATGCTTTGCTGTTCAGGCTGTCCATTCCACGGCCAGCATACACAGGGCGGCAACCACGAAGAGGCCGCCCAGGGCGCGCACGAATTTCTTATCCTTTTCCGGGTTGGCGCTGGCAGGCAGCAGTACCACTTTTTTCCAGAAGCCGCTGGCGTACAGGCCGGGGCGCACCAGGTACACGATGCCGAAGACCAGCAGGATGATCGCAGTTTTGAGCATGGCGCGGGTTTTTGCCGTCTATGACGATGGGCGTGCCAGGCAGGTTACAGGAAAGAGCGGGTGGCAGCATCCTGATTCGCGGTATGTGGCAGAATCAGGGAAAAAGCTGTATGAATACTACACCAACCTGACCGGCCGGGCTATATCCAGACTCCGGGGAAATTGTACAGGATAACGCTTTGCGTTACAACCGGGTTGATATAATCAAGATACACGATGTTGGGTTTGCTGCCCTGGGCGGTTATGATCCGGTCATACAGTACTCCGGGCAGGTTGCCGTTGGCAAGGGTGGCCAGCGTCTGGATGTTGGAATCTTTGAGGGGATTATTAGCGGTCAGCGTCCACGAAAGCAGGAACAGGTAGTCCCTCACTCCACCATAGGTTTGCCATTTGGCCAGCTGGTCTTGCTTCATGGTATCATAGTCTGCCGTATTGGAATATACATCGTATACCGTCAGGTTGGCCCCGGCCTGGGAGGCCGTGCGGTCCAGGTACCTGAAACGGCCGGTTGCCGGATTGATATATTCCCTGTAGTCGAATACAAGGATCATCCTGCCGCGCACAGTGCCGAGCGTCACCTGCGTTGCCAGGTTAATGTTGGGCGTATTGTTCGTGTACATTACATTATTGTAATTATCCAGCAGCACATTGATTCTTTGTTTAATGTCTGCCGGGTCGTGCCCCCAGGCGCTGCGAATATGTGAGAATTTCAAAATTGCTGTTTCTGTAGGATGTGCCAGCAGGAAATCCCGGGCCTGGTCCAGTACGGTCAGCAGGGCCTGCCCGTTGCAACCGGCCGGGCCGGCACGGTGGTAGGTCACCAGTTCGCCATAATCGTAGTCTACGCGGATATCGAAATACCGCGATCCGTCGGCAAGTTGCTGCGCGATGGAGCCGCTTTGCGTTTGTGTGTAGCCGCCTATACCGATGGCCGGGGCGCAATGATGCAGTTCCGACATACCGGCGTCATGGCTGCCGGGCATCATGATCTGGTTCAGGGCCAGGGCATTGTTCAGTCCCTGCATCCAGTTAGCTGTATCCAGCAGTTGTCCGGGCGTGACCAGGATGGTGTTTACGCCGTTGGTGCCCAGCCGGAACGTAAAAGAAACCCGTGCTCCCCCGGCATTCACTCCGGGAGCTGTCAACTGGTTATTTTGTATATCCTGGCAATCCGGTCCGCCAAACCACCAGTTGCTGCTGAAGGTGCTGTCTCCCTGTGCCAGGGCAATATTGCTGAAAGTAAATGTATTACTGCCGCCGCCGAAGACACCGCCGGTGAGGGTAAGGCGCAGCGTGCCCAGAAAGGCAAAGTTCAGATAGCCTGCCGGGTGGTTAAAGTTGGTTTTCGCAGCCGGTACGCGATCGTTAAACCAGGCTGCTACCTCTGTTGATCCCTTACGGCCAATCCTGAATAACAGTTTGCCACTACAGTAGGAGCTGGTCACGAGCCCTTGTGAAATATGGCGGTAAGGATCCTGTCCGGGCGTAATGGAAAAGCTTTCGATGGTGTAAGAGGCATTGATCAGGGTGTATCCTCCATCTACGCGAAAATATACATCGTTGTCACGATAAGTCATGATAGAAGGTTTTTAGTCTGGGATTGAAATAGCGTCTTCCGGTACATCCGGGCACGGCATCCTTTCATGTCACTGTACGGGCGGGTGCTCTTTGTCAACGCAAAATTGTCATATAATAGCGTGGGCAAATTGTACAGACGATGCAATCACTTACCTATTTGAACCACAAAGGAGCGGGATGACCTGAGTCGATTGCCGGTAGCTGTTGGTGAAAATGCCAGGGTGGGGCCGGGATGTTATAGGACAGAAGGGAAAGATGCCTTCAGGCGGATTCGTGTTCTCCGGAACCCGGAAGGGAATGACGAATCATGATTCGTGGAGGCATGAATGATGACATTCGGCTTTTTCAGATAGTAAAAGAATAGCGTTTGCCTTCGCTTAGGCTATAGCTACCCATGTTGCGCCCGGCCACCCAAATGTCGCCGGATTTACCTTCATGGTTTTTGAACCGGACCCAGCCGTCGGAGCCTGTTCTTTTTTCATCGGTGCCGCCAAACCAGCCGTAGTCGATCATGACGCCTACGTCGCCGGCCGATCGACCGTTTTGGTAAATCACTTTTACGAAAAAATGCCACATAGTGGTTTGTTTTATGCCAGGGGTTAACG
>JBEVLT010000222.1:0-3988 GCA_040509055.1 Chitinophagaceae bacterium
TGCATTTATCTTCCAAACTTCCCTCCGTAGGTACCACCATTTTTACTGTGATGAGCGGGCTGGCCGCCGAGCACCAGGCCATCAACCTGGGGCAGGGTTACCCCGATTATTCCATGAGCCCGGAACTGGTAGCGCTGGTAAACGAGGCTATGAAAAACGACTTTAACCAGTACGTGCCCATGCAGGGATATATGCCGCTGCGCGAAGCGCTGGCGGAGAAAGTGCAGTTCTTATACGGTACCTCCATCCATCCGGGCACTGATATCACCATCACACCCGGTGGCACCTATGCCATCTATACCGCGCTGACCACCGTGCTGCAGCCCGGCGATGAAGTGATCGTGTTCCAGCCCTGCTACGACAGCTATATTCCCAATATCGCTGTCAACGGCGCCGTGCCGGTGCTGCTCAACCTGCAGTTCCCGGGCTACAAGATCGACTGGGACCAGGTGCGGCAAAAGATCACGCCCAAAACAAGGATGATCATGCTCAATAACCCGCACAATCCTACCGGGGCTGTGCTGGACGAAGAAGACATCCGGCAGCTGCGGGCCATCGTAAAAGACACCCATATTTTCATTCTCAGCGATGAAGTGTACGAACACCTGGTATTCGACGGAGTGGCGCACCAGAGCATCCTTCGCTATCCCGACCTGCTGGAAAGAAGCTTTGTCTGTTTTTCTTTTGGCAAAACCTACCATTGCACCGGGTGGAAACTGGGTTATTGCATCAGTTCGCCGGAGCTGATGAAAGAGTTTCGCAAGGTGCACCAGTTCAATTGCTTTTCCTGCCATTCCCCCTCACAGGTGGCGCTGGCAGCCTACCTGCAAAACAGGGAGGCTTATTTATCGCTCGGCAGTGAAATGCAGGAGCGGCGGGACTATTTCATCCGGTTGATGCAGAACACGCGGTTTACCCTGCTGGACAGCAAGGGCAGCTACTTCATCTGCGCCCGGTACGACCGCATCAGCGATGAGAAAGACAGCGATTTTGCCATCCGCATCACCAGGGAGTATGGGGTGGCCTCCATTCCCGTTTCCGTATTTTACAGCGACCTTACAGACAACCGGGTCATCCGCTTTTGCTTCTGCAAAAAGCACGAAACCCTGGAGCAGGCCGTGGACCGGCTGGCCGCCATCCGTTAACGATCAGGCAACATTGCAGTAATAAGCAGGTAATAACAGCGCGGTTACTTTGATAAAAATTTTCGTGCAACCGCATTTTCTGCCCGGCCGTACTTACAGCTTCCTGTTCATCCTGCTGGGCCTGGCCTACCTGCCCGCTTTGTTCGTACCGCTGATGGACAACGATTCGGCCCATCATGCCAACATCGCCCTGCACATGTACCTGACCGGCGATTATGTAAACCTGGTAGATCACAAAGGCGATTACCTGGACAAACCTCACCTGCTGTTCTGGCTCTGCGCTTTTTCCTACAAGATCTTCGGCGTCACCTCCTTTGCCTATAAGCTTCCGTCGCTGTTGTTTACCCTCCTCGGCACTTATTCCACCTACCGGCTGGGATGGATATTGTACAATAAAGAAACCGGGAAGCTGGCCGCCCTGGTGCTCGCCTCTGCGCTGGCCTATATGCTGGCCAATAACGACGTGCGAATGGATGCGATCCTGACGGCCTCGGTTGCCTTCGGTACCTGGCAGCTGGCGGCATTTATCCATACAAAAAAATGGGTGCATGTGGCAGGCGCTGCACTCGGTTTAGCCCTGGCCTTTTCTACCAAGGGCATGATCGGTGTGCTGGTGCCGCTGGCCGGTGCCTTTTTTTACGTGCTGTACCGGAAGGAATGGGCATTATTTTTCAATCCAAAATGGCTGATCCTCGCTATAGGGTTCGGACTTTTTATTTTCCCGGTCGTTTACTGCTATTATGTGCAGTTCAATCTGCATCCCGAAAAGATCGTGCGCGGCCGCGATCATATCGATGGCGTACGGTTTATCCTGTGGGGGCAGAGTTTTGAGCGGTTTGAAGGCGAAAGCTTCGGCGGTCATGGCCGGCGCGATCCCCTGTTCTTTGTGCACACTTTTATCTGGGCTTATTGCCCGTGGTGCATGCTGGCCCTTATCTCTCTTGTGGCAGGCACAAAAACTTTAATAGCGCGCCGGCAGGAATGGCTGACCGCCGGTGTGTTCATCACCGTAATGCTGGGCATATCGCTTTCCGGATTTAAGCTGCCGCATTACCTGAATATCGTTTTCCCGGCTGCTTCCATACTGGTCGCCTCTTTCCTGGTAAACCGGCTGGCTGGCTCGGGTTCACGGTGGATTAAACCGGTTTTCAACCTCCAGCTGGCCATTACTGTGCTCCTTTCGGCCTGCATGCTGTTTCTCAATACCTGGGCCTTTCCCATTCGCAATGCCTGGGTGGTGTTCTTCATTTTATCGCTGGTGCTTTTGTTCTATCTCTTTATCAGTTCCGGATTTTCGATGCTGCAAAAGACTGTGCTGGTACCGGCAGCCGCCATGATCATTTGTTTCTTTTTGCTAAACATCAATTTTTACCTGCAGCTGCTGCACTACCAGGGCGGCAGTGAACTCGCTTTTCGCACAAAGGAAAAAATCAACCCGCAGGACGTGTACCTGTGGAAAGGATTGTATACGCCGTCCTGGAATTTTTATACCGCTACGGACCGCAGGGTCTTCGAGGACACGGTGTACCGGTCCGGCCGGACGATCTGGCTGCTGACAGACCAGGCCGGCCTGGAAGAAATACAACAAGCCGGCTACCAGCTGGGCGACGTTTATACCAATCCTGATTACGGGATCACCAGGCTGAAGCTATCTTTTGTGAATCCTCTCACCCGCAAAAAAGCCTGTACGGAAATGGTGCTGGCCGCGATCAGGGGCAAACACACTGGTCCCGACCCTGCGGGCCTCAGCGCTGCCACACATTAAAAAGCAGGACAGCCTCCGCTTTTCCCGGAAAAAACGTCCATCTTTGCGTTTGCATCCGGAACAATGGTAAACGAACGACTGTCCCCCACAGAAAAAATCATAATTGGTTTGGTGCTGGTTATCCTGATAACCGGCTTTATTCTTTTTTACACCGATCTGCACCTGTTTGAGACCTATGTGCAGGAAGACGGCATTGTAGAATGGCTGACCGTGCTGGGCCTGCTGCTCGGCGTAGGGGTATGCCTATCCCGCTTTGGCAAGCTGCGCAAATACCGGAACTGGTGGTTTCTCTTCGTGACACTGGACCTGGGCCTGCTCCTTTTCTTTGCCGCCGGCGAAGAAATATCCTGGGGTCAGCGGATATTCGGTATCAAAAGCTCCGAATTTTTCCTGGAAAAAAATGCACAGGGCGAAACCAACCTGCACAACCTGGTGGTGGATGGCGTGAAGCTGAACAAGATCATTTTTTCGATCGGGCTGATCGCCGTGCTGGCCATCTACCTGCTGATCATACCCGTCCTGTACCGGAAAACACAGTCAATCAAAAGCTGGCTTGATAAAAGCGCTGTGCCTGTGGCCCAATGGTACCAGGTGATCAGCATCCTGGTATTGTTTGCACTGACAGAACTACTGCGGCATGAGAAAAGGGCCGAACTGCTGGAAGCCGGCATCGCACTGCTGTTCTTCCTGATCATTCGCTACCCGCTCAACAGGTATATTTTCGATAAGCATACCCCCCTTTCCCAAAAGTAGCCCGGCGGCTTACCTGTAAATCTTCGCCAGCATCAGCGTATCGCATTTGCTTAACCTCGTCCCGGGGTTCAGGAATTTCAGCTTCAGCGTGGTCACATTGTAATCCACATGGCTTACTACCGGCTGCACATGAAAATGATTGGCCTCCATCTCACGGGCCATGTCGGAGCCGATCAGAAAATATTTATCAGCCACGTTTGCCGTATCAGCTTCCAGTGCTTTGGGGTTGGTGATGGCATGGTTGTAATTCCGGTAAAAGTCGAAGCTGTGTGCATTCACATCCAGCAGCAGGATGTCCTCG
Organism: Chitinophagaceae bacterium; assembly: GCA_040509055.1. Taxonomy (GTDB): domain Bacteria; phylum Bacteroidota; class Bacteroidia; order Chitinophagales; family Chitinophagaceae; genus JAJKIP01. Next base: position 3,965 of record JBEVLT010000222.1, read on the forward strand.
CCGGAAATGGACAGCCCTTCTTTT
>JBEVLT010000223.1:0-6362 GCA_040509055.1 Chitinophagaceae bacterium
TTATAATAATTATCAGGATTTTTGGAAAGACGGTCTTCCTCGATATTGACCAGCGACAGAACGATCTTGTTGGTACTTCCTCCTGCCGACGATCCATCCTGCAGCCGGGAAATATTATCCAGTACGATCTTGCTGCTGTCGGGGAAAGACAGTTTGGACTGGAGATACATATTGATCTCGTCTGTTATAAACTTAAATGCTTTGTCGATCACAAGTAGTCAATTTATGGGCAATAAGAGATCGTTCCGGTCTAAGACCGGTTTTTCAGCTGCAAGAGCCGACAACCATTCAATCCTTCTTACACCGTTGCAGGTATCCGAAGAACCGAATCAATCAATATCCCGGCAACACGATGCAGGGATCATTAGGGTCAGAAATTGGGTGTGCTACGAATGCTAATCAGAAAGTATGAGCTAAAAGGAGAAAAACGGGAATTCATCCTGCCGGTCAAATATAGGCTACCTGCCGAGTACCAGACAAGCGTTCTTTCTCCTTTTTATTTACCGTTCTTCACCCTTTTACCGGGCGTTTTTCTACCTTTCTATAAAGCTGCAAACAATATTTAACATAGGGATAACAAGGCGCATGTACACATGCGCTGGTGTGATGCGGGAACAAATCTAAACCGATTTACAGGCAGGCACAATACCACTTAGTGGTAATTTTTGAAGCGATAGCGCGCAAAGAATGCAGAAGAGAGATAAGATTGATTGATCAGCAGTAGATTAGTGAGGAATAAACAAAGATCCGGCGAAGGACATCCCGTTTCAATTCTCTTTCAGCCTTACCCGGATGGCACAGCCGCCGCCGGCAGCCAGCTTTACGGAAAGGATATCGCCCTGTTGAACAGGCATTGTTTCAATGCGGTAGGCCTCAGGATTGGTTTGCCAATGGGCATCGTCCGCATCTTTGTAAAGGGTAGCCTGGTATTTTTTTCCTTTTTCGAGAAACCCGAGCGGGATCGTTGCAATACGGGTGTTCTCATCCGTAATGGCGCCGATATACCAATCAGGTCCGCCTTTTTCCTTCCGGGCGATGGTAATATAATCGCCAGGCTCCGCTTCGATGATCTTTGTATCATCCCAATCCACCGACACATCCCTGATAAATTGAAATGCATCCGGCCGGGCCTCGTAATTTTCCGGCAGGTCTGCCGCCATTTGCAAAGGGCTGTACAGCGTGACATACAAGGCCAGCTGTTTGGCCAGGGTAGAATGCACCGACCGCTCAGGCGCGTATGACACATATCCTTTCAGCTTGAAAATACCGGGTGTATAATCCATGGGACCGCCCATCAGGCGGGTAAAGGGTAAGATGGTTTCATGATCCGGGTTGTTCCCGTTACTAAAGGCATGGTACTCGTTTCCCCGGCCGGCTTCCGAAGCCATAAAATTCGGGTAGGTACGGTGCAGCCCGGTCGGTCTCGGCGGCTCATGCGCATCGATGCTGATCTGGTATTGCAAACCTTTCTGCAATACCCGTTCGTAATGATTGACCATCCACTGGCCGTCATGATGCTCTCCCCGCGGGATGATCCGACCCACGTAGCCTGTTTTCACAGCCGGGTAGCCAAACCGCTTCATCAGCCGGAAAGCCGTATCCAGCTGCCGCTCATAATTGGTAGCCGATCCCGATGTTTCATTGTGCATGATCATCACAACACCCTTTTTCTTTGCATAATCCGTTATGGCTTTTATATCGAAATCGGGATAGGGCGTCACGAAGTCAAACACATTTTCCTTCCAGTTGCCAAACCAGTCTTCCCATCCGGTATTCCATCCTTCCACCAGCACGGCCTGTATGCCGTTCTTTGCGGCAAAATCGATATACCGCTTCACATTCGCGGTGTTGGCGCCATGCCGCCCGTTCGGTACCAGCCGGTTGTTTTTGTCCAGGCTGTCCGGGAAATCGGAATAGTTCCAGGTGCTTTTACCGGTCTGCAGCTCCCACCATACGCCTACAAATTTCATCGGCCGGATCCACGGGGTGTTCGCGGTGGCCGAAGGTTCATTCAGGTTCAGGATCATTTTGGAGGCCAGGATATCGGTCGCTTTGTCGCTTACGATAATGGTCCGCCAGGGCGTATGAGCCGGTGCATGGAGATAGGCCTTATTGCCCATGGCGTCCGGCACCAGGCTGGATGATAGCTGGTAGCCGGCTTTGTCCACATGCAGCTGCATGGCCGGGTAATTGAGCAAGGCGGCTTCATGAATATTGATGTACAACCCGTTTGCCGTCTTCATCATCAGCGGCGTTTGTACGGCATATGCATCGGGCACCGTACGCACGGCGATATCGGTAGCTGCCGCCACTACCGGGCGGTTATCTATTTCGCTCAGGCGGGAGGCGGTATAGGAATATTCATTGCTGTCAAAATCGCCGGGTATCCAAAATGCTGTATGATCGCCGGCCAGGTTAAATTGTGTCAATTCGTTGGTGACAATAAAATATTTTAAGCCTGCCTGTTGGGGAAACTCATACCGGAACCCTACCCCATCGGCAAATACCCGGAACACAATGTCCAGCAGGCGGCCGGAAGCATGCCGCAGGTGCGCTTTTACTTCCCGGTAATGATTACGGATGGTACGCATCTCTCCCCAGGCAGGCTGCCAGGATTCATTTACTTCCCTGTTTTCTGTACCGGCCAGGCGGAAGCTTTTGAAAAAAGAAGAATCCGCATCCAGGCTAAACCCCAGCGAAGAAGAAAGGACAACCGGCTGCCCGTTATAATCAACCCGGTACAAAGGCCTCCCGTTCTGATCGACCTGGAAAGCCAGGGTTACCTTGTCCAGGCTAACGCTGATCTCTTTTTCCTGCGCCCGGCATTGCATCGCCAGCAGCAACGCGATCGCGATCATTCCTTTTTTGATTGCCATGCTTATTGTTTGAGCCACTTATTGGTTATTGAATCTGTTTTGCAGCAACGCCGGGATTGTATTCCGTGGAAAAGATGACCGCTCTGTCGCCAAACAATTGCTGGTAATAAAGAGAAGACCGGTTGCTGAATGTATAGGTTAGCCGGTCGGTACGATAAGGTTTGCCGGTTATCCATTCCGGGCAAACCATTGTTTCGACGACGGTATTATTTCTTGTCAATACAACCGTAACAGCGCCGGGCGCAGCCGGGAACCGGGACAATTGCAGCCCTGCATTCGCGCGTACCGTTTTGCCGCCCACCGTAATGTCTGCAGCCTCTTTTAAAATGGTCACTACATCCACCGCATCTTCATACGCCTGCGGCACGCCGGGTTTTTCGATTTCCACTACCGGTATATTAAAGGGTGAAGGCGCAACGGCATGACCGTACTTTTTATAAAAGGCGATCAGCACGTCTTTCCCCTCATAAGGAGAAGTCTCTTTTTTCCAGCTGCTTTTATATTGTTGCAGCAGGATGGAAAAACCGTCGTTGTGGTTGATCTCCGGCGCCAGGTGATGCCCCTCCGGGTAATCATTCCAGGTAATGATGTTCATCAGCGGCACGTCCTGGCTGATCGCGAATTCCCATTGCTTCCGGAAATTGTAGGACAATCCTGTAACGATATACTTCCGCTCGGTATTTTCAATGCCGGCCTTTACGGCATCTGCTGCAAAATGAAACATGTCCCAGCTTCCCTTTTTCAGCAGCTTGGAGGTGTAGAAATCAGGAAAGGCCGATCCTGTAAAGACCCGGTTCCTTTTTTTACATTCCGCCGCCACCATGTTGCCGATATAGTGATCGGTGTACGGAAGCGTCCACAGCCATACAGCGGGAAAATAATCCAGGAAGCTGTTCAGCTTTTCTTTGCTGATCTGTTCGTTGATGGAAAGCACACAGGCAAGATCCTCGTGTACGGCATCGCCCAGTTTCCGGTAGGCATTCGCGATATAAGACGGCTCGCTTCCTTCCGCGTGCCCGTCAGGTATGTCGGCCAGGTTTTCGCCGTACCACATATACAGGATCAGCCGGCCGTCGGGCGTTCGCAGCCAGTGCGGGTTATCGTGCCCTGCTTCGTCCATGATACTGTTGATCCGGCGCGCAAAATCGGCAATGCGGGTGGCTTCCGTGCCGCCCGAAGGATGGGAGATGCAAAACGTGAATTTAAAATCGATCTGCTCCCGGTCGGCCACCCTGAAATAAGCTTTGATGATCTCATCCCAGCTGTCGTTTCCCAGGGTGTAATAAAACTGGAACCCGTCGATACCGCTTTGCATTGCCGACCGCATTTCAAATTCCACGGCTTCGTCCAGCGTGGCATTGGCCAGGTATTCATCCTCCATCACCTTCACCTGTGTCAGCCCGCCCAATGGCGAGGAGATATTGCCCTCCGGTGAATAATACTCGGGATTGCAGCTGTCTTCCAGCTTATGCCCCTTGTACCGGATAATATTGGTCATGCAATGAGCGATCACCAGTTTGCGGTCGGTCAGGGGAAGACTTAGCTGCGGACGGTTTTTCAACGAATCCACAGGCTTGTGCCACTGGTGAAAACCGGACACGATCACCAACACCACTGCCAGTATGCCTGCCTTGTAAGAAATACCGTACATGAAATAATTGCTTTGTTATGTACCGGGGTACAGGTAGATAAAAAGAGATGCCAGGTTTATTCAGCTGGCATCTCCCTGATCGCTTGTATTAATAACCGGGGTTCTGCTGACCGGCTATCTGTGCATTGGCATTGAATTCGGTTAATGGAATGGGCCAGGAGTAGCTTTTGCCTTCATTGAATGTCAGCGGGGTCGACAGGTTCCTTGCCGTTCCGTAAAAAGCGGCTTCCTGCGGACCAAGGCGCCAGCGGCATACATCAAACCACCAATGTCCTTCATGAAACAATTCGGCCCAGCGCTCATAGCGTAGCGGGTTGGTGCCCAGCACAGGGTCGGCAATGGCCGGTGTTGCTGCCGTCAAAGAAGCATAATCCCTTACCGAAGGCGTATTGACAGGCAGGTCATATGCCCTGCGGTGCACTTTATTCAGGTATTCCAGCCCTGTCACCGCATCACCGCTGCCGATGCTCGCTTCGGCATACAGCAGGTACACATCGGCCAGGCGAAGGAAGTACCAGTTCCATTTATCGTAATTGACATTGTTCAGGTGATAGTCGATCGCGGCATACTTGCGGAATCCCCAGCCATAGGTATTCGGTTCCCCGGCCAGGTAGTCCGGTTTAGACACCGGCACATCATTCCGGGGTCCGCCATTCCAGTCCGTATTGATCACATCGATCCAGGGCTGCACCAGGTTCACATACAAACGGGGATCGGCAGTTTTATTCGTCCTGACCGCTACCGCCTGCGCCCGGTAGGCGGGGTCCATGATCTGGGCAGGATTGCTGAAGCTCGGCGGAAGACTGTTGTTAAAGGCAGGGTTGGGCACCAGGGTATAATAGCCCAGCGGGTAGCCAAAGCGTTTGATATTCTTATCATGTACGCCCAGGTTACCGCCATAGCCCAATGGGCGCGATCCTGTTTCGGTACCGGCCTCGCTCAGGATATAGGGCGACCAGATCACCCCGTTCAGCGTAGAGGCATTCGGATTGCCGCCCCAGGGGCCGTAATTGCCCTTGTTATCGGCATCCACATTCAGCTCAAACAGGGATTCTTCGTTGAATTCATTGGCCACATTGCCGTTGAAAGCATCTCTGTACTTGCTGAATGGCATGAGCGATTTACCGCTGCTGTTGATAACATCCAGCAGGGTCGTTTTAGCATTGGCCCAGTCCTCTGTAAATACATAGGCTTTCCCCAGCAGCGCTTTGGCCGACCAGGCCGTTACCCGTCCTTTTTCTGTGGCAGGCCATGTCTTACCCTGCAGCAGGGTAGCCGCATCTTTCAGATCGGTTTTGATAAAGTCCCAAACCTCTTTGGTAGTCGCTCTTGGCTGCTGGGTAGCTGCCACGTTTTTGGGAACTTCTTTATACAGCGGCACACCCATCTTATTTTCATTCACGCCACCGGCTTTGATATAGGCTTCTCCAAAAAAACATTCCAGGTGGAAATAATAAAAGGCCCGCATAAACCTGGCCTGTCCGCGCACGGCGTCGATATCCGCCTTTTGGGCAGGCGTCGCCTTGTGCGCTTCAAAGAAGTCGGCCGCTTCCAGCGTGACATTGCAAGCGGTAACGCCTGCATACAAAGCTGTCCAGGCATTCTGCGATTTACCATTGGTAACGCTGAGGTTATTCGCCGTCATTTCATTCCAGGCGGCGTCGCCGTTATAATTCGCATCGCCGGCATGCACGGAATTTTCCAGCGCTTTCGGCATCAGCTCAAACCCCCACAGGCCGATGCTTTTCAAATTGCCATAGGCGGGGTTCAGTACGCTGTTCAGCTCGTCGAGCGTATTCGGGAAGGAGGAAGTAGAAACCCTGTCCGTAGGCGCT
>JBEVLT010000224.1:0-4570 GCA_040509055.1 Chitinophagaceae bacterium
GGGCTTTTATATCGGACATTTCCAAACCCGATGATCGAGCTGCCCCACATTTTCGGCTTCTCTTTGGTGGCTTTTTCCATCAGCTTCAGGATGACCAGGCTGTCCTTTCGCTTCTGTTCGCCATCAACGCTATTGATGAAATCATCCACACTCGCAGTGGTTTCTTTGGTTTTGATTGCTGCTACTTTAGCCATCGGAAAATGTTTATCCGGGTTGCTGAAACCCGGTTACCGAAGTTCCTTCTTTTGCACAAGTACAGGAAATCTATTTCGGAAAGGTTTGCTGATGAGATGAGCGGGAATGATGGTTCCGCCGCACCGGCCTGTTTACCACGTTGGGGCACTGTGCTTTTCCGGCAAATCCTGTGTTGTACCCGGGATCATGCAGCTCATAAGGTGTTGGGGGTAACAAGAACTTCGTTGTCGCTATTTCCGTGACCGCCCCTTCGAAACAGGAAGAAAACATCGTTATTCACGGAATTGGTACCCCGGCCCATCACCTGGTTGTATTCAATATGGAAGCAGTCTTGTCCACCAAACCACCAGCCGCCCTTTTGCGCCAGGATGATATTCCGGAAAGTAAACGTGTCCCCGCGGGAACCGAGAAGGCCACCCGTGATGGTAAGCCGCAGGGTACCTAAAAAAGAAAAATTCAGCTTGCCGGCCGTATCGTTAAAAGTGTTTTGCGAACGGGGTATGATGAGATTGAACCAATCGCCCACTTCGGTGGAGCTGCTGCAGCCGACAACAAAGGTCAATTCACCTTTGCTGTTGCAGGAAGTAGTGTAGCCTTGTTCAATATTTTCTTTGGGATCCTGGCCTTCGGTAATGAAAAAACTGTTCACCGTATAGCTGCCGCTGACCAGTGAATAGCCTTTGCTGAGCGTAAAGTACACGTGGTTGTTATGGTATTTCATAATAAGAATTCTAATGAATGGATGAAACAGGTAGGTTCCGGCTGTCAGAAATTGTACTGGATAATACTTTGTGCGACATCCGCATTTAGATAATCAACGTTCACAATATTGGGGTTGCTGAACTTCAACTGGTCGATATAGAGGTACAATACACTCGCCAGGTTCGAATTCGCTGTTTTTGCCAGGTCGTCGACGCCGGGATCAGTGAGCGAGTGAGGCGTTAACGTCCAGGAAAGTAAAAACAAATAGCCCTGGCCGAGCCCGCCATACTTACCCCAGTTTTCAACCTGCTGCCTTGCCATCACAGAATAGTCTGTGGTGTCGGAATAATGATCGGATACTGTCAGGTTGGCATCGGTTTTTGCAGCATCACCCTTCATGTACCGGAATCTTCCTGCACGGGGATCAATATATTCATTGTAGTTAAAAGTCAGGATCATTTTTCCCCTGACGCCTTCCTGCAGCCCGATTTTGTCGAGGCTTGCCGTTGCCAGGTTGATGGGAGAAAAGGGAAATTTATAGATAACAGTGCTGTAAGCGGGGCTGTCGAGGAGCTCGGCGATTTTTTGTTTGGTGATCTTTTGATCATGGCCACTATCACCGCGGATATGCGCGAATCTGAAAATGGCCGTTTCCGTAGGATGTGCTTGCAGGAATACCCCGGTTTGATCCAGCACGGCCTTCAGATCCTGGCCGTTACAACCCCAACCGTCCTTGTTACGGTGATAGGTGACAAGGGTATTGTAGTCATAGTCTACCCGTATGTCGAAGTACCGTGAGCCATTGACAAGTTGTTGCCCGATAGAGCCGCTCTGTGTTTGGGTAAACCTGTCAGCCCCAGCAAAAGGAGCGCAATGATTCAGCTCTGACATGCCGGCATCATGGCTACCGGGCATCATGATCTGGTTTAGTTCCGTGGAGCCGGGCAGTCTTCTCATCCAATCGACTGTGTTCAGGAATACGACAGGGGTAACGAGTATCTCGTTGACCTCGTTCGCCTTTCTGCGGAATATAAAAAAAGCGTCACCTCCTTTGAAACTGCCCCTGGCGATGACCTGGAGGTAATTCTTGTCTCCACCGAGGTAGGAGCAGTGTTGTCCGCCAAACCACCAGAGATTATCGAAGCCGCTTTTCCCCTGGGCCAGGGCGATTTTTTGAAAGACAACCTTGCCTGTAGCAGCGCCAAGAAGGCCACCTGTGATGTTGAGCTCCAGGGTGCCCAGGAAGGCAAAGTTGAGATCGCCTGCGGTATCGTTTTTGATGGATTGCGAAGCGGGGACCTGGTCATTGAACCATCCACCCGCTCCCTTTTTACCTGAGCCACTGCGCCCGATAATAAACCTCATTCTGCCGATAGGGCCACAGTGAGCTGAGGGATTTTTGCCAATATTGTTGTCCGGATCCTGGCCCTTGGTAATGAAAAAGCTTTCGATCGTATAGGTGCCGCTGATCAATGAATAGCCTTCGCTGAGATAAAAGTACACGTCGTTCTCGTGGTATTTCATAATTAGAGGTTTGGTTAATGGTGGTGCAGACAGGGATGTCAATCCCTGCGCTGGCAGTGACCGGTCGCTGCTGGCATACAAGATGGAAAATCTCCGGCGATCCTGCAAGTTTTTGCGGGTATTAAATACTTGAATCGGCTAGGTAGCTAAAACCTCTTTCGCTGTTATCCCTGTCAATGCGAATCAGGTGACGAAGTGCCAGCCAGGACACCTGGCCTTATCCAATCAGCACCAGCCGTCGCTTGCCCGCCGGCACGTCTCTTTCCATACCTGCCCGATCCCCTTTAGTGGGATCGTTAGCGTATCGATGGTCGGGAAATCCGAACGGTCAGACTGGGAATAACCGGTAAGGGTCAGCAGCAAGGAAGGCGGGCAGGCCGGGGCATCCGGGTAGTTTCATATCAGCTCTACCTTACGATCTCCGTATGAAGTCGTATATCCCTGGCTGCTACATCGGCATCGGCATGGGTTGGTCATTCAGGTGCTCGCCCAGGTAATAATCATCGATCAGGAACTGGTTGTTTTGCCATTTTGCTTCGATCTTCTTTGTGTTATTCCCGGACCGGTCGGTAAGCTGCAGGTAGGAAAGCGTTTTTGTACTTTCATCAAAGGCGATGGTCAGGTATCGTGATCCGTAATTGGCGATCAGGGATTCGTTGGCGGCGAGCCACAGGTTCCGGCGTTTGCCGGTTGCTGTTTTTTTGGCAAAATCGGTCGCATTATCCGGGAAGGCCTTGCCTTTAAACGCATCGATGAGTCGCCAGCCGGCTTTCTCCGTATTTAACACGAAGGCTCTTTGTCCCTTGTCGCCCAGGTCTTCTATCAGCAAAACATGCGATGTATCTATTTTATGGAACGTTTGAATGGGCGCCGTGCGGGTCATGCCGGTGCCGGTATAAACGATCGTGTTCTTCTTCACATCCCTGATGTAATACGTGCCCTGCAGCCTGGTGTTGTAGTAATAGACGACATAGTTGTTTCCTCCTGCCGTAAAGGGCTGAATGGAGATGGAGATAAAATTGGGCAGGTCATAGTCGTACAGCCCGTAAAGGGTGATGCTATAGTTCGTATTATTCTCAGGTGTTCGTTGAGCCAGGATCCTTCTTCCCTCGTGGAAGAAATAGGAGTACTGGTCAAAATAGTAGGAGCCTCCGCCTTGTTTGGCATGCGCTTTCAGGCTGTCCAGGCTCTTGCTGTCCGGGTGCAGCACAAAGCGCAGGAACGATGCCTCCGCTGCTTTTTTGAGCCGCGCGGTATTGGCATCGGTCCTGGGGATGGAGTCGATCTTGCCCTGGTCGTACCAAATCCACCGGGTGATGTTTGTCCGGAAGGTTTCCAGTTCGGCTACCTGCGAAAAGGAGGGTAGGGTGAACAGTAAAAGCAGGCCGGTGGGGATGGTTTTTTTCATGGGGTAGAGACGGTTCAAATTGCGGGAAAGTTGTAAATAAAAAAAATAGAGCAGTTGATCCGGGCAGGGTGCAAATTAAGATTTGGATGCGTATGCAGGCTGATCTGCGTAACCGGATTTTCTTGGCTGTTTGTAAACGACCTTTTCTATCGTGTTGCCGGAGAGGTCCCGCATTCGTCAGATGACCCGGTACATCGGGCCTGGATCGGCTTCCAGGTCCTGCGCAATGTTACTTTTGACGACGATCGCACCGAATATATTGATGCGGGCTTCAGCATCTGCCACAGCCGCGGCGACCATGGCCTGGCATTCCTGGTCGGTGATTACATGGTTTCGCTTGTAGTATTGCAAATAGTTCGTAGGAGGATATGTGATCGTTACTCTTCCCCAGGGCATAATGGTATCGTTTAATTTTCCCTACTCATAAGGCTTTTCGGATGCGCCCCCGCTTTTAAAACCCTGTGCGGGCAGGTTCTTTTTAGTGATGGTAATTACTTTGCTTGCGCCAGGGTGGTCAGCCCTTTCCGAACCGCATCAGTAATTGTGGTTAATGTAAGCAAAGAATCCGGAATTTATAAAATGTTTTTGTCGCTCCGGATTGGCGGTACACTTTTGTTTGCGGCTCATTAAAGACAGGATACGCCGGGCACCGCTAGGGTACCGTTACACTTTCATTCATTTGGGGGTTGGTCGACCGGAAGTTTTTAATGGTGTTTTCTGCAATAAGCATTTAAAAATTCC
>JBEVLT010000225.1:0-5181 GCA_040509055.1 Chitinophagaceae bacterium
ATATGAGAAAGCTTCCAAAACAGGATTTACATTTTTGAAAATACATGGTTTCTTTCACCTCTTCGCCAGCCTCTATTTTTGGTAAGACGATTATTCAACCTAAACTATTGCTAACATATGAATGCAAAGAAGATCATTGTCATTGGCAGCACCAACATGGACATGGTTGTAAAAACAGACCATATCCCTGTTCCCGGCGAAACGGTATTATCCGGTTCTTTCTTTATGAACCCAGGCGGTAAGGGCGCCAACCAGGCCGTGGCAGTAGCCAGGCTGGGGGGCGAAGTAATCTTTGTCTCAAAGCTGGGCAACGACATTTTCGGCAAACAATTCTCCCGCTTATTCAGCGACGAAGGAATCGATACCACCTATATTCTATCTGACGAAGATGTTCCTTCCGGCGTAGCGCTCATCACCGTAGACAGCGCCGGTGAGAACAGCATCGTGGTAGCATCCGGCGCCAACGCTTACCTGAACCCGGAGGATATCGAAGCAGCCCAGGCCGAAATAGCCAAGGCAGGATTTGTGCTGCTGCAGCTGGAAATACCCATGGATACAGTACACTTTGTAGTGAACTACGCTGCTTCCAAGGGCATCCGGGTAATCCTGAATCCCGCTCCTGCCAATACCCTTATTCCCGGGTTGCTGGAAAAGATCGACATCCTTACGCCTAATAAAACAGAGGCCGGTATGATCTCCGGCGTAAGTGTGACCAATCTTGAAACTGCGAAGAAGGCCGCCAAAGCCATCTGCAGCAAGGGCGTGAAAAATGTAGTGGTAACCATGGGCCCGCTCGGCGCGGTGATCTGCCAGGAAGGCAAATGCTCCGTGGTAGCCGCCCAGCAGGTGGAAACGGTGGATACCACGGCCGCCGGTGATGTATTCAACGGTGCATTAGCCGTAGCGCTGTCGGAAGGTAAAGACCTGGAGGAGGCGGTCAGGTTTGCCTGCGAAGCAGCGGCCTTATCTGTCACGCGGCTCGGTGCACAATCTTCCATCCCTTATCGCAATGAGCTGATCGCACAGAAATTAGATATCGCCAGTTTCAGGAGCGACAATTAAGCCGGCTCCTGCTATTTTATAACACGAAAATTGCTGCCATATGTTTATAGTCGAAAGCTATCCTTTAGCTATTCTCTTCTGTTTCGTTACCATGCTTTGCTGGGGCTCCTGGGCCAACACGCAAAAGCTGGTCACCGGTAAATGGCGTTTCGAGCTGTTTTACTGGGATTATGTTATCGGTATCCTGTTGTTTTCTCTTGTTGCTGCATTTACGCTGGGTAGTAATGGAGAACAGGGCCGCGGTTTTATCGCCGATCTGCAACAGGCCAGCTCCTCCAATATCGGCAGCGCCTTTCTCGGCGGCATCATCTTCAACCTGGCAAACATCCTGCTAACGGCTGCCATTGCTATTGCCGGTATGTCAGTGGCCTTCCCGGTAGGGATCGGCATTGCGTTGCTGCTGGGTGTTGTTGTCAACTACCTGAGCATGCAGAAGGGCGACCCGGTCATGTTGTTTGCAGGTGTGACGTTGGTGGCACTGGCCATTATCCTGAATGCTGTTGCCTATAAAAAAACAGCAGCCACCACGCAAAAGCCGGGTACCAAAGGCATCGTTCTTTCCGTAGTAGCCGGCGTGCTCATGTCTTTCTTTTACCGCTTTATTGCAGCGGCCATGGACCTCAATAATTTCGAAAGCCCCGAGCCACAGAAAATGACCCCTTATACAGCCTTTTTCATTTTCGCTACCGGTATTCTCGCCAGTAATTTCCTGTTCAATACCATCATGATGAGGCGCCCGCTGGAAGGAGCCCCGGTTACATACCGGGACTATTTCAAAGGCAAATTCTCCCTGCATCTTGTCGGTATCCTGGGGGGTACCATCTGGGGTATCGGTAATCTTTTCAACCTGATCGCTGCCGGCAAGGCCGGGCCGGCTATTTCTTATGGCCTGGGCCAGGGGGCTACACTCGTAGCCGCCATCTGGGGTGTGCTGGTCTGGAAGGAATTTAAAAATTCAGGTAAACAGGTTTCCTGGCTGCTTGCCGGTATGTTCCTCTTTTTCCTGGCAGGCCTGGCACTCATCATTTATGCAGGGAAGGCCTGACGATTGGCTAACGGTTAATGCTCTATACAATTTTGCTCATTCTTCAAATTGTCTGCTTATGAAACATCTATTTTTCGCGATCAGATTAGTGGCACTGTTGTGCATGATTTCGCCGGCTGCCTTTGCACAGGGGCTGGTGAACGGAAAAGTAACCTCCCAACAGGGAGAACCGCTCAGCGGGGTAAACGTGACGGTAAAAGGAACCACGACGGGCGCACGCACCGATGCCGGCGGAAGCTTTTCCATTGCTGTTCAAAAAGGCCAGGTATTGAATTTTTCTTTCGTCGGGTACGAACCGGCGGAGCTAACCTATGAAGGACAAACCAGTCTTTCCCTGCAGCTGAAAGTGGCCTACGGTACGCTGGAAGAAGTGGTAGCCATCGGGTACGGCGCTGTTACCAAAAAAGAAGTGACCGGCTCGGTGGTAACGGTAAAGGCCAGGGATTTCAACAAAGGGGATATGAGCAATCCCATGGGGTTGATCCAGGGAAAAGTACCGGGCCTGACGGTGACCAAGGCCGGTGGCGGCGATCCCAACGCGGGATACCAGATCCAGCTGCGCGGGCTTAATACGCTCTCGGCCGGCAAAAGCCCGCTGATCATTGTGGATGGCGTTATGGACGCCAACATTGCCATGCTCGATCCCAACCAGATCGAGTCCATCGATGTGCTGAAAGACGGATCGGCTGCGGCTATTTATGGCACACGGGCCACCAACGGTGTGATACTGATCACAACAAAGCGTGCCGATATCGGCGATGTGAAGTACGAGATCAATGCTTTTGTTTCTACCGAAAAAATTGCAGAAGACAACCGGTACCTGTCGGGGGATGAGTACCGGCAGGCCATCAAAGACTATTATCCCACCCGCACCTATCTCGATAAAGGGCAGTCTACAGACTGGATGGACCAGGTTACCCAAAGTCCCATCAGCCAGAATTACAGCTTTTCTGCATCCGGCGGTACGCGCAAAATCAATTTCCGGGCAAATCTTTATTACAAGTCTGACCAGGGCATTGTGAAAAATTCCGGCAATCAAACGATCACTCCCTCGCTTTTTATCAGCCAGACCGGGCTGAACGACCGGCTGAAGATCGACTATCGCCTGATGTACTCCATGATCAAACGGAAATTCGGTAACTATGGCGCATTGGGCCAGGCCACCTGGCGCAATCCCACCGAACCGGTGTATGATCCTGCAGATATAGCGCATGCCGGTTATTATACCGTTACCACCTCCTCGGGCTACCTGAATCCTGTGGCTATGATCGATAATGAGACCAATGACCGGGAGGATGCAAACATGATCGGCGATATCAATGCTTCGTACCGCCTGATCGACGACCTTAGGCTGATCCTGCATGGATCCTACAACAGCTTCCGCAGCTATGGCGGCACCTACAAGACCAAGTATTACCCCGAGGTAGGAACAAACGGTTATGCCACCGTGGCCTCTAATTTCAACAGCAACTATGTATTCGAGCCGGGGTTTGAATACAAAAAGAAGTTTAATGATCATAGCCTGCAGGTGATCGGCGGTTATTCCTACTATGAGAACCAGAACAACTCGCTGTCGGACTACAATTACAATTTCGACCTGGACGACTTTTCTTATTATAACATTGGATCCGGCTATGCCCTGACCAGCGGCCTGGCAGGCATGACCACCAACAAATCGCTGAATAAGCTGATCGCTTTTTATGGCCGGGTGATCTATAACTTCCGGGAAAAATACCTTCTTTCCGCATCGCTCCGCCATGAAGGGTCTTCCCGGTTTGGTCAAAACCATAAATGGGGAAACTTCCCGGCTGTCAGCCTGGGATGGCGGATCAATGAAGAGGATTTTATCAAAAAACAGGGCTGGATATCCAACCTGAAGCTGAGGGTGGGGTATGGTGTGACCGGCAACCAGGACATTTCCAATTATTTGTCCCTGTCGAGAATTTCGGTAAGCCCCCGCCAGTTTTATTATGCAGGCAGCTGGATCAACGCGTACCGTCCTGCCAGCAACCCCAACCCCGATCTGAAATGGGAAAAGAAGGCAGAATACAATGCAGGTCTCGATTTCGGTCTGTTCAATAACCGGATTTATGGCAGCATTGATTATTATGTCAGGAAGATATCTGACCTGCTCTGGTCGTACGCGGTGCCGGTGCCGCCAAATGTATACAACTCCACGTATGCCAATGTAGGTACGATGCAAAACAAAGGCATTGAGATTTCATTGAATGGTGATATCATCCGGTCTAATGATCTTACCCTGTCTGCCACGGTCAATTATACCCGTAACCGCAACAAGCTGCTCTCTTTTTCCGACCCATCCAGAGGGTATACGCTCCAGTACCTGAAAATAAATCCCGCAGCTACTACCTGGACGCAGCTGGTGCTCGAGGACAAGCCGCTGGGCAATTTCATGGCGCCCGTTTTCCTGGGAGTAGATGCCAGCGGTAACGCGATCTATGAAGATGTGGATAAGAGCGGTGCGGTAAACGTGGAGTCCGAGCTGGACCGGAGGGTGGTCGGTAATGCCTATCCCAAGTTTGAGCTGGGATGGAGCACTTCGCTGCAATACAAGAACTTCGACCTGTCGTTTTTCTTCCGCGGCGTTTTCGGCCAAAGCCTGCTGAACTATGAGCGGGTTTTCTATGAGAACTGGCAACCTTTCCTGAGCGGCCGGAACATCCTGCGATCCACGCTGACCAATACGCCGAAGTATACCGGCATCACGACCTACGATTCCCGGTTTATAGAAAAGGCATCGTTTGTCAAGCTGAACAACGTATCTATCGGGTATACCGTGCGGTTGCCGAAAGGGAATACGATCCACTTTTTTGCGACCGGGCAAAACCTGCTGACGATCACCGATTACTCCGGTTCCGATCCTGAAGCCGTGATCAATGACTTCAACCTGAATACGGCCACAGCCGGTACCGAGAACCTGAGCTACTATCCTTTTACCCGCACGTATACCATCGGGTTTAATTATAAATTTTAATATAATTAATTATGAAGCGCTTTATATATCTGTTGCTGATGGCGGGATGCGTCTTTTCCGCCACATCGTGCACCAAGCT
>JBEVLT010000226.1:0-3174 GCA_040509055.1 Chitinophagaceae bacterium
AAGTAATAGTACCGATCCGCTTCTCCCTTGCACTCATGGCACAATTTTTATCTCTTTTACACAGGAATTCACCTTTAAACCCAATAACGATGACAGATAAGAAAGCACAGCAAACGAACACAGGCAAACCCGCCGGGAACAATGAAAAACCGGATAATTCCGGCGACAAGCACAATGCCGGCAAAGAAGTAAACAAAGACCGCAGCCAGGGAAAAAAAGACCTGGAGGTAAAGAATGAAGTGACCGGCGCCAACCTGGATGGCCAGACCATTTGAAAACAAGGAGCAGGGATGCAGGAGAGAGTATCCTTTTTTCCTATAGTACCCCGAACTTATTTATTCATTATAAAAACGATTGGTTATGCAAGACAAGAACAAACAACAACAACCCGACCGCAGCCAGCAGCCCGACAGTACGGAAAATATCCGTGATAAGAACGAAAACCGCCGTGACAACAATACCGGCGCGGTAAACGCCGGCAACCTGGTCAACAGCGGACGCAGCAAAGAAGCTACAACCCTGCATACAAAGAGCGGGGTGACCGGTTCAGACTCGGACGGTCAGGCCGATTAATACGATCCTACAACAATGCTGAAGACTGATCCTGCAGGATCAGTCTTTTTTATGCGTATAAATTATTAGCCAACATGCCCTTTGGAACGTGGCGGGTGGATCATTGCATACGCAGAAAAGCGGAAGCGGTGGATCAGTTTTTCACGCGGTTACCTGCAAATTATTAACTTGTACGCCTCATATCCATTTATGATGAAAAAACTACTGCTCTTCCTGGTCAGCGCTGCAATTTGCCTGGCAACTTTCGGGCAACGTGCCGGCGGACATAACAGCCCTGCAGCGCTGATCCCCCAACCCGTATCTGTGGTAAAAGGGAACGACTTTTTTACAGGACCTGCAAATCTACCGGTGATCATTTCCGGACACCCGGAATTAAAAACCATGGCCCAGCGGTTCGCCCGGCAACTGTCTCTGTGTACCGACACGGAAGCAACCATTAAAGAAGGAAAGGGTCCGGCAGCAGGTTCCATTTTCCTATCTGTAGCTGACGATAAAACCATTCCGGCAGAGGGCTATCGCCTGCAGGTAACGACCAGCGGCATCTCCATCCATGCTACCGGGCCGGCCGGCATTTTTTACGGCCTGCAGACCCTGCTGCAGATGCTGCCTGCTTATGAGCGAAGATATGATCCGGAAGAGATCGGTTATGATAGCTTGCGCATTCGTGCGTCCGCCATCGAAGAGCATCCCCGCATTCGCTGGTACATTCGTGAGACCACCATCGAAGACTATCCCCGCTTCGGCTGGCGCGGGCTGATGCTGGATGTGGCCCGCCATTTCTTTACCAAGAAGCAGGTGATGGATTTTATCGATGACATGGTGAAATACAAGTTCAACATCCTGCACTGGCACCTGAGCGATGACCAGGGCTGGCGCATCGAGATCAAAAGCCTGCCGCAGCTCACAGCGGTAGGCGCCTGGCGGGTGGACAAAACGGGTACGTTTGGCGGTTTTTCCCCGCCCGCCCCGGATGAACCACGTACTTACGGCGGCTATTATACGCAGGAAGACATCAAAGAGATCGTACAGTATGCCAAAGAACGATATGTGAACATACTGCCGGAGATCGATGTGCCCGGCCACAGCATGGCCGCTATTGCCGCCTACCCGGAGCTGACCTGCACACCCGGCACCTATGCCGTGAACTCCGGCGAACAGCTGATGGTATGGCCGGCCGGCGGGCATTTTTACGGCCTGAAGGACAACTCCCTGTGCCCGGCCAATGAAAAAGTATATGAATTCCTTGACAAAGTATTTACCGAGCTGGCGCAGCTCTTCCCCTTCGACTACATCCACATGGGCGGCGATGAAACGGCGCGCAACTTCTGGGAAAAAAGCGAGGCCATCAGGACCCTGATGCAGCGGGAGAACCTGAAGAACCTGGACGAGGTGCAAAGCTATTTTGTGAAACGGGTGGAAAAGATCATCAGCGCCAAAGGCAAAAAGCTGATCGGCTGGGACGAGATACTCGATGGAGGCCTTGCGCCCAATGCCGCCGTAATGAGCTGGCGCGGCCTGAGGGGCGGCATCGAAGCAGCAAAGCAGGGCCACGAAGTGGTGATGAGCCCCACCGATTTTGCTTACCTGGACTATATGCAGGGCGATGCCATCATCGAACCGCCGGTATATGCCTCACTGCGCCTCAAAAAAGCTTACCAGTTCGAACCGCTGCCCGATGGCATAGATGCCCGGCTGGTAAAAGGAGGACAGGCCAATATCTGGACCGAACATATCTATAACATGCGCCACCTGCAATACATGGTATGGCCACGGGGCATGGCCATTGCCGAAGTGCTCTGGTCGCCGAAAGAAAAAAGGAACTGGGACGATTTTGCCCGCCGGGTGGAGTACCATTTCGATCGCTTCGAACGTGCCGGCATCAACTACTCGCCCAGCATCTACGATCCGATCTTCGGGGTAAGCAAAACCGATTCGGCGCAACTGATCGTGAATTTAAGCACCGAGATCAAAGGCCTGGACATCCATTACAGCTTTGACAATTCATTTCCCGACGAGTACTATCCGAAATACACCGCGCCGCTGGCAGTGCCCAAAGATGCCACTACACTGAAGGTGATCACGTACCGAAGCAGGGCACCCAAAGGAAGAATGATCACCATGCCGGTAGCCGAACTGAAGAGAAGAGCCGGGATCGCACATTAAAACATATCGATCTGCAAGGTTTGTCCTTCCCGGGCGCCAAACAGCTCCTGTACCTTCTGAAACCGGTATTCGAACAGCCGGCGCAGTTGGCGGCGCACCAGCCAGCGATTGGCCAGGCGGCCGATGATGCCCAATGGGTTGGAATAATGCACGATATCGGTCATCTCCACGCC
Source organism: Chitinophagaceae bacterium (assembly GCA_040509055.1). GTDB lineage: Bacteria > Bacteroidota > Bacteroidia > Chitinophagales > Chitinophagaceae > JAJKIP01. Next base: position 2,910 of record JBEVLT010000226.1, read on the forward strand.
ACCGGGTATCACGTTGAAATGATGCTGGTGCTGCCAGAACCGGTACGGACCCCTGCGCTGCTCGTCGGCAAAATACTCCCGGTCACGTACATGCGTGATCTCCGTCATCCAGTACAGCGGTATGCCCGCCAGCGGCTTTACCCTGTACTCGATCAGCTGCCCGGCATAGATCTTTTCCCCATGATGACGCGAGATGGTACGGAAATCCATATAGGCCGGTGTAATGATGTGTAAATTTGCCGGGTCGGAAAAGAAATCCCATACC
>JBEVLT010000227.1:0-3821 GCA_040509055.1 Chitinophagaceae bacterium
AAAATCCAAACCGCCGGCTATATGCTGAAAAGAACCAAAGGACGCTTCCTCCTCACCCTGCTGGTCATCACCGGACTGGCCGGAACACTGAAAAATACAACCCTGACGCAGCCGGAAAGAAAGCTCGCTGTCAGCGAGCTGAAAAAAGGCAAAGACCGGATGCTTCAATCGGTCAAAGGACTTTCCGAGGCGCAGCTGAGCTTCAAACCCGCAGGACAGCAGCAAAGCATCCGGGATTGTATGAACCAGCTGGTATTGGCCGAGCAACTTCTCTGGCAGAACCTGGAAACCACCATGAAACAACCGTCGGCAGATGAACCGCAGGGCAGAAAACTCGGCGACCGGGAAGTGCTGGCCCAGGCTGAAGGCAACTACCCGGACCTGCTGCAGCTGCAGGCGGCAACAGGCCACAAGCAGCCAGCAGCAGGCCTAACCAGCTTCCGGACATTGCGTACAGAACATATCCGGTACACCCGCTCCACCACTGAAGACCTCCGCGATCATTTCCTTCAATTGCCGTTTGGCAAGATAGACGCTTACCAGTTCATCCTGTTCATTGCCGCCTGCACCGACCGGTACCTCCGGCAGATCGACCAGATCAAAAATGCACCGGGCTTTCCGCGCACCTGATCCCCTCCTGCGATTGTTTATTGCCCGGACGCGCCGGCCGTCGAGATTTTTTGATCTGCATCATGAAATAGCCAATTCCGGCTCCGGAAGCTACCAATACAGATTTTACTACGTTCATATAACAACGCTATCTTTACGCCCGGAAAATGGGGAAAACCTTCCCGATTCGCCGGGAGGGCCTGTATTTGGGGAATAGTTTTTGTAGTTATATATAAAGGACAGTGCAGGCTAGGTTTACAGGCGAAACCGATCTATTCTACAACTTATGAAGACACTTACAGCGTTTTTATTCGCCTGTTTGTTCGCCATTTCGGCCAACGGCCAAAACCCTTCTGCCAATTTTTCCGCCAGCGTTACGTCCGGCTGCTCGCCGCTTACCGTTACGTTTACCGATGAGTCTACCGGCAACCCGACCAACTGGAACTGGGAATTCAGCAACGGGACACTTTCTTCAGCGCAAAACCCGGTTGTAACATTTAACGATCCCGGCACCTATTCCGTCAAGCTGGTGGTCAAGAGCGCCACAGGTATCGACCAGATCGAACGGATCAATTATATCACCGTACTTCCTTCGCCCCGCGTGTCCTTCCAGGCCGACCTGACACTAAGTTGCCTGCCCGCAGTAATTCATTTTTCCGATCTTTCCTCCACCCCGGTGGGAACCCTCACCAACTGGCTATGGACCTTTGGCGATGGTGGTACCTCTACCGATCAGAACCCGACACACAGCTATGCCGCTACCGGGTTTTACAATGTATCCCTGACGGTGACCAACAGTGCCGGATGCCAGTATACGCTCACGGCAGACAATTATATCCGGGTAGTGGGCAGCGTAGAAGCGGATTTCGCCTTTTCACAGCCGTCTTCCTGCCAGGCCCCTTTCAGCGTCAGCTTCCAGAACCAGTCGTCCGGACCCGGCACCATTACCTATAGCTGGGATTTTGGCAATAGCCTGAGCTCTTCGGCCGTAAACCCGACAACGATCTATAACGCCACCGGCACCTATACCGTGCGCCTGTTTGGGCAGAGCAACCTGGGATGCAGCGGATCGATTGAGAAAACGATCACCATCACCAGCACCACGACCGATTTTACGGCGCCTGCCGCTGCGTGTACGAACCAGCCGGTATCTTTCCAGAACAATGCTTCATCTCCGCCGGCGACCTCCTTCTGGCGTTTTGGCGACGGCACTACGTCGGCCCAGATCAATCCGCAGAAAACCTACCTGACACCGGGTACCTATACCGTCACCCTGATCAACAATTATGACAACTGTATCGATTCTGTCAAGAAGGTAATCACCATCGGCAGGCCGGCTGTGAATTTTATGGCCAACGACAGTACTTCCTGCACGGCGCCGTTCAATGTGCAATTCACCGCCATTGCGCCGGGCGCCACTGCCTGGTTCTGGGATTTTGGCGATGGCGGCACTTCCACCCTGCAAAACCCAACCCATCAGTACACTGCTCAGGGCAATTATGATGTGTCGCTGACGGTATCGACAACAGCAGGCTGCAGCAGCACCCGTGTCAATGCTGATTTTATCCGCATCGGGCAGCCCCAGGTATCGATCAATGTGCCGGCCGGTGGCTGCATTCCGTTTACCTACGACCCGGAGGCTGTCATTGACAGCCCCGACCCGATCGCCAGCTATCTGTGGGACCTTGGCGAACCAGGTGCTACCTTCAACGTAGAAAATCCACCATCTTATAATTATACATCGGCAGGTACATTCCCGGTATCGCTGACCGTGACCACCGTTTCCGGATGTACAGTCACCACTACCATACCCGATGGAGTGCGTACCGGTACACCGCCTGTAGTTGACTTTTCGTATACACCGGTAAATGCCTGCTCCAACGAGGAGATCCAGTTTACCGATCTTTCCGTGACCACCCCGGGCGCGGAAGTAGAATGGCTCTGGGTGCTGGGCGTTAGCGACACCTCCCATCAACAGAATCCCCGGTACGGCCCGGCAGATACCCTGTTCCCGGTCACACTCATTGTTTCCAACAACGGCTGCGTCCGCTCCAGAACAAAAATGCTGCATGTACAGCCGCCGATAGCCCGTTTTAAGCACACTGTGAATTGCACCACGCACGAAGTCACCTTCAACAATACCAGCCTGGTAGACCCAACGCTTACACCTACTACTTACTTATGGACTATGGGCGACCCGGCGAATACACAGTTCACCACGCGAAATATTCCTCCGTTTAACTATCCCGGACTGGGTGAATATACCGTGGTACTGATCGTGCAAAACGGGCCCTGCTCTTCCCGGGAGAGCGCAACTGTCAGGATCCTGGATGAACGGGCCGATTTCACGATCGACCGCAACCAGGTATGCAAAGGCGAAAGCTTTACACTGGCAGCCATCAACAGCGATCCTGACCATATCTGGCAATATAACTGGACCGTAGGTGGAACGACATTTTCTAATGCAGGCCCTACCATCACGCACAGCATTGCCACGCCAGGGACTTACGACGTACAACTCCGGATCATCGATTTGAACGGGTGCGGCAATACCAAATCCGTTTCCGGTTATATCCGGGTCGGTGGTCCCACAGCCAGGTTTGCACCACCGGCCACGATCTGCATGAGCAGCCCGGTCACCTTTACCGATCAATCCAATTCCGTCAACCCGATCGTCAACTGGCATTTCAACTTTGGCGATGGCGTACAACAGAACTTTTCAGCGCCGCCTTTTAGTCATACCTATACAGAACCGGGAGGCTATATTCCCTCGCTTACCGTAACGGATGCGCTGGGATGCACGGATACCTATACCCTGCCGGATGCCATCATCCTTGCCAACCTGAAAGTAGGTTTCCGGTCCGAAACCTTCTATTGCCCGTCCAAACCCCTGCTGTTTGTAGATACCTCCGAAGGCGCCGGCCTCAGCTACCTGTGGACCTTTGGTGATGGCAATACCTCTACCGATCAGAACCCGACCAATATTTACCCGGCTGACGATGCAGACTATACCGTGTCGCTGCAGGTCACCGATATTTCCGGTTGCCAGGCATCGGTGACCCGGCCCGATTATATCCGGATCAGGAACCCCAGGGCTGCCTTTGATATCAAAGACACCGTCTCCATTTGTCCGCCACTGCGCACCACTTTCACCTTTGGCGGCAGCAACTTCTCCACCTATTTCTGGGACTTTGGGGATGGCAGCACTTCCA
>JBEVLT010000228.1:0-8153 GCA_040509055.1 Chitinophagaceae bacterium
TGAAAAGGTTCGGGTGGTTTTAGGCTGGTGTTGTTTTCAGCCCGGGACCGGCCTGAGAGAATTAACTGGTGAAGCCTTTTGCTTTTCGGATGATTAACCTCTTAAACTTTAAAAGTACAACGCATAAGCCTTAAACCTGCCCTTGCTATCGAGCATCAGCGCCGGTGCCGGGCACTTGAAGGCATTCAGGATAGAAAACGTGGTCCGCAGGAACCTGCTTTGGGTCGGGATCTTTGTAAAGTCGATATCAGGAGCGATGTAAAATTGCCGTTTGCGGGGAAGATCATATCGTTCGATATTGTTTCCGAGATTGTCTGCCCAGCTGTTCTCAAACCCGCCATACATACTGCTGGCCCCATAGCCCACGGCAATATTGAGCCAGGCCGGCCAGTTGCTTTGGGGAAAGAAGGACCTGATATTGGCGCTGAGCCAGTAGGTCTGCGCATTGTAGTCTTTCAGCATCCGCTCATACCAGCTTTTGCCAAACAGGTCATCGGCCCGCTGTTCCAGCTGTGGATCGCTGTAGCGGTTACCGTGAAAAGAAAATTTATACTGAATGCGTTGTTCGCCCCAGGTCAGTTCCTGCGCCATGAACAGGCCGGAGCCAAAGACGTTGGCGCCGATATCGCTCCAGCTCCATCCCCATTTGGCCGAATGCCCGTCGAGAAATTCGATGGCCGTGAGATAAGCGGCGCCGCTGAGGCCGCCGATCCATACGGCTTTTTTATGCGGCAGCCCGGCCCATTCCCAGGCGGCGGAGGAAGCCCTGCCGGTATTGTAAGCCGTCCAGGCGTGACCGGCCTTGTCTACCTGCAGCCATTCGCGGCTGTCGTTGAAGGTGTGGAAGGCCGTACGCGGGTAATCCTTGTACCAGGTACTGTTGAGCACCAGCAGCGAGCCGCCATAGCCCAGCACATTGATGCCGCCGATCAGCCATTGCCTTTTTTTATAGTTGACAGTCTTCCCGGTACTATCTGTATTAAAATAACCCGGTGTTGCCAATTCACGTTGAGAGGCGGTAAGGTCTTCCCGGCTGAATTTTTCACCGGGGATAAAGCGCGGCTCCCGGTCCAGGTCCGGCCCGGCAATGATGCTTTTTGTTTGCGTAGTGGAGATCTGTGCCGGGCAGAAAAAGCAGGAGAACAGGAAACAAAGGGCAATACCTGTTTTTTTTACGATGATACGCGAAGAGGGTTTTCTGAAAAGGGGCACAGTGGAATGAAAATTGATTCAGGCAAAAATACGTTTCCCTGCCGTTTTCGGTTTTGAAAAGTAAATTCTATAACTTTCATCCCTGTATTTGTACCCATTAAAAAAAATATTGTATGGATGCTGCCATTCAGGATAAGATCAATAGCTGGCTGAACGGAAGTTTTGACCAGGCCACGAAAGACGAGATAACGCGACTGCAACAGGAAAATCCCGGCGAACTGGCCGATGCGTTTTACCGCAACCTCGAGTTTGGAACCGGCGGGCTGCGCGGTATTATGGGTACCGGTACCAACCGGATGAATAAATATACGGTAGGCATGGCTACGCAAGGCTATGCCAACTACCTGAAGCAATCCTTTCCTGGCAAGGAAGTGCGGGTGGCCATTGCGCACGACAGCCGCAACAACAGCCGTTTCTTTGCAGAAACGACGGCCGGCGTATTTGCCGCCAACGGCATCAAAGTGTTCCTGTTTGAAAGCCTGCGTCCCACGCCCGAGCTGTCGTTTGCCATCCGGCATTTGCAGTGCCAGGGCGGAGTGGTCTGCACCGCCTCGCACAATCCCAAAGAGTACAACGGCTACAAAGCCTATTGGACCGACGGTGGTCAGCTGGTGCCGCCGCATGATAAAAACGTGATCAAAGAAGTGGAAAAGATCGGCTCGGTGGAAGAAGTGAAGTGGGAGGGCGGTAAAGAAAACATCACCCTGATCGGCAACGAACTGGATGAAGCATATATGAGCATGGTCAAAGGGCTGAGCGTGTACCCGGAAGTGATCGCCAAACAGCATGACCTGAAAATTGTGTATACGCCCATTCATGGCACCGGCATCAAGCTGGTGCCGGAAGTGCTGAAGCGGTTTGGTTTCACCAATGTGCACATCGTGGAGGAACAAAGCGAACCCAACGGCAATTTCCCTACCGTGGTGTATCCGAACCCGGAAGAGAAGGAGACCATGAGTATCGGGCTGCAGAAAGCCAAAGAGCTGGATGCCGACATCCTGCTGGGGACCGACCCGGATGCGGACCGCGTGGGCATCGGTATCAAGAATAATCATGGCGAGTGGGTGCTGATGAACGGCAACCAGACCGCCGTACTGGCCTTCAACTACGTGATCGAAGCGCGCAAGACCAAGGGCATTGCCCGGCCGGAAGACATGGTGATCACCACCATCGTGACCACCGGTATGATCAACCGCATCGCTGAAGGTAATGACGTGGCCTGCTACAACGTGCTGACCGGTTTCAAATGGATCGCGGAAATGATCCGTGAAAAGGAAGGGAAAGAACATTATATCATCGGCGGGGAAGAGAGCTTCGGCCTGATGATCGGCGACCAGATCCGCGACAAAGATGCCGTGAGCGCCGTAGCGCTGCTATGTGAAATGGCGGCTTATGAAAAGGAAAAAGGCCGCACCCTCTTCGATAAACTGATCGATCTGTATATCCAATACGGTTTTTACAAGGAAGACCTTATTTCCATCACCAAAAAAGGCATGGATGGGCAGCAGCAGATCGCGGCCATGATGGAAAGCTATCGCAATAACCCGCCGGCAGTGATCAACGGGTCCGATGTGGTGGAGCTGCTGGACTATGAGCTGCGCAAGGGCAAAAACCTGCAGACCGGGGAGGAATGGGATATCCAGCTTCCAAGGTCGAATGTGCTGCAGTTTATCCTGGCCGATGGCAGCAAGATATCGGCCCGCCCCAGCGGTACGGAGCCCAAGATCAAGTTTTATTTTAGTGTGAACGCCGCTTTACCGTCGCCGGGCGAATTTGATAACGTGAATAAAGAACTGGGGGCAAAGATCAAAGCGATCATCGCAGATATGAAGCTGTAAGGCAAGTGGGCAAGGATATTCCTGTCACCTTTACATACGCGTACCAATGTCCCGTTTCAGCGGTCCTTCTCTGCCCATTGCCATCCTGCGGATGCTGCTGGGTATTGTGTTTATCCTGCACGGCGCGGCAAGGATATACGAAAACTCCTTCACCGGCTTCGGCGCTTTCCTGGAGAGCAAGGGATTCCCGTTGGGATTTTACCTGGCCTGGGCGATTACCCTGTTTGAGATAGGGGGCGGCATTGCCTTTTTCCTGCGCTGGTTCGTGACCGTTTTTTGCATTGGCGAGATCGTTATCCTGCTGGCCGGGATCGTGCTCGTGCACTGGCAAAACGGCTGGTTCGTGGTGGGGATGACCGAGGGCGGCATCGAATACAGCGTGGTGCTGATCACCGTGCTGGCGGCGATAGGGATAGCTGAGCGGAAGAGCCGGTAACTTTATAAGACGATCACATCATACCCCACCTTCAGCCTGTCCAGGCAGCCGCAAAGCCGCTCCCGGCTGGTATCTGTAATAAACACCTGCCCTTCGTTTTCCACGCATACTTTCTGCAGCAGGTTGGCCGTTCGCTGGTCGTCCAGTTTTTCAAACACATCGTCCAGCAGCAGCAGCGGGGCAAAGCCTTTTTCTCTTTTCAGTATCTCCATTTCGGCCAGCTTCAGCGCAAACAGCAGGCTTTTGCGCTGTCCCTGTGAGGCGATGTTGCGGAACAGGTGGCTGCCGAACTGAACAACAATATCGTCCCGGTGAATGCCGGCTGTGGTGCGCTGCGCCAGGCAATCCTTTTGCCGCGTAGCCTGCAGGAGGCTTTCAAAGGAAGCGCCGAGCAGTTCGCTTTCATACAGCAGGGTCACGTCTTCGTGCTGCCGTGCAATTTCTTCGTACAGGTGGCGGACGGCGGGCAGGAAAGCTACCATGAACTCCTTGCGGATATCGAAAATCACGTTGCCCGACCGGGCCAGCTGCTGGTCCAGCACATCGAGCAGGGAAAAATTGCGGCTCCCGGATTCGGCAAACGACTTCAGCAGGGCATTGCGCTGTTGCAGCAGCCGGCTATAACTGATCAGGTGCTGCAGGTAATCGGGGTTGAGCTGGCAGAGCAGGGAGTCGAGAAACTTCCGCCGCTCTTCGCTGCCGCCGGTAATGAGCACGGCATCGTCCGGCGCAATGACCACGCAGGGATACCGGCCAATATGTTGTGAAAATTTTTCATACACCTCGCCGTTGACGGAAAATTCCTTTTTCCCGGTTTCGCGCAGGATGCATACTGCCTTTTCGGGCTGGTCGCGGCTGATCAGCCGTCCCTCTACCCGGAAACCGGTCTTGCCCTGCTGCACCACGTTGGCATCCGAGCGGGTAAAATAGCTTTTGGTAAAACAGAGGTAATGTACCGCATCCAGCAGGGTGGTTTTGCCGGCCCCGTTGCTGCCGCAGATGGCGATGACCCGGTTGCCGATGTCAAACGACCGGTTGGTATAGTTCTTAAACTGGAAAAGCGATATGGACGCCAGGCTGAGCATTCCGCTGCAAGATACCTTGTCCCCACCCAGTTTGTACAGAAAAAGCTCCTAAACAGGTAAAATTCAGGGGGTATTGTGCGGAAAACTTTAAACCGGGGACGTTCAGAACTTTATAACTTTCCCTTATTTTTGCACCCGCCTTTACCATGCCTGTACGGATACGGGCCTGGTGATAAGAAAAGGCGCTAAACCTCAAATTTTCAGCCGGTGGCTACAAAATTTTCCAAAGAAACATATCTCTACTGGTACGAGCTGATGCAGCTGATCCGCCAGTTTGAACTGATGGCCGAAGAGAAATACAAGATGGAAGGTAAGATCCGGGGCTTTTTCCATGCCTACGTAGGGCAGGAGGCCATCGCTGCCGGATGTATGACGGCTACCCGTCCTGACGATTCGTTCATCACCGCTTACCGCGACCACGGGCTGGCCGTTGCCAAAGGCGTGTCGGTAGACAGCTGTATGGCTGAACTGTATGGCAAGGCGACCGGCTGTGCCAAGGGCAAGGGCGGCAGCATGCACTTCTTTGGTAAGGATGTGAATTTCTTTGGCGGCCACGGTATCGTAGGCGCCCAGATCGGCACGGGCGCCGGGCTGGCTTTTGCGGAAAAATACCGGGACACGGACAACGTGGTTCTGTGCTTCTTCGGCGATGGCGCTGCCCGCCAGGGTATCCTGCACGAAACGTTCAACCTGGCCATGCTCTGGAAGCTGCCGGTGATCTTTATTTGCGAGAACAATAACTATGCAATGGGCACATCCGTAGAGCGGACGTCCAATGTGATCGATATCTATAAGCTGGCCGATGGCTACGAAATGCCGGCCGATACCATCAATGGCATGAGCCCCGAGGAGGTGCACGAAGGCGTGGCCCGGGCAGTGAAGCGGGCGCGCGAAAAAGGCGGTCCCACCTTGCTGGAAATAAAAACGTACCGCTACAAAGGGCACTCCATCAGCGATCCGCAGAAATACCGGACCAAGGAAGAAGTGGACGAGTACAAGGGCAAGGACCCGCTTCAGCAGGTACGGGCGTCTATCCTGGACAACAAATACGCTTCGGAAGAAGAACTCAGCCAGATCGACCAGCGGGTAGAGGAGATCGTGAACCAGTCGGTGAAATTTGCCGAAGAAAGTCCCTGGCCCGACGACAGCGAGGTACTGAAAGACGTCTATATCGACCAGAACTACCCCTTCATCGTCGATTAAATCTATTTTCCCCTTTCAAACAAGCATACTAAACAAAGCGAAATGTCAGACAAGAAACAGGTGACGGATACTGAAAAAAGTGAAGTGATCATCGGCCAGGCCAAAGATTTCTGGACGCGCAACAGCAAGCTGATCCTTGGTGTAGGCGTGGTGCTGCTGCTGGCGGTAGGCGGGTATTTTGTTTACCAGAACTACTTCCGCAAGCCGAAGGAAGAAAAAGCAGCCGATGCCATCATGAAGGCAGAATTGTATTTCCGTGCAGATTCGTTCCGGCTGGCGCTGAACGGCGATGGCCAGAACCTGGGCCTTTTGAGAGTAATGGACCGCTACAGCGGCACCAGCGCAGCTAACCTGGCTGCTTTTTATGCCGGTGTGTGCTACGTGAAGCTGGACGATAACGACAATGCCATCAAATACCTGAAAAAGTTCAGCACGGATGCCAAACAGGTACAGCAGCGTGCTTACAAACTGCTGGGCGATGCCTACGGCGATAAAGGAAATGGCAAAGAGGCGCTGGAATATTATAAAAAAGCAGCCCACCATTTCGAAGACGACCAGACCCGCTCAGCCGAGGCGCTGTTCCTTGCCGCCTACATGGCTTCTACCGTACTGAAAGACCAGAAGGAAGCAGTAGAACTGTTTAAGGAGCTGAAAGAAAAATTCCCCCGGACAAGGGAAGGCAGCGAAGCGGACAAATACCTGGCGCAGCTGGGTGTGTACAATGTCAATTGATCATGGCAGATATCTCGAACAGTAAACTATTACATACCGATAAAGGCATCCGTCAGCTGACCGATGCCTTTATCGTTTTGGTCAAAACGGAGTGGAATGCCGGCATCGTGGACGAACTGGAAAGCGGCTGCCTGCAGCAACTGCAGCAGCTGGGCGTAGCAAACGCAGAGACGATCACCGTGCCGGGAGCAGTTGAAATTCCTTTCGCTATCAAAAGCTGCTGGGACCATGCGGCAGAAGGAAAAAAGCCCGATGCTTTTATTGCGCTGGGCTGCGTGGTAAGAGGCGATACGCCGCATTTCGACTACGTGTGCAGCACGGTGACGGACGGCGTGCTGCAGCTGAACCTCAGCCTGCCGGTTCCGGTTATCTTTGGGGTGCTCACCGTGAATACGGAGGAGCAGGCCCGGGAACGGACAGGCGGAAAGCATGGACACAAAGGGGAAGAAGCGGCTATCACCGCGCTGAAAATGATTGCTTTGGTAAAGGGCTTTAAAAGCGACAACAATTGAAGCCTTTTTACTTTTATATTATTTGTGTGTTTTTATTGCCAGCCTGTCATAACGGCTGTGGTTTTAGGATTGAAAAGAGCCGGGAGGTCAGGATAAATGAGGTGGTCGTTAAAGATGAAGGGTTGGGCGCCGTTCAAAAAGCCCGGTTCAGCAATCCCCGTCTTGAGGCTAAGATTGCAGACACATTGCGGACCCTGTCTTTTGTAAAGGAAAGCGACCGGTATATTGACTCATTCAGCAACCATACGCATGGTATCGCTTTTATGATCGATTCTTCCGGTGAGGGAATTACGGTGACGGCGGGTTATAATGGTCCGTCACGATTTGAAACTTATTATAACTTCACTGTCAACCCGGATAATTTTGAAATAAAGGTGCTGGATGTTCCTTCAGGAGACCTGATCGCTGTCCGGGAATACATCAAAAAGTCTAAGCAGGCAGAATGAACGTACAAATCTTCATACCTTGTTTTGTGGACCAGCTTTTCCCCGATACGGCCTTCAATATGGTGAAGGTGCTGGAAAAAGCCGGTTGTACCGTCACTTACAATGCAGCGCAGACCTGTTGTGGTCAGCCGGCTTTCAATGCCGGTTTCTGGGAAGAGTCCAAGGCAGTCTGCACCAAATTTCTGAAAGACTTTCGCGGCTCGGATTATATCGTGGCGCCAAGCGCCAGCTGCGTCGGCTTTGTCCGCAACTATTACAGCAAGCTGTTTGATAACTCCTCCCTGCATCACGAAGTGGTGGATGTGAGCGGCAGGCTGTACGAGTTTTCGGAGTTTCTTGTCAACGTGCTGAAGATCGAGAACCTGGGCGCCACCCTGCAGGGTAAAGCCACTTACCACGACAGTTGCGCCGGGCTCAGGGAATGCAAAATAAAAACAGAGCCGAGAAAACTGCTGGCCGGTGTAAAAGGCCTGGAGATCGCTGAAATGAACGACGTGGAAACCTGCTGCGGGTTCGGTGGTACCTTCGCGGTAAAGTTCGAGGCTATCTCCATCGGCATGGGTGAGCAGAAAGTGGAAAATGCACTGGCCACCGATGCGCAATACCTTATCTCTACCGACCTGTCCTGCCTGATGCATCTGCAGGGGTATATCAATCACAAGGGATACTCATTGCGAACGCTTCATCTC
>JBEVLT010000229.1:0-6663 GCA_040509055.1 Chitinophagaceae bacterium
ACACGAAGAGCCTGGAAAATAAAAAAGGGGGGAGGGAACCATAAAAAAAATTTAATGTTCCCCTAACCGGAAGATAATATAGAGAATAGCAGCGCCGGCGCCATACTCATTGGCCAGGCCGGCACGAAGGTTCCGGAGCGCTTCAGCCAGGTGGGAGCGAACCGATTCGATCCCGATCCCGAGCCGGTCGGCGATCTCCTGCCGTTTGAGGCCTTCTTCGCGGTGTAACAGGAATACCTCGCGCTGGCGCGGGCTGAGCTGGTCTACGAGCTTGCGGATCTGCTCCCGCACTTCGCGGGTGCCCAGCTCGGTTTGCGGATCGGATGCGGCATACAAGCCGCCGTTTTTAAGATGGGTTACCACCAGCTCTTCGCGGGCGGATTGCTTCCACACTTTCAGGGCAGCATGATAGGCCGAGCGATGGACATAAGCTGCAAAATGTTGTATGCCGGGCAACGAGGAGCGGTTGTTCCAGACCTGGAGAAAAATATCCTGGACTATGTCTTCCGACGCTTCGCGTGACTGCGTGATCTTATAAGCATAGGTAAAGAGGCGGCGCTCGTACGCATCGAAGAGCCGGGCGAACGCTGCTGTATCGCCATCGGCAACCTGCTGCAGCAGCGCAGGTTCATGATATGGAACGGTGTCCGACAATCGGTTCGTCACTTTAGAGGTTCTCGTGCATGTCGGCCATTCGGTGTGTCGGGTGGCGACGACCTAAAAATAAGAAAAACGGGGAATAGGATCTTTCACGGAGTCGGTATGCATGGAAGCCCTGGCCTTTTGAACAAAGTAACTTCGGCCTTTTAAGCAAAGTGGCCGGTCATAGCCCAGGTTACTTTTGTTTCAACAAAAACAGCAACAATGAAACAAAACAATTACGGCGGAGCCTTGCAGCAACCTCTTGGTTCCGGCTTCAATGCACAATCCACCACAAGCGATGTGATCAACGGGATCGACCTGACCGGGAAAACAGCCATTGTGACCGGCGGCAATACCGGCATCGGACTCGAGACCACCAAAACACTGGCTGCAGCCGGAGCTACCGTGATCGTTCCGGCCCGGGACATTGCAAAGGCAATAAAAAACCTGCAGAATGTACCTGACGTAGAAGTGGAGCCCATGGACCTGATGGACCCGGTCTCCATCGATGCGTTTGCCGGCCGGTTCCTGGCCTCCGGGCGGCCACTTCACCTGCTGATCAACAATGCCGGTGTCATGTGGGTGCCGCTGCGCAGGGACCAGCGGGGTATTGAGTCGCAGCTGGCCACCAATTACCTGGCTCTTTTCCAGCTGACCGCCAGGCTGTGGCCGGCCCTCAAAAAGGCACAGGGCGCCAGGGTGATAAATGTTTCCTCGCAGGGACACCAGTTTGCTCCTTTCAACTTTGAGGACCCCAATTTCCTGCACCGGGACTATGAGACCCTGCAGGGCTATGGTCAATCCAAAACTGCAGTCAACCTGTTTTCAATGGAGCTGGACCACCGTGCCCAGTCATCCGGAGTAAGAGCCTATTCCCTGCACCCGGGGTCCATCGGCGGCACCGAGCTGGGAAGAGAGGCCCCGTTGGAGCTGTTTCAGAAAATGGGTTTTTGCGATGCAGATGGCAACCTGCTGCCCGAAGTAGCCGCCTCGCTGAAAACAATCCCGCAGGGCGCCGCTACCACCATCTGGTGCGCTACCAGCCCCCTGCTCAACGAAATCGGTGGCGTGTATTGCGAAGATGCCGATATCGCCCCACTGGCCGATGATATCAGCATGTCTGCAGGCGTGAAAGCCTGGTCCCTGGACGAGGCCAACGCCAAAAAACTGTGGGTTTTGAGCGAAGAAATGACAGGCATCCGGTTCACGATCAATTAATGATTACTTCTAAGCAGCGATGAACAGGGAAGGTAATTCTTCCTTCCCTTGCCTGCACAGACTTTTAAACAAAGGGAAACGGATGATCCTTTCTATTTTTGTACTCCTGTATTCCCTTTTCAGGAAGATTAAAAACGGAATCATGGAATATCAAGCCCGGTATATCACACAGGACATCAAGCTATCCAGCTATGACGACAAATTTTTCAAGTCGGATATCCTGTTCGAGCACCACATGCTGGTCTGGTTCATCTCCGGCGAAACAAAGATCGTTCAGGCAGATGCCAGTTATTTTTTTAAAAAAGGCGATATTTTCCTGATCCCGCGAAACCAGCTCGCCACCATTATCAACTATCCGACAAACGGGGAGCCGCACAAAACCGTGGTGATGCATTTATCGGTGGAGCGGCTCCGGGACTATTATGCCAGCCGGAATGTAAAGGCAAGGCCGCTGAAATCGCCAAAAATTTATAGCTTCCACAATCATCCGTTGCTGGAAAGCTGCCTCGCTTCGCTCGTTCCCTATTTTGACATGAGGGATATTCCCGCGGATATTGCTTCGATCAAGATCACCGAGGCCATCAGCATTCTCCGGTCACTTGACAAGGATATCGACCAGGTACTGGCCAATTTTGAAGAGCCCGGAAAGATCAACCTTACCGATTACATGGAAAAGAACTTTATGTTCAACCTGCCCATAGAAAAATTCGGGTACCTCACGGGAAGAAGCCTGACCACCTTCAAACGGGATTTCAAAAAAGCATTCCATGCCACCCCCCAGCGCTGGCTCACGCAAAAACGGCTGGAGCTGGCGCACTACCAGTTTACCGAGAAGAAAAAGAAACCGATCGATGTGTGCTACGAAACGGGCTTTGAGAACCTGTCCCATTTCTCCTTTGCATTTAAAAAGCATTTCGGATATGCACCCACGGAACTGCTAAACCAACTGCCTTAATCAGTGAAAAAAGAAAGAACATGCCCTGGAACCCTGAAAAATACAACCAGTTCAAAAAGATCCGGTACCAGCCTTTTTTCGACCTGGCGGAATTGATCACGGCCGATGGACTGGAACAGGGTGTAGACATCGGGTGCGGCACCGGTGAGCAGACCAGTATCCTGGCGGAGAAATTTGAGCAGGCGTTCTTTTTAGGCATCGACCCTTCTTCGGAAATGCTCGCGAAAAGCAAAGAACTGGAGAGCAGCAACCTGCACTTTAAAAGCACAACCGTTGAATCATTTATTGCTTCAGCACAGGAGAGAAAATGGGACCTGGTTTTCAGCAATGCCGCCCTGCAATGGTCGGATGGTCACGAAACGTTATTTCCCCGGCTCATTGCACTGCTGAGCGATAAAGGACAGCTGGCGATCCAAATGCCGGTACAGAAAGAAAACCTGCTGAATCAATTACTGTTCAACCTGGTACAGGAGCAACCGTTCGCCGGTTTCTTACAAGGCTGGAAAAGAACGTCGCCATTGCTGAGTATGGACCAGTATGCCCAACTTATGTTCGGCAACGGGCTGCACCGGATCCAGGTCATCCAGAAGGTTTACCCGATCATCGCCGATGACGCGGAACAGCTTTTTGATTTTATTGCCGGCTCCTCGCTGATCCCTTACCTGGAAAGAATGACCGGTAGCCAACAAGCGCTGTTTACCGGTGAATACAAATCCAGGATCCGGAAAGTGTTCCCACGATTTCCTGCTATTTATCCTTTTAAACGCCTGCTCCTGTATGGAACAAGATCGCTTTAATCGATAAATCACCTTCATTTCAGGCAGGATTTGGCCTGCTGAACAAACCAGATCCGGTCTTTTTAGCAAAGCAAAAGCGTCATCACCGGCTTAGGTTTGTAACCTTAAATAAATGAGATGGCTCAATCATTTTACCAGGAAAAAACCGGTGATAAATCTGATGGATTTGATGGCTTATTGTTCATCCCCGATATCAGTGGTTTTACCAGGCTGGTGCATGCCACCGATGTGCTAACCGGCAGGCAGATCACCCGCGAGCTGCTATCCGCCATTATCGGCATCAATACGCTGCAGCTGAATGTAGCGGAGATCGAAGGAGATGCAGTCCTGTTTTACCGCGGCGGCGCTGCCCCCTCTCCCCACAAGCTATTTGACCAGTATGAAAAAATGGTCATGGCCTTTGAAGCCAAACGCAAAGACCTGGAAAGAAAATTTTCGCTCCGTCTGGATCTGTCCTTAAAGGTCATTGCCCATTATGGCACTATGGCTCCCTTCAGAATCGGCTCCTTTAAAAAATTATACGGCCAGGTAGTGGTGGAAGCGCACCGCCTGCTGAAAAATTCGGTCGATAGCAATAGTTATCTTTTGTTGACCGATTCACTTTTCCGGCAGCCTCATCATGTGCCTGATCATGACTTGCTGCAGCCCGGCATCCGGTCAGGCAGGCTGTGCGAAGTTTATGACGGGCTGAGAAAACTTTGTTTTACCTATTTTGATTTCACCGGAAGAAGCTCCGGAAAGCAGGTGGCCTGAACCCCAACGTGAACAAAAAATTACCGCCCGTCCCCCGCCGGAAAGCGTCTCCATCCGGCAAGTATCCGGAGCTGTATATGTTTAGCACACTATTTGTCCTGCTGCACAGGACCAAACCCGCACCCCCCGGGGAAGGGGTGCAGCATGCAGGGAACAAATGGCCCCGGAGCGCTTTAAATCAAAAAATTATGCACGATCAACAAATACAACCCGGCGGGACCGCTACGGAAAATGTCTCCATCCTGGACGAAGCTTTTTATTTTCCGGGTCTCGGACGGCATCGCCGGCTGTGGGCCTACCTGCCCAGGGGTTATCATCAATCGCAGAATCGGTATCCGGTCATTTATATGCATGACGGGCAAAATTTATTTGACGAATTCAATGCGTTTGGATCCGAATGGGGCGTTGATGAAACCCTTGATGCGGAAAACGGTAACGTGATCGTGATCGGGATAGACAATGGCGCAGAACACCGGATGTCGGAATATATGCTCCATGATCACCCGGATCACGGAACTGCCGAGGGTGCTTTGTACCTGAAAGATATTACCGAAGTGCTGAAGCCCTGGGTGGACAGTGTACTGAGGACAAACCCGGAGCGGGAGCATACAGCAATCGCCGGCAGCTCGATGGGAGGACTGATCTCCCTGTACGCAGGCTTATACTTTCCCCCTGTCTTCGGCGTCGTGGGCGTTTTTTCACCCGCTTTATGGCTGGATGCTCCGACTGTTTATACAGAAGCGAAGGATGCACTGGCCAGGAATGGCGCTTCCCGCACCGATGATGCGCCCCAGCGGTGGTACTTCTATGCAGGCGCCCTGGAATCGGAAACCATGGTGGCTGAAGTGGCGGGTATGGTAAAAATATTCCGGGAACAGCCAGGTGTGGATGTTACTTACCAGCTGGATGCCAGCGGCATCCATGATGAGGCGGTCTGGAAAAATTATTTTCCCAATTTTTACAAATGGTTCACCGGGAAAAAGCCGGCTGAAGCGTTGGAACAGGAGAGCCACATAAAAGTGGATGACGCTGTTGAATAGGAAAACTGAAATAGCATCGCCGATGAAGCCAGGATTATTCTTTGCAGCATTCACATTGTTGATCCTGGTCAGCATCAACCTCACGGCTCAATCTGATACTGCCCGGCTGAAGATTCCTTCTTCTGCCACTGTGCTTACCCTTTCCGGTTTGAACTTCAACCTGTATAACAGCATGCCACGACAGTTCCAGGGCCTGTTTTCAAAACCACCCTACACTATGGTACAGGTAAAATACCCGGCCAGCCTCGCTAAAAACTCGGTCTCTAAAGGAGTGGAAATGCTGGATGCTGCATTGAAGTCAACGCCTGGTCCGAAGATCGTGCTGGCGCATAGCCAGGGCGCACAGGTCTGCTCCCGCTGGATGCGTGAGCATGCGGATGATACCACGGCGCCCCCTCCCGGTGAGCTGCTGTTTATCCTGACCGGCAATCCCCTGCGCTCTGCCGGTGGCTACATCATCGGGCGAAAAGAGGTTGGCGGCACTATTGGCGAGCCTACCCCAACCAATACGCCCTGGCGGATCATCGATGTTGCCCGCCGCTATGATGGCTGGGCCGACTGGGTACAGGACGAGGAAAACAAGCTGGCGGTGCGCAATGCCAATATCGGCAAGCAGACCCTGCACCTGCAGTATGATGAGGTCGATTTTTTTTCGCCTACCCACACCATCTGGACCAGCGGCAATACCACTTATGTGCTTACCCGGGAAGATGAACTGCCGGTGCTGAAAGGCAGCACCAACCCGGATAAAATAAGAACCACCCGGGCGCAGGTAGAAGCTGCTTATAGCAATCGTCCTTCGCTGTAGGTATCGCAATCTCAGCAAATACAAAGCCGTCCTGTAAAATGGATAGCGGCGACTTGAAAAGATCGGGGATGTATTATTCCGGTCTCTACAATAGCCAATTTTTGCAACATCAGGAATGAAGATTACTGCCAATAAAAAGCAGATCTTATAAGCCCCGCCGGATTGACTGCCGGTATGCTGACTTTTGGTCATCGATCGATTTAGTTATTAAAACGTTTACTTTACCGGTGTGTTCAGTGGTTCGGGGCTCTACCAACATAATGAAACAATCCTCTACAGAAGAAACACGGTGATACGCTCCTTTTTTTACTACAAAAAGCTCACCTGCTTCAAGAGTAAAAACAGCCTGGCCTTCGACTTCCATCAGCAAGGCGCCAGCTATAATGTAAAACAATTCATCCTCGTTCTCATGACGATGCCAGGGAACGCATTGTCCTTTAATCTTTACAA
>JBEVLT010000230.1:0-3776 GCA_040509055.1 Chitinophagaceae bacterium
ATAATTAAAAATACCAGATGAAACATCCTCTCTTGCGCGTGCTGCTCACTGCCTGTGTAGTGCTGTTATTCCAGGCTGCACAGTCGCAGACCAAAACTAACCTGGCTGTGCTGAAAGATGCCGCTGTACAACAGGCCGAGAAAGAAAAACTATTGGTGACCCGTCTGCAAACAGTAGCCCGGGAAAAGGGATGGCCGCTGGTAATGAAACGCCCCAACGGGGGCACAGCCATTCTTACCGGCATCGACGAGTTTGGCTTACCACTTTATACAAGTGCGGACAACAATATTATCGCCGCCGCTACCATCGGTACAAATAAATTATGGCCGGGTGGCAGTTCGGGACTGAACCTGACCGGCTCCTCCGCCAGTGTGAAGGACAAGCTGGCCGTATGGGATGGCGGCAGGGTACGCGCCACACACGTGGAGCTGACCGGCAGGGTGGTACAGCGCGATGCTCCGGGAGGGCTCAGCGATCACTCTACACACGTAGCCGGCACCATGATGGCTTCGGGCGTAAACCCGCTGGCAAAAGGAATGAGCTATGGCCTGCAGGAGCTGGTGGCCTATGATTTCAACGGCCATCTTTCTGAAATGCTGGGCGAAGCCCCCAACCTGCTTGTTTCCAACCACTCTTATGGGTCCATCGCCGGATGGAACTTCAACGAAAGTGCGAACCGCTGGGAATTCTGGGGCCAGTTCGGCGCTACAGAAGATTACAAATTCGGGTATTACTCCGATGAGGCGCAGGTATGGGATTCCATTGCCTACAATGCCCCTTATTACCTGATCGCCAAATCGGCCGGTAACAACCGTAACCAGAATGGCCCGGCTATCGGCAGTACCTACTGGCGCTACGATGCCTCGGGCAACATGATCAATGCAGGACCCCGCCCCGCCGGTATCAGCAGCAATAACGGCTACGATATCATTTCCACTTATGGCACTGCAAAAAATATTCTTACCGTGGGCGCTATCAATCCCATTGCCAGCGGTTATACACGCCCCGAAGATGTAAGCATGTCTTCATTCAGCAGCTGGGGACCTACCGATGACGGCCGGATCAAACCCGATGTGGTGGCAGACGGTGTCAACCTGCTGTCGTCCATCAGCACCAACGATAATGCCTATGACATTCTGAGCGGTACGTCCATGGCCACACCCAATGCATCCGGCTCGCTGCTGCTGCTGCAGGAATATTACAACCAGCTGCACCCCGGCACGTTTATACGGTCGGCTACCCTCAAAGGAATTATCATTCATACAGCCAGCGAAGCAGGCCCTGCCGCCGGCCCGGATTACCAGCATGGCTGGGGACTGATCAATATGGCCAAAGCAGCCTCGGTGATCACGGCCAACAACACCACGCAGCTGATCCAGGAAAACGTATTGAATAACGGTGGCAGCTTTTCCCTGCCCGTCATCGCTTCCGGCAACGGAACGATCAGCGCTACGCTCTGCTGGACCGATCCCAAAGCGCAGGTAGACCCTGCCACGGTCAACAACACGGCAAAAAAGCTGGTGAACGACCTGGATATCGTGATCAAAAAAGGAGCTACGGTATACCGCCCCTGGATACTGGACCCCGCCAATCCTTCTTCAGCCGCCACTACCGGCGATAATGTACTGGACAACGTAGAGAAAATAGAACTGCCCAACGTGATACCCGGCGAAACCTATACCATCGAGATCACGCACAAAGGCACGCTGCAAAGAGGTCCACAAGCCTATTCGCTGATCGCCAGCGGCGTGGGCGGGCAGGCTTACTGCGCCTCCAACCCGACCAGCACGGCCGGCGCCAGGATCGACAGCGTATCCTTTTCCAATATCCGCAATAAAAATGTTGCCGGCTGCACCGGCTACAGCAGCTTTACCAACCTGACGGGCAACCTGCAGCCCGGACAAACCATTCCCATCTTCGTGCGGCTGAGAAGCTGCGACGCCAGCACTGCCGACAAGATTGTAAAAGTATTTATCGATGCCAATAACGACGGCGACTTCACCGATGCCAACGAAACACTGGCTACCAGCGGCGTGATCAATGGTGACGGCGATTTCTCCGGCAACATCACCATACCGTCTGCGCTCGACCCGGCCAAAGCGACCGTGCTCCGCATCGTGATGCAGGAGACCAACAGTGCCGCCGCCGTAACGCCCTGCGGTACTTATACCCGTGGTGAAACACAGGATTACCGCATTCTCATGACAACGCCTGACCTTGATTTTTCCGTTACGGAAATAGTTGCCCCGCAGGCCGGTTACTGCTCTTCCCTGCAACAGTATGTGTCTATCCGCATCCGCAACTCGGGTACGGCCGACAAGAAGAATATCCCGCTTACAGCCGTAATTACCCAGGGAGCTACCACCGTAGCAACGCTGACCGCTACCTACCCGGATACCATTTATGCCGGTACATCCGAAGTATACACGTTCCAGACACCTGTCACGCTAGCCGGCAATACTTCGTATACCATTACCGCCACGGCTTCGTTTATCGGCGACCAGAGCCCGGCCAATAACCAGCTCGTTTCTACCTTTACCACCGGCGCCAATATCGCTAACCCTACCGGTACGGCCGTGATCTGCGGCACCAATGCTATCCTGAAAGCCACACCAGCAGGCGGAACCGAGTTTTTCAACTGGTATACCTCTGCTTCGGCTACTACACCGGTGGCTAGCGGCGCAACGGCCAGCACCACCACCATTGCCCCCACCTACTACCTGAGCAAGAACGAGATTACCACCAGGCTCGGACCTGCCAATAAACAGGTATATACGGATGGCGGCTACAATGTCTTCAGTGGCAATGCGGTCAAGTTCACGGCTTCCGTGCCCTGCCGGCTGGAAACAGCGAGGTTGTATATCGGCACATCCGGCAAGATCACGTTCCAGCTTCGCCAGATCGTTACAGAGAACGCGGATGGTTCTTATAGCTATTATCCCATTTCTTCCACCACGATCGATGTATATGCCACTGCGCCGACAACGCCGACAATGGGCGATCAGAACAATAACCCTGCAGACCTGGGCGCGATCTATTACCTCGGTATCGACTTCCCGACGGCTGCCAATTATTTCCTGATCATCCAGTGCGATAACGGAGCTTCTATTTTCCGGAATAACAATATCGCAACCAACCCTTACCCGGCTGCCGTACCGGGCATATTGTCCATCATCAGCAACAGCGCCACGCTGGCAGGCGACCCGAACTATTATCAGAAGTTCTGGTACTTCTTCTATGATGCCACGGTGAAGCTGAACAGCTGTCCTTCGGGTCGTGCGGCGATCGTACCGACCACTGCCGTTGCCCCCGTGATCACGCTCAATGGCAACCTGTTGTCCAGCAATGCCCCCTCCGGCAACCAGTGGCTCTTGGGAGGCACACCAATCGGCGGTGCGGTAGGCCAGACCTACACGCCGACAGTAGCGGGCAACTATACGGTACAGGTAACGGATGCCGGCGGATGCACGATGACCTCGAACATCATCAACTACACGCCAACCGCTATACCCAACGTGGACCCGGAACAGATCGGCCTCGTCGTATCACCGGTGCCTGCAAGGGGCAACTTCAAGATCCAGCTGAAAACAACCACGAAGGCCGATATGAATATATCGCTGGTCAGCACCAACGGCCAGCAGGTATACCATAGCATACTGCCCGATTTCATCGGCAGCCTGACCAAAACCATCGAAACAAACAAGATGGCGGCCGGGGTGTATTACCTGCAGATCATACACGACAAGAAGATGTATGTCCGCAAAATAACAGTGATC
>JBEVLT010000231.1:0-3572 GCA_040509055.1 Chitinophagaceae bacterium
ATTGTGCTGACCATTCATCTTGGAGTAGAAATGATCGGCAACAAGCTGAAAGCTCGGAAAGAAAACAGGTAATCACCGGTTCGAAGGCATTAAAAAAGAATCATGTGCAGAAAGGAGGAAACAAGCTTTCCCCGTGAGATGCAGCGGGGAAGCTTTTCCAAATCAAATATAGGAGCATTCCGATTGGCCGGATACTTCACCTGGAATGAAGAGGCTGCAGGTTCGAGTCCTGTCTCCTATACGATTGGCTGATTGATCAGGTGGTGGAAGCTGTGATTCAGCGAAGGTTCGTTGGTGTAACGGCTAATAGCGCAGATTGTCGATCTGCTGCCACGGGTTCGGCTCCCGTACGGACCGCCGGGTAAGAACAACCGGAATGATAGGAAAGGAGAGTTGACAGAGTGGTAATGTGCGGGTTTGCTAAACCCTGGCTGTCGCTAACGCGGTACAAAGGTTCGATTCCTTTACTCTCCGCAAATCGGGCAGGTTTACCGTGGTGAAAACTAATACAGACGAATAGCTCCAATGGTAGAGCGCCGGTTTGAAAAGCCGGCCGTGCAGGTTCGAGTCCTGCTTCGTCTGCCACGATGATAATAGAAAGAAAAGAATAAAAATATTTTATGACAATGCTATCGATTTTACTATTAGCCTTTGTGCTGGCATCGGTACTGCCGGCTGGCCTGGCCAGGCTCAGGGTACTGCTGCAAAAGTTGCTGCAAGCCATTCCGGGTATCACGTTTCCGGTAGCGAATGATGACCTGTTTGGCGGCAGCTACATCGACGCAAGAGTGTTGTACACGCAGCTGTTTCGTGAAGTGCCCTCCATTAGCTATATGAGCAACGTAGATATAAACAAGGCGTTTGCTTATATCCAAAACGGGTATGCAGGCAGGGTAATGCGCATATACCAGCGTAATGCCTATAACTGGAACGACGAACAATTGGAGTTTGATGTGACAATTTTCAGGCTGGCCGGTAAAACATTGATCGAAGTAGGTAACGGGTATGTAAACATTCTATACCACCGGAATAATTTTTCTCTTTGCAAAGGCCTGGTAAAGGTGATAAAGGAATACAAAGCGCCTGCCAGGGAGCGCGAGCAGGAGATCAATATTATCACGTTCTACAACGGTAGGCTGGTGCTGAAGCCGCTGGAGATCAAACCCGCGCCGCTTGATATCGATTTGTATTACAACGATGATTTCAAGCCGGTGGATACATTGATCAAAACAAGGCTGGCCAGGGAAAACGACAAGGGGATTGTGCTGCTTCACGGTCTGCCGGGTACAGGTAAAACTACGTACCTGCGGCACCTGATCGGGAGCCTGAAGAAAAAAGTATTGTTTGTGTCTCCCGGTGTGGCCGGCAACCTGATGAGTCCTGAATTCGTGGACCTGCTGGTTGATAATCCGAATGCGGTACTGGTGATCGAGGATGCAGAGAATATCATCATGGACCGGAAGTACAACAGCAACAGCAGCGTGAGCAACCTGCTCAATATCAGCGACGGCCTGATGAGCGATTGCCTGAATGTACAGATCGTTTGCACCTTCAACAGTGCGCTTAGCATGGTAGACAACGCGCTGATGCGTAAAGGAAGGCTGATCGCCAGGTATGAGTTTGGCAAACTCGGCATCGCAAAAGCAACAAAGCTGGCAGCCTGCCTGGGAATGAGGCAGGACATCGATCAACCCATGACGCTGGCAGAGATTACAAATCCGGATGAAGCGGGAGGTGAAAAACCGGAAATGCAGGTGATCGGCTTCAGAAGCGCTGCCCTGCAGAATTAAAAAATATATAAGAGGTCTGTATGGAACAAACACAGCAATGGAGGAAACTGAGCGGGGAAAGGATCCGGAGGCCGATTGCCGATGAGCTGAGAGGCGTGATCGGCAGGGAGAAGGAGATGGGGCACGAGCTGAAAGTGTGTATCGGTACGGACAGCCAGGTAAAAGGCCGGGATACCGAATTTGCAACGGTCATTGTTTTTATCCGGAAGGGTAAAGGCGGGTTCATGTACATACGCAGCGAAACCTCCGGTCAAAAAATGAGTGTAAAGCAGCGGATGCTGGTGGAGGTGAGTAAGAGCATCGAAGTAGCGTATGCTTTGTGCAGGCTATTTACTTTGTATAATGTGGATATGGAAGTGCATGCCGATATCAACACCAACCCTGCTTTCAAAAGCAATGATGCGCTGAAAGAGGCAATGGGCTATATCCTGGGAATGGGATTTGCGTTCCGGGCCAAACCGGAGGCGTTTGCCAGTTCCAGTTGTGCCAACAAAGTGGTTCAGTAACGTGCTTTAAAATATCATTGGTGCAATGGCATCAATGCAAAAGCTTCCGATAGGAAGATCGGTATGTTCTGTGATGCAGCGAAGCTTGTGTGTAAAAGCACAGCAGTGCAGGCGTGGTAACGGACCTGTATACTGTTGCAGAAGCGGGAAGTGCCGGTAATAACCTGTGGGTCGGAGGTTCGAATCCTCCTCTGCGAAGGCAGGTAGCTCAGTGGGTAGAGCAACAGATCAATGCGGGTTCGAATCCCGTCATCATTTGGGATGATGTAGGCTGGAATTGGTTCAGCACAGGAATGTTAATCCTTGCAGAAGTCCACCGCTTCTATAAAAACGGTGACCATAGAAAAGCCGGTATTACCGACCGGCGGCGCAGGCCTCAATCCGGCAAAGCGGAAAAACGCAGCCGGAAGATGGAATAGGGATGAGGGTAAAGGTTGCGCTGCGGCCGGGTAATTGCCTGCGGAGCGGTACCATCGGGCGGCGGCCTGTGGCATCTCGGTGTACAGTTTAAAAGACAGTACATGAATGGTGCAGAAAGCTGCCGGATCACGGCTCTCCGTAATTACCGGGTGGAAGGTGTTGCCGGCTTTTTATTAACGAACAAGATTAAACCGAATAAAAATGAGAAAGGTAAAGATCAATGCCAGCCAGGTAGGCCTGGTGTTTAAGGATGGCGCTTACCAGCGTATGTTATCAACAGGCCGGTATTGGCTTTGGGGCGACCAGCGCGTAAATGTTTATGACATTACGCGGCCGTTCACAGCCCCGGTAGAGCTGAATATCCTGTTGCAGGACCAGGACCTGGCAGACATCCTGCATGTGGTGGAGGTAAAAGACAACGAAATCGTGCTTCAGTACGAAAATGGTTTGCTGAAGCAGGTGCTGACCGCAGGCCGGTACACGTACTGGAAGTCTGTGGTCCGGTATGAGTTCGTACACGCGGATATCGGGGGGATAGAAATTCCTTCGGTCATCGATCGGAATACGCTTCAGAATAAACTGTTGGCTCCTTTTGTTCGTGCCTATACCGTGGAAAGTTTTGAGGAAGCGCTGCTGTTCGTGGATGGTAAGTACACACGGAAGCTGGAAAGCGGCGTATATTACTGGTGGAAGAACGGTATCGTGATTCACATCGGTAAGATCGATACCCGCCGGCAGCAGCTGGAGATCAGCGGACAGGAAATACTGACCAGGGACAAAGCCGCGTTGCGGATCAATGCCTGGGCGCAGTATAAGGTGGGGAATATTGAGAAGGCCCTGCTGGACAACAAGGAGT
>JBEVLT010000232.1:0-3307 GCA_040509055.1 Chitinophagaceae bacterium
GCCCTCTTCCACCGGTATCACTTTTCAAGCTTTCCATCCGCCATCCCTTATCCCTGAAAAAATGCAGCGCACGCGGCAGGCAATACTCCAGCCGTGGAAAGGCTTTCGCACTGTCGTGAAAGACGATGACCGAACCCTTCACCGAATGCAGCACCACATGCTCCAGGCATTGCTGCGGCGATAGTGCTTCGTCAAAATCGGCGCTTAATACATCCCACATCACCACAGCAGCTTTCTCTCTTTGTATGGCTACAGGCAGCTGACGGGCCTGGAAAGAAGTGATGCGCCCGTACGGAGGGCGAAACAAGGCACTGTCGATATGCCGTGCGGCCTCGCCAATATCCTGCAGGTAGATATTGTCTTTTGTTTTCCACCCGTTAGGATGCGTCTGCGTATGATTGCCCACCGTATGCCCTTCTTCGATGATGCGGCGGTAGATCTCCGGGTAGGCCACTACATTCCTGCCAATGCAGAAAAACGTGGCCCTGGCCCCGAATGCCTTTAGCTGGTCCAGCACAAAGGGGGTGGCTACGGGGTGAGGCCCATCGTCGAACGTGAGATAAATGGCAGGGTCCTTTGCCGGCATGCTCCACAGGTAGCCCGGGTATATCTTTTTCAGCCACCAGGGAGTTTTTATGAAATAGTTGCCCATGCGCTGCAAATATACCCCGCTTCGGCCGACAGAGAAGAAAGGCGCCAACCCCTCCGTCTTCTTACTTCCCTAAACTATGGGAAGCCCTTTATCTTTGCAGCCATGGATCAAAAAGTGAGAGTGCGGTTTGCACCCAGCCCTACCGGCGGTTTGCACCTGGGCGGGGTACGCACCGTTTTATACAACTACCTGTTTGCCCGCAAGCATGGCGGTGATTTTATCCTGCGCATTGAAGACACTGACCAGAGCCGCTATGTACCCGGCGCCGAAGAATATATTTTCAACTGCCTGGAATGGGCCGGCCTGGTGCCGGACGAAAGCCCGGTGCATGGCGGGGCCTGTGGACCTTACCGGCAAAGCGAGCGAAAAGCACTGTACCGGCAGTATGCCAAACAGCTGGTAAGCGATGGTCATGCTTACTATGCTTTCGATACGCCGGAAGAGCTGGAAAAAATGCGGCAGGACTTTAAGACCGATGCCAACCCGTCGCCGCAATATGACCGCACCGTACGCACCCAAATGCGCAACTCCCTCACCCTGCCGGCAGAAGAAGTAACGAGATTGCTGGCTGACCAGACCCGGCATGTGATCCGCATCAGAATGCCGGAACACGATACTGTATCATTTACAGATATGATCCGCGGCGAAGTGCAATTTGATACAGCGGTGGTGGACGATAAGGTGCTGCTGAAAGCCGATGGCATGCCCACCTATCACCTGGCCGTGGTGGTGGACGACTACCTGATGCAGATCACCCACGCCTTTCGCGGCGAAGAATGGCTGCCTTCGGCACCGGTACACGTCCTGCTCTGGAAATATTTATTCGGCCTGGACAAAATGCCGCAATGGGCGCACCTGCCGCTGATCCTCGGCCCCAGCGGTAAGCTGAGCAAACGCGACGGCGCCAAGTACGGTTTTCCCGTATTTGCCATGAACTGGACCGATGCCAAAACCGGGGAGCTGACCGAAGGGTTTAAGGAAAAAGGATTTTTGCCGCAGGCTTTCATCAACCTGCTGGCGCTGCTGGGCTGGAACGATGGAACGGAACAGGAGCTCTTTTCTATCGAAGAGCTGGTTGAAAAATTCTCGCTGGAGCGGGTACATAGTTCGGGCGCTAAATTCGATTATGAGAAGGCCAGATGGTTCAACCATGAATGGATAAAATTGCTGGAGGTTTCGGATCTGGGGCCGCAGGTCAGGGGCTTGCTGGAAGAGAAAGGCATTACTGGTATAGAAGACCCTTTATTGGACAAGGTGATCGGGCTGGTGAAGGAGCGCTGTACGCTGCTGACGGATTTTTATGAGCAGGCACATTTCTTTTTCAGGGCGCCGGATCAGATCGACACGGCCTCCATCCAGCCGAAATGGAATGACAGCAAACAACAGTTTTTCGTCTCGTTTGTGGAAGAACTGGCTGCCATTCCCGACTGGCAAAGTGCATTTATCGAAGACGGGTTTAAAAAAACAGCTGCCACCGCCGGCATCAAACCCGGCGAGCTGATGCTGCCGCTGCGCATCATGCTGGTAGGAGGCAAGTTCGGGCCGGCCGTTTTCGATATTGCAGCTATACTGGGCCGGGAAGAAACAATGGCCCGGGTGCAAAGAACACTGGCTCTATTGTCATAGTTTTATACAATGAACAGACCTATCCGAGTATTGGTAGCCAAAGTAGGCCTCGATGGCCACGACCGCGGCGCCAAAGTGATTGCTACCGCCCTGCGCGATGCCGGTATGGAAGTCATTTATACCGGGCTGCGCCAGACGCCTGACATGGTGGTGAATGCCGCCCTGCAGGAAGATGTGGATGCCATCGGCATCAGCATCCTGAGCGGCGCACATATGACCGTGTTTCCCAAAATAATCAACCTGATGAAGGAAAAGGGTATGGACGACGTGCTGCTTACCGGCGGGGGCATCATTCCTGAAGACGACATGGCCCAGCTATACCAGGCCGGCGTGGGCCGGCTGTTTGCTCCCGGTACTCCCACGGCCGATATTGCCGGCTATATTACGGACTGGGTAAAAGAACACCGGGATTTTTAGGCCGCTGGCCTGCCGCCCCTAATCGGGTATGAGTTTTGTACGCTCAATACCCTTACCTCCAACGCTAAAATCAAACAATATGAAAAAAACGATCCTCTCTCTGTCCAACCAGGCTTTTTTCCTGTGCCTGCTATCCGGCTCGCTGCTCGCAGCCTGCAACAATGCCGGCAATGAAAAGAAGGAAGAGCCGCCGGCTGAAGAGGTGGCGGCAGCTACTGCCGATATCACCGGTACTAAAAGCGATACGACCGTCAACGGTACAGCTTCGTTTACCAAAGAAGGCGACGGCAAGGTGAAACTGGACCTGACCCTGAGCGTGCCCGCCATGGCCAACCGGTCTGTAGCTGTACACTTCCACGAACATGGCGACTGCGGCAATTCCGGCAATGATTCACATGGCCACTGGAACCCAACCCACAAGCAACACGGCAAATGGGGCACCGGCGAGTTCCACTCCGGCGACATTGGCAACATCACCCTCGATTCGGCCGGGAAGGCCACGTTTTCGCTGGATACCGACCTGTGGACCCTGGGCGGCGATAGCACTACCAATATCCTTGACAGGGCCGTGATCGTACACAGCGGCGTGGACGATTATACCACCCAACCGAC
>JBEVLT010000233.1:0-6636 GCA_040509055.1 Chitinophagaceae bacterium
ACGATAGCGGAAGAAAAAACCACCGGTAAAAAACAAAGTATGAGAAAGATCGCAACTACTGTATTTATCCTGTTTTTCGCAGCTATGACCATCCGGGCGCAAAGCAAAAGTACCAACAGCAGTTCCTACACCACTGCACTGGGTGTAAAAGTGTGGGATGGCGCCGGTATCTCACTCAAACATTTCTTTAACCAGAATGCCGGTGAACTGATCGGTTATTTCTGGGGTCATGGCGTCCGGTTTACCGGTTTGTACGAAATCCATGGCGATATACAGGGCGCCACCGGGCTGAAATGGTATATCGGGCCCGGCGCGCATATCGGCTTTTACGATTCCAACAACGGCGATGGCACCTATGCGGGTATCGACGGCGTCATCGGCCTGGACTACAAGTTCGGCGGAGCGCCGATCAACGTATCGCTGGACTGGCAGCCTTCCTTCGAGTTTGGCGACGGCCGTGGGTTTATCGGCAGCTGGGGAGGCCTTGGCATCAGGTACACATTCTAAATATATATCGTTCATTTATCGTCAGAAAGAGGCAGTTGCGTCAGAAACGACTGCCTTTTTCTATTGACGGGCTTAATAAAAACCCAGTCTTTTCTCCATGGCGGAAGTGAGGGCGGGCAGCTTTCTTCCTTCGATCAGGAAGCTGTTCAGCCGGGCAATGTCGCGGAAAATATAATGCTTGTCTGCTGCTGCTTTCAGGTAGTCCTTACCGGTGCTGCCGCCGGTGCCGATGCGGGTGCCGATCATCCGGTGCACCATGTTCATGTGGCGGTAGCGCCAGGAGCTGAGCTGCTCGTCTATCTCCAGCAGCCCGATAAGCAGCTGGAAAGGCAGCTGCAGCATGGGATAGCGCCGATAAAGCATGATGAACAGGGCCGACCGGGCCGCTGCAGCAGAGAGCGTACTTTCGGTACCGGGTTCCGGGTGAAGAAAGGTGGCGTCGAAGGCAGCCAGGTTGCCTTTTTCAGCTTCTGCCAGGCTTTGTCCGTACCGGTGGCGGTATTCCGCCCAGAACGGGTGTATACCTTCTTCCGATGCATGCGCGGGAAAATCCTGCCAGTTGGCCGGTTCCTGAAAAAAGGGCATGCGGGCCAGCCATTCATCTACCAGGGTCAGCAGTGATTGGGCCGTTTCTGCTTGCTTGATCACGGCAATATGCTCCTCCCGCAGCTGGGAAGTATAATACTCCTTCCCATGCCGGTAGGCAAACTGCAGGCCCAGCTTGGCCTCCAGCTCCTTGAACTGCCAGCTTTGGAAACCGGATGCGGGCCGGAGCAGATCGCGAAAATCCAGAAAGTCCATGGGCGTCATGGTCTCCATGATATCGATCTGGTGCACCAGCAGCCGCAGGATGGCCACGCAGCGGTTCAGCCGGTGGATCACCATTTGCAGTTCAGGTGAGTTATCGTTCAGCGAGGGCTGGTTCATGATAGCCAGCACCGAATCTACTTCGTAATGCAGCTGTTTGAACCACAGTTCATAAGCCTGGTGAATGACGATAAACAGCATTTCATCGTGCGCCACCAGTTGCTGCTTATCGCTTTCGGGAAACTGTGCATTCAGGATCTTATCCAGCTGCAGGTAATCGTGATAGTTCATGATCAGGATTTAAATTCATACCCGATATCGGTGCGGTAGTACATCCCGTCGAAACCGGTCTGCTTCATCACTTGCAGGGAAGCGGCCACTGCTTCCGGAATGGTATCGCCAAAAGAAGTAACACAAAATACGCGCCCGCCCTGGGTAACGATCTGCCCGTCTGCCTGGCGCGTGCCGGCCTGGAAGATGATCGACCGCGGTCCATAGTCCTGCTCCAGGCCCGTGATGGCCAGTCCCCTGGGGTAATCGCCGGGATAGCCCCTGCTTACCGCCATGACGGTTACCGCGGCATCTTTGCTGGCCGTTGCCCGCACGCTGCTCAGTTGCCTGGTGGCGGCGGCCAGGCACAGTTCCACCAGGTCGTTTTCCAGCCGCGGTATCACCACTTCGGTTTCCGGGTCGCCCATGCGGCAGTTGTATTCGATCACATAAGGCTCGCCCTGTACACTGATCAGGCCGAAGAAGATAAATCCTGTGTAAGCAATCCCTTCCAGGTGCAACCCTTTTACGGTGGGACGGATGACCTGCTGCTCCACCTTGTCCATAAATTCCGGTGTGGCAAACGGCACCGGGCTCACCGCGCCCATGCCGCCGGTATTGAGACCGGCATCACCCTCGCCAATGCGTTTATAATCCTTTGCTTCCGGCAGCAGTACATAGTCCCTGCCATCGGTCAATGCAAACACGCTCAGTTCAATACCATCCAGGAAGGCCTCTACCACCACTTTGGCGCTGGCCCTGCCAAATTTCGCCTGGCGGATCATCTGCTCAAATTCAGCCAGCGCCTCTTCATTACTCTGGCAGATCACCACGCCCTTACCGGCCGCCAGTCCATCGGCCTTCAGCACGATGGGAAGGGCATGACCGCGCAGGTATTCCACCCCTTCGTCGTAATCGGCCGCGGTAAACTCGCGGTAGCCGGCAGTAGGGATGCCGTGCCGCTGCATGAAGGCTTTGGCAAAGGCCTTGCTGCCTTCGAGCAGCGCTCCCTGGCGGGAGGGGCCGATAAAATGAACGGCGCGCAGGGCTTCATCTGCCTGGAAATGATCGTACAACCCGTTGACCAGCGGCTCCTCGGGGCCTACCAGCACCAGTTCTATCTTTTCTGCCAGGCAAAAACGGCCGATGGCATCAAAATCGGCAGGATCAAGCGGCACATTGGTACCGCAGGCTGCCGTTCCCGGGTTGCCCGGGGCTATAAAAAGGGCGCTGGTCTTTGCACTGCGGCCCAGTTTCCAGGCCAGGGCATGCTCCCTGCCACCGGAGCCTATCACTAAGATTCGCATTCGTTTTACAGGTGGTTTTTTAAGTGGTGCGAAGATCGGCCGAGTTTATTAAAGACAACCCCGAAAATTTCGGTGTGGTTAAATTTTCTGTATTTTGGGCGGATAAACATCTGTTAGCATCCTCATTTCATCACCAACAACCTATTTATGTCTACCGTAACAGCAGGCGACGAAGCCATATTACAATCAGCCGGCGCTCAAAAAGGCCATCCCAAAGGGTTAGGCGTTCTATTTGCCACAGAGATGTGGGAGCGCTTCAACTTCTATGGCATGCGGGCGATCCTGACCCTGTTCCTTGCCAATGCCCTGATGCTCGGCGAAAAAGATTCTTCTATCATCTATGGCGGCTTCCTGGGCCTCTGTTACCTGACACCGATGCTGGGTGGTTTTATCTCTGATAAATACCTGGGCAACCGGAATTGTATTATCCTGGGCGGATTGACCATGGGTATCGGCCAGCTGCTCCTGTTTACCAGCGCCAGTACGTTCGGCTCCAACCTGGAGCTGGCCAAAACCATCATGTGGATAGCGCTGGGTGTCATCATCCTGGGCAATGGCTTTTTCAAGCCCAATATCTCGAGCATGGTAGGCCAGCTGTATCCTGCAGCGCAGAAAAACAAGCTCGATTCAGCTTTCACCATCTTCTATATGGGCATCAATGTGGGCGCCCTGCTCGGCATCACCATCTGCCCGCTGGTAGGCGATGTGAAGACAACCGTGATCGTCGATGGCGTGGCAACGACTGTCAGGGACCTCACCGCATTTAAGTGGGGCTTTCTGGCTGCCGGCGCCGCCATGTTCTTTGGCGTCATCATCTTTTTCTTCCTCAAAAACAAATATGTCGTAACCCCGGAAGGCACAGCCGTCGGCGGACGGCCCAGAAATGTGGGCGACGAAACCGGCGAAGCTGCACAAGCCAAATTTACATCCACCGCGCTGCTGGTATCGGTACTGATCTTTGCCGCACTGATCGCCTTCTTCTATTATGTAGCCGGGCAAAACCTCATTTATTCTTTTATCTACAGCAGCGGCCTCACGCTGGCCATCCTGATCCTGACGGATAAATCGCTGACCAAAGTGGAAACGCAGCGTATCCTGGTGCTGTACATCATTGCCTTTTTCGTTATCTTCTTCTGGGGCGCCTTTGAGCAGGCAGGTTCTTCGCTCACCTTTATTGCAGACAAGCAGACCGACACCCGCATACTGGGCTGGAACATGCCGCCGAGCATGGTGCAGAACTTCAACAGCCTTTTCGTGATCATCTTTGCCCTGCCCTTCAGCGCACTGTGGCTGTGGCTGAACCGAAAGAAGGCAGAGCCGATCTCCCCTGTGAAGCAGGCGCTGGGATTGGCGCTGATCGCACTGGGCTACCTGATCATCGCGCTGCAGGTAAGAGACCTGGGCACAGCCGGTAAGATCGGCGTTATCTGGCTGGCCGTTCTTTATTTACTGCATACCTGGGGCGAGCTGTGCCTGTCGCCGATCGGTTTGTCGCTGGTGGCCAAGCTGGCGCCACGGCGTTTTGCATCCCTGCTGATGGGCGTATGGTTCCTGGGCAATGCGGCGGGTTATGCCCTGACCGGTACACTGGGCGCACTGCTTCCGCCTACAGGAGACAAGTATGAAATTGCATCTAAAAAAGGCATCGACCTGGGCGCTGTGCTGAACAGCCAGGCGCAGCTGACCACCGAACAGGCGCAGTACCTGGCAGACGAGAAAATTCCGACCACCTTCCCTACGTTTGCCGGCTTTACCATTCATAATCTTTTCGAGTTCTTCATGGTGTTCGTCATCCTTTGCGGCGCGGCAGCGGTTATTTTATACTCGCTGACCCCCCTGCTGAAGCGAATGATGCATGGTGTGAGATAAACGTTTCTCCAAAGAGGCTGCTTCGTGACCGGGCAGCCTCTTTTATTTTCAGTACCTTAAAACTCCTGCTCCATGTGGAAAAACCATCCCAAAGCGCTGCCCTTCCTTTTCTTCTCCGAAATGTGGGAACGGTTTGGCTACTACCTGATGATCGGCATTTTCACCTTTTACCTGAAAGATGCCGTACACGGGTTCAATATGGACGAGAAGGATTCGGCAAGCCTGTACGGCACTTTTATCGCCCTGGTCTTTTTCACCCCGTTCCTGGGCGGGCTTATTGCCGACCGCTATCTTGGTTGCCGGCGGTCCATCATTCTCGGCGGGTTGCTGATGGGAGCGGGCTACTGCCTGATGGGCATTCACAATAGCACCATGCTGTATGTGTCCATGTCGCTGGTGATCGTCGGCAATGGTTTTTTCAAACCCAATATCTCCACCCTGCTGGGCAACGTGTATTCCACACCGCAGTACAAAGCGCAGAAGGATGAAGGCTACAATATCTTTTACATGGGCATCAATATCGGTGCCTTTGCGTGCAACTTCTTCGGGGCGGCACTGTATACCACCATCGGCTGGGGCGCCGCCTTCATGGCAGCCGGGGTGGGCATGTTTATCGGCGTGGTCACCTTTATCGCCGGTACCCGGCACTATAAGGAATATGATGTGCGCAAGCCGCTGCAGCCCGGCGATATGTCGCTGGGGCGTATCATCACTCTTGTCATCCTGCCTTCTGTGATCTTCGGCGCCATCGGCTGGTTTATCAAAGGCAGCAAGGGATATATTTTCGATTCCAATTCCACCGATGCGTTCATTTTTGCCTGTATCCCTGTCCTGGTTTTTTACACCGCCCTGCTGGTGCGCAGCAATAAGCACGAAAAACCAGCCATGGCGGCCATGCTTACCATTTTTGCGGTGGTGATCCTGTTCTGGGCCATTTTCAAGCAAAACGGGTCGGCCCTGAATACCTGGGCCAGCCGCTATACGGAACGGCATGTGTCCGGCACCACCGGCAACCTGCTCTCTGCCCTGAAGCTGACCGAGATCGTGACCTATAGAAAAGATTCGGTGGTAAAGCTGGACGGGCAGTTCCGGAAAATAAAGACCGGCGGGCAGGAGGTGAAGGAATGGAATTATCCGCCCTATTTCAAAAATATGAACCTGGTCAAAGACCCGGTAGCCGAAGGCGAACCGGTAAAGGTGTGGGCGCCCAGCCTCAGCCAGTCCATCAACCCTTTTTGGGTGATCGCGCTCACACCGCTCGTCGTAGCGCTGTTTACCTGGCTGCGGCGAAAAGGAAAAGAGCCTTCCACGCCCACCAAGATCGCTTTCGGGTTGCTGATCTCGGCCCTGTCGGTACTGGTGATGGTGGCCGCCGTTAAAACAGGTGGCAACGGGGCGGAAAAAGTAAGCGTGTGGTGGCTGATCGGCAGCTACGGCGTTATTACCATCGGCGAGCTGTTCCTGAGCCCAATGGGGCTCTCGCTGGTGTCCAAGCTGAGCCCGGTCCGCATCACCTCGCTCATGATGGGCGGCTGGTTCCTTTCTACTTCCATCGGTAACAAACTGAGCGGCATCCTGGCCAGCCAGTGGGATAAATACGAAGACAAGACCGATTATTTCTGGCTGAATTTCATCCTGTTATTTGCCGCCGCCCTGTTGTTGTTCGTGCTGCTGCGCTGGCTGAACCGGGTGATGCGGGAAAAGGGAGTGAACTAAAAAAGAAAAGCGGCCCCTGAAAGAGACCGCTTTATCCGCTAAGCAGTTAGGAAGGCGGATACAAAACCAACTAAGTAAGACATTCTATTTTAAAAGAACAGGCTCAGTATAGCATCCACGGTATAAAAGACAAGAAGTGGCACCCGGATGCTGCACAAAC
>JBEVLT010000234.1:0-3714 GCA_040509055.1 Chitinophagaceae bacterium
GGTCGCCTCAATTATACACTGGACGACAAATATCTATTTACAGTAAGCTTCCGCCGTGATGGTTCATCCCGTTATTCCACTTCCAACAAATGGAGCAATTTTCCTTCTGCAGCCATTGCGTGGCGACTTTCAAATGAAGATTTTTTCCATGCTTCCCGTGCGCTCAGTGACCTGAAGCTGCGGGCCAGCTATGGCGCTACCGGCAGTACAGCCATCTCTCCCTATCAAACACTCAATCGTCTTTTCTCCGGCAATGTGATCTTTGGCGATCAGCTGTATGTTGCGCTGGCGCCCGGCACTACGCTGCCCGGCAACCTGAAGTGGGAAACCACGAACCAGTTCGATGCAGGTCTGGATGCCTCTTTGCTCAATAGCCGCCTGCGCTTCAGTGCAGACTTCTATGTGAAGAGAACGAAGAACCTGTTGAATACCGTTCAGCTTCCGGCCTCAATGGGGTACCAATCTACTTTACAGAACGTAGGGGAGATCGAGAACAGGGGGATGGAGTTTGCTGTAGATGCCGATGTGTTCAAGGGAGATTTTAACTGGACCGTATCCGGCAATATCTCTTTCAACAAGAACAAGGTGCTGAAGCTGTATGAAGGACAGGATATATATGGACAGAATATCTACACCGGCTCTCTCAATGATTATGTCAACCTGCTGCGTGAAGGGCAACCGCTGGGTATATTCTACGGTTACAAGGAGAAAGGCTATACCGCTACCGGTAATATCGAGTACCAGGACCTTGTTCCCGATGGAGTCATTAAACCGGACGACAAAACGTATATCGGCGATCCCAACCCGGATTTCATCTATGGTTTCAACTCTGTAGCATCCTATAAGGGCTTTGAGCTGACGCTGTTCATACAAGGCTCACAAGGCAATGATATTTTCAACCTTAACAAATCGGCCACCCTCGATCTGGGCATGGGACTGAATCTGCCACAGGAGGTATATTACAACCACTGGACGACACAAAAGACAAACACGGCGTATCCAAAGATCACGCGCAGCTTGTCGGGCAACATGTCGAACCGCTTTGTAGAAGACGGCTCTTACTTGCGGTTCAAGAATATACAGGTGGCCTATAACCTGCCTTTGCAAACGATGAAGGCCAAATGGATGAAGTCGGCCCAGGTATATGTGAGCGGACAAAACCTGATCACCATTACCAATTATTCCTGGTATGATCCGGAGATCAATGCTTATGGGGGAGGTAATTCCATTACGCAGGGCATCGATTATTTTACTTATCCTGCCAGTAAATCTGTTACGGTGGGCATACGGTGCACTTTCTGATCCATTCATTTTTAACGAAGAAACAATGAAATACTATATCATCATATTGAGCTTGTGTGTACTGGCTTCCTGCAATAAGCTGCTGGACGAAAAGCCAAAGTCGATCGTGATGGAGCAGTTTTACAATACGGCTCCTGAAATAGAAACCGGCGTGAACGCCATTTATACGCCTGTACGTGGCGCCAGTGTTTTTTCGGCGCTTTACCCGGTACAGGTAGAGATCTATACCGAATACCTGTATGGCCGGGGAAGTCATGCCGTGCTGAACGACTATAAAGGCCTGGACAATACGAATATTACGCGGGTAGAGGATATCTGGCGGATCTTTTACCAGGCCATCCGCAATGCCAACCTGATCATACAGAAAGCGCCGCTGGGCAAAAGCATCAGCCCGGCAGATGTGACCAAATACGTAAGTGAAGCCCGCTTCCTGCGCGCGCTGTGGTATTTTCACCTGGTACGCAACTGGGGTGGTGTGCCCATCCGCACGGAAACGAATATGGATTCACTCAGCGTAAAAAGGAACAGTGCCGAAGAGGTATACAACCTCATCCTGGGAGACTTGCAATATGCCGAAACCAACTTGCCGGACAATCCCCGGCAGGTGGGAACGCCTTCCAAACTCATCGCCAAGGCCGTGCTGGCAGACGTGTACATGAACCTGCACAATTATACGGCAGCCCGGGATAAATCGCTGGAAGTGATCGATGCCAAGAAGTATTCGCTGGTGAATGTTACGGTAGCCAATGATTTTGACAAACTGTTTGGCGCGGATATCTCCAACAGTACGGAAGAGGTCTTTTACATCAAGTTTGCCCGCACCCCATCTTCCCAGAATTTCCAGTACCCGATCTATACCCATTATCCCAATGCAGGATTTTACCCGCCCGGAGGTTTTTATACTTTTTACAGCGATTCGATCCAGAATTCTTTTGTGAAAGCCTGGGATAAGAGCGACCTGCGCTATACTTACAACTGGTATAGCCAAACTTTTGGTATTACGCCCACCACTATCCTCAATAAGAAGTTCAGTGACAAGGCGGCTACTACCGGTGCGGGCAATGATTACCCCATGTACCGGTATGCGGATGTGCTGTTGTTCTATGCAGAAACGCAGGCCCGTGCGAATGGTGCGCCCGACGCGGACGCTATGGAAAAGCTGAACATGGTGCATCGCCGGGCTTATGGTAAGAATCCTACAGTAGCTGATGCGGCCACAGATTTCAAGCTGGCAGATTACGCTACTTTACAACCGTTCATCGACCTGGTGGTGAGAGAGCGGACCTATGAGAATTGTTCCGAAGGAAAACACTGGCATGACCTGAAACGCCTGGGTACAGCCAAGGATGTGATCAAAGCGGTTAAAAATATCACAGTATTGGATAAACATCTATTATGGCCTATTCCAAAGATCGAGTATAATTACAACAAAGCTATCGACCCGGTAAAAGACCAGAATCCGGGATATTAATAAACCAGTTTCACTATGCACATGATCAAAAAGTTAACGATGCTTGTATCTGCCATGGCGCTTGGCCATGGTGTTTTCGCCCAACAGGCTGAGCAGGTAGATGTCTGTATATATGGCGGCACCTCGGCCGGTATTATGGCAGCCTATACGGCCCAGAAGCATCACAAGAAAGTACTTCTCATCGTATCCGGTAAACACCTTGGCGGGCTCACGACCGGCGGGCTTGGCTATACCGATATTGGCAACAAGTATGCTATTACCGGCCTGGCGCGCGATTTTTACCGCCGTGTGGGCAAGGAGTACGGCAAATTCGAGCAATGGATATTTGAACCATCCGTGGCTTCCAAGGTATTTCAGCAATACATCAGGGATGCTAAATTTCCTATGATCAACGAGTATCATATTACTAAGGCTGAAAAGCAAAACGGTGCTTTGACGGCCATTACGGTAGTATCCGAAAATGGTTCCGGTACATCGAAAACCATCAAGGCCAAGGTATTTATTGACTGCTCTTACGAAGGCGACCTGATGGCGGCTGCCGGTGTATCCTATACCGTGGGCCGGGAAGCCAACAGTGTTTATAATGAAACGTACAACGGCTACCAGCTGCGGGAGCACCACCAGTTTCCCGATGGCATCGATCCTTATAAAACGCCGGGTCAGCCGGAAAGCGGCCTGCTGTGGGGCATCAGTGCGGAGCAGCCCGCCCAGCAGGGAAGTGGCGACAATAAGGTGCAGGCTTATAATTTCAGGATATGCCTGACGAGCAACCCATCTAATAAGGTGGAGATCACCCGCCCGGAGGCTTATGATTCCACGCGCTATGAGCTGTTGCTGCGCTACCTGGCCAAGAAGCCAGTAGGCGATCTGTGGGGCTTTCTGAAGTTTGACCTCATGCCCAACAGCAAGACCGATATCAACAACAATGGTCCGTTCTCTAC
>JBEVLT010000235.1:0-9285 GCA_040509055.1 Chitinophagaceae bacterium
CAGTGACCCGGCGGTGCCGTGTTTGCCCGGCAGCAACGGAAGTGGACAATGTAAAGTTGTGAAAGCTAAAAAACAACAGGTATGAGATTACGATTGGTGTTTGCCTTTCTTCTTTATGCGACCGGACTTGCGAAAATGATCGATTGGTTTATTTTCCGGGAAATGAACGGCCACCTGGCTTCCGATCCGCATGCGCTGGAAGAACAGTATATCGTGCGTTTCCCGGCATTGCTGCAGCCGCTCTTCGGCGGAAAGCCCGAGCCGGCGACGATTGTTTGCGTACTATTGTTTACCATCTCCGGCCTTATGCTCTGGCGGGAAGAAGAGTTGTGGCCCAAAGCGCTGGCGCTTACGGCGTTTATATTCGCCTTCTGGAACCTGTTCCTGCTGATGTGACCGGCCGCCTGCCAGCCCCGGTCTTTTCTGTATGTTGCGGCATACCACGCCGCAATCACTCCCGGATCATGCCCGGGGATTAGCTATTTTTGCATATGGATCAGTACGGAAATCCCTGGCAGATCATTGCTCAAAAACAAGTGTACGACAATAAGTGGATCAGCGTGACCGAATACGATGTCATCAATCCCGGCGGGGGCAACGGCATTTACGGCAAAATACATTTTAAGAACCTGGCTATCGGCGTCATCGTCCTCGATGACAAATGGAATACCTACCTCGTGGGACAGTACCGGTTCGTGCTGGACGCATACAGCTGGGAAATACCCGAAGGCGGTGGCCATCCGGGCGCCGGTCCGCTCGACTCTGCCAAACGGGAACTGCTGGAAGAGACCGGGCTGGTGGCCCGGGAATGGACCCTTCTTTGCAATGTGCATCTTTCCAATTCCGTCAGCAACGAATACGGCTACATCTACCTGGCGCGGGGGCTGGAGCAGCAAACAGCCGCTCCTGAAGAGACGGAACAGCTGATCGTAAGAAAACTAACTTTCGACGAAGCCTGGCAGATGACGGAAAACGGGCAGATCACCGATTCGCTGTCCGTCATCGCCATCCAGAAGCTGAAGCTGCTGCAATTGCAGGGTAAACTGGTGTGACCGGTCCCGGCTTTCCCTGTTTTATCCTTTCTTTGTGCCGTGAAGAATTTCCGCCCGCAACAACGTCCTAAAAAAAGCTCCCTGGTTACCGGCCGGGAGGCCGTAGCAGCAGCCATTCGTTCCGGCCGGCAGCTGGACCGGATCTACCTCGATACCCGCGCGCAGGGACCGGAGATCAGCGAGATCAAAAAGCTGGCGTTACAATACCATGTACCGGTGAATTATGTACCGGCCGCCAGGCTGGACAGCTTTCACGTAGCCGGTCACGAAGGATGTGTGGCCCTGATAGCCCGGGTGCAATACCAGGACCTGCAGTCGGTCATTTCCTTTGTAGTGGAAAAAGGAGAGCCGCCCCTGTTCCTGATCCTCGATGGCATTACGGATATCCGCAACATCGGCGGCATAGCCCGCACAGCCCATTGCTGCGGCGTGCATGCCATCATCATTCCTGACAAAGGCGTGGGAGCGCTGAATGAAGATGCAGTGCTTACCTCGGCCGGCGCCCTGGAGAAAATAGCGGTGTGCCGCGTGAGCAGCCTGATGAAAGCTGTGGACGAGCTGCACCTGAACGGTATAAAGGTCTTTGCCAGCGAAATGACGGCTGCTAAAAACATTTCCGATTGCGATTTCAAAGAACCCTGTGCGATCGTTATGGGTAGCGAGGAAAAAGGCATCTACCCGGCGCTGATGAAGATCTGTGATGAAAAAATAAAGATTCCCATGAAAACGGATTTTGAAAGCCTGAACGTATCGGTGGCCACCGGCATGATCCTGTACGAAGCCATGACGCAGCGGATGGCTTAAAAACTCCAGTTGATCAGGGGCAGCTTCCGCTTGCTGTTTACATTCCACAGGCCTACCTGTACACCTTTCAGGTTTTTACAGATATTGAACAGGCCGATCTGCAGTCCTTTGCCGGTCACCGATTTGTTGCGGAGCGGGCTGATGAGCACACCGCTGAAGTCGGCAGCTATATTCTGAAAGCCTGTGATCACGAGGCCCTTTGTCTCGGTCACCATATAAATGAAGCCGTTCAGGCTGATGCCCCTGAACTGGTCTACGCCCAGGCCGCCGAAACTCAGGCTTACGCCGTGCACCCTGGTTAGCCGGGACGACTTATCGACCGGGTCCGGAAAATTAATCAGCGCATTGTCCGATGCAATCGTGACTAACGATAAAACACCCACAAACATCGACAGGATATCCGCATTTACATTGAGCCCGCGGATCAGCAGGGAGTCGCCTCCGCCCGGCATGGTTACCAACCCGATATTAAGTCCCGTGATCTCACTGGCATTGCTGGGGGTGAACCATACTCCTTTTTTCCGGGGATACTTTTTCGGCGGCGCCGTATCAGCCTTCTCCGTGATGTTGCCTTCGTAGTAATAGCTTTTGTCCTGCTGCCTGTACACCAGGTTGATGCCCTGCGCGGTCATGAACGGCACCAGTTCATAGATGCGGACACTGTTGCCGGGTGCATGTACGGTATCAAACTTCGGCACGAACCGTTTGGGTAGTGCAGCCTGCTCTGTCATGTAGCGGTAATCGCGCAGGTCGATACCTGAATAAAGCCCCATTATCCTGTCGGCGATCAGGTTTAATTTTTTGATGCGGGAAGGATGCAGGCTGAATGTATCCAGCCCCTCAGCGCTTTTGATGGTGGCCGTGCTGTTGCTGTAGCCGGTATAATAAATGGAATCGTTTTTTATGTCAACGATCTTTGCTGAAAGCCGGAGCTTGTTTTTCAATATAAAATCATAG
Organism: Chitinophagaceae bacterium; assembly: GCA_040509055.1. GTDB lineage: Bacteria > Bacteroidota > Bacteroidia > Chitinophagales > Chitinophagaceae > JAJKIP01. The sequence continues at coordinate 2,814 of JBEVLT010000235.1, forward strand.
GTACAATTCCGGTACAGGTAGAAGCTGTTGGTTTTAACCGGGAGATAATCCTGGTTGCCGAAAGCAACAGCCCGGTTTTTTTTCGTGAAATAAAGATTTTGCACGGGTTGCGCCGCAGCACGGGTAGCCAGGAACAAGCCCAGCAGGACCGGCCCTGTTTTCATCAGTAGAGTCATGGTTGCATTTAATCGGTGATCATTGCCTTTCATGCTGTAAAACTGCCTGCTTGCAATGCACATTCCAAACGGCAGGGACTGGCCTGTTTGCCGGGTTCATGCACTTTTCCGTAAAAAGAAGAACAGGTTCTGTTTGCTACCGGAATACCCGTTGCGAAACGTAACTTTTATTCCGTACAGGTAGTTTGCCTTAAACAAATCGCCGTGTTTACGGATTTTCCGTAATTTTCTCGCGAATGGAAACGATCGAATTGCAGCAACGGTTTTTCGCGCACCTGAAAAGCATTCTTCCCCCGCATCTTTCGCTGGCCGATGAACTGGGCGACCTGCTTGGCCTGAGCGCCGATAGCGTGTATCGCCGTATGCGGGGAGAAAAACCGCTGACCTTAACCGAACTGAAGCTGATCTGCGACCAGTACCGTCTTTCACTGGACCAGGTATTGCAGCTGCAGAATGAGTCCGTACTGTTTGCCGCACCGGGTATGAGCCGTCCGCCCGGCAGGCATATCGACTACATGAATGAGATGATCGGGCAGTTCAGGTATTTCCGGTCGTTCCGGGCCGGGCAGATCCATTACCTGTGCAAGGATGCGCCCTTCTGGTATTTCTACCTTTTTCCCGGCATCGCCGCTTTTAAAACCTTTTTCTGGTCAAGGACCATCAATAACCAGCCGGAGCTGGCCGATCAATTGTTTTCACTCGAAGAATATCCCTATGAAGACTGCTTTGCTGCCGGCCAGCAGATACTGCAGCTGCACAGTACGCTCAACTCAGTAGAGCTATGGAACCTCGAAAGCATTCACAGCACCATCAACCAGATCGCTTATTACCGCGATGCGGGAATTTTTCGCAGCAGGGGCGACCTGGAAGCCGTGGCAGATTCGTTCCGGCAAATGCTGGATCACCTGCAGCAACAGGCGGAGAAAGGAGTGAAGTTCATGCCGGGCAGTGGTGATGCCGGCGGCAGCATCGAATTTTATGTAAATGAATTGATCCTGGGCAACAACACCATCCTGCTGACGCTGGACGGGCAGCGGGTGTCCATGATCACCTACAGCGTACTGAATTACCTGATCACCAAAGACGACCGGTTTGCCGGTAAGGCCTTCGAGACCTTCCATACCCTGCTCAGCCGTTCTTCGCTGATCAGCCGGAGCGGCGAAAAGGAGCGAAGCCGTTTTTTCAATACGCTCCGCGAAAAGGTGGGCCAGCTGAAAAAATAGGTTTCCGTGCTACCTTTGCGGTAATGACGCCGCGTATCCAACTCATCGAATGTCCCCGCGATGCCATGCAGGGATGGAAAACCTATATCCCGACCGAGAAAAAAGTGGCCTACATCAATTCGCTGCTGAAAGTGGGTTTCGATACCATCGATTTCGGCAGCTTCGTATCGCCTAAAGCCATTCCACAGCTTGCTGATACCGCCGAAGTAGTGAAAAGGCTGGCCGTAACGGAACAGGGCACCCGGCTGCTGGCGATTGTAGCCAACGCCCGCGGCGCCGAGGAGGCTGTGGTGCATGAGCAGATCCGTTTTCTAGGCTTTCCTTTTTCCGTGTCGGAAACTTTTCAGCAACGCAACACCAATTCTTCCATACAGACCTCACTGGGCAGGGTGGAGGAGATACAGAACCTGTGTGTGAAGACCGGTAAGCAGCTGGTCATTTATATTTCCATGGGATTTGGCAATCCCTACGGCGATCCGTGGTCGGAAGAGATCGTGTTTGAATGGGTAAACAGGATGGTGGAGATGGATATCGGTATCGTGTCGCTGGCCGATACGGTAGGAGTCGCTACGCCCGGGCAGGTATACGACATGACCCGCTACCTCGTGGAATCGCTGCCCGGCACGGAAATCGGCGTACACCTGCATGCAGCACCCGATACCTGGAAAGATAAGCTGGATGCTGCCTGGAAAGCCGGTTGCCGGCGTTTTGATGGTGCCTTGAAAGGGATCGGCGGCTGCCCCATGGCTAACGACGAGCTGGTCGGTAACATGGATAGTGAAAAAATGATCGGCTACTTCGAAGAAAACAAGGTGTTGCCTGCACTCGATAAAGAAGCCCTGCAGGAAAGTTTGCGGCTGGCTTCCGAAATTTTTGTTTGATCAAAGCACTCGGTAAGTTGACCCGTTAATTCCTTAAAAAGGAAGCTTCAACTTATCAGGGCTGTGTTAACCCGTTTACTGATCACCCCGTCAACTTTACCACATGGACTTCATGATTCCCATCGATATTAAAAAATTGCCGCAACCCGTGCGTTATGGCGACAGGATACTGCTGATCGGGTCCTGCTTCACCGAGCATATCGGCAACACGCTGGCGGACCTGAAGTTTTCTGTGCTCCAGAATCCCCATGGCATTTTGTTCGACCCGGTGAGCGTGTGCAAAAGCCTGGTATCTTATACGGAAAACAGGCAATACACGGCTGACGACTTGTTTCGCCTGAACGAGGTATGGCATAGCTGGCAGCATCATTCCCGTTTCTCGCATACCGAAAGGGAGCCGGCCCTGCAGGCCATCAATGCCTCCCAGCAGCAGGCGCATGATTTCCTGCAACAAGCGGATTGGATCATTGTCACATTAGGGTCTTCTTTTTCTTACCGGCTTACTTCGCTGGCCGATGCGGGTGGCAGCGACCGCGAAGGGGCAGGGGTAGCCAATTGCCACCGGGCGCCGGCTCAGTGGTTCCGCAAGCACCTGCTCGGCACCGACGAGATCATTACAGCGCTGGACGAATGTTATCACCGGCTGATGCGGTTCAACCCGGGGCTGAACATTCTCTTTACGGTAAGCCCGGTACGGCATATACGCGACGGAGTGGTGGAGAACAACCGGAGCAAGGCCAGGCTGATCGAAGCCGTGCACCATATGGCCAATAAATTTGACCGGCTGCATTATTTCCCGGCTTACGAGCTGGTGATCGATGTGCTGCGGGACTATCGTTTTTATGATGTGGACCTGGTACACCCCAATTATATGGCCACGGAATTTGTGCTGGAAAAATTTGCGGCTTCCTGTATCGATGAAGCGTCACAGCAGCTGATGCAGGAAATAAAGAAGATCGTAATTGCCCGCAGGCACAAGCCTTTTCAACCGGATACGGCCGCGCACCGGCAGTTCCTGTCGGCGCATGCTGCGAAGACAAAGGCGTTGCAGGAAAAATATGCGTTCCTCGACTTTGCAGGCGAGCTGGATTATTTTAATCAGGCACAATGATGTGGCTGGTAATGATGCCGCGAGAGGCGGTACAGGTAGCTGTATACATCTTCATATCCCGCAATAGCCGTAAGCTTATCGTTTTCCATGAACGATCAGCCGATAGGTTGTCTTTTGCCGGTAGGTTTCGCCGGGGCGTAATACCGTATTCGGAAAGTCCGGGATATTGACCGCATTCGGATGCACCTGTGTTTCCAGGCAGAACCCCGAAAAGGGTCCATAGGTGTTGCCTTCACTGCCTGCCAGGGGCGGAATGCCCCCGCCTGTATAAAGATGAACTATCGGTTCGGTCGTGAACACCTGCAACCCGATACCTGATTTGTCTGAATAAGCTTCTGCAGCCGGCTGCTGTGCCGAAGGATCGATCACAAAACTCTGGTCGTAGCCGGTACCGGGCTCCCAATCGGTATCCAGCCGTTTGAGCTCCCTGAAATCATACGGGGTGTTCGCTACCGGCAGCAGGTTGCCTGTTACGCTCAGGTTGGCATCCTGTTCCAGTATTTCCGCCGCCTTGATCTTTGCCGACTGATCGCCGATCGTCCCCTTACCATTGTTGAGGTTAAAGTAGCTGTGATGGGTAAGGTTGACCGGTGTGGGCTGGTCGGTAACAGCAGTATATTCATGCGACAGTTCATTGTCGTCATTCAGTTCGAAGCGAAGCGTCACATCCAGGTTGCCGGGATAGCCTTCTTCACCATCGGGGCTGCGATACTGTAGCGTAAGGGATTGGGAAGAAAGATCCGTACACTGCCACACTTTTTTATCAAACCCTTCGCGACCGCCGTGCAGGTGATCTGGCGGCAGGTTCCTGTGGACCATATATGCTTTTCCGTCTATGCTGAACCGGCCATCTTTGATCCGGTTGCCATAGCGGCCGATGGCGGCGCCGAAAAAAGGATAAGATGCCAGGTAGCCCGGGGCCAGGTACTCCTCCACCTTGTCAAAACCCAGTACGATATTGTTAACATGACCATCCTGCTGTATGATGCGGAAGGCAGTAAGGATGCCGCCGTAATTGGTAATGACCGCTTCCGTACCTTTTGCATTTTGCAATGTGAACAAATAAATATCTTCGCCGCCCGGATGCGTAAAGCAGAATTGCTGGTTGGGTTGGAGCATTTTCAAAAATAATATATCAATCGCATGATAAAGGCTGAGCTGGAAAAAGAATTCCGCAACAGGTTTCAACGGGAGGCTACCTATCATTTTTTTTGCCCCGGCAGGGTGAACCTGATCGGGGAACATATCGACTATAACGGCGGCGAGGTAATGCCCTGCGCCGTTTCGTCGGGTACCTGGCTGCTGCTGGCCAGGAATGACGATAAGCAATTCCGCTTCCGCTGCCTGAATTTTTCAGAGACGGCCGACCTGCCCGTGCAGCCGGCTTATACCAAAACGGGCAAAGAGTGGTTCAACTATCCGTTGGGGGTTATTCATCACCTGCAGCAGGCTGGTCACGTGCTGGAGGGCATGGATCTGCTGTATTACGGCAACCTGCCGATCGGTGCAGGTCTGTCATCCTCTGCCTCTATCGAAGTGGTGACGGCTTTTGCCTGCAGCAATGTGTTTGGGCTGCACCTGGACAATATCTCCATTGCATTGCTGGCCAAAAAAGTGGAGAACGAGTTTATCGGTGTCAACTGCGGTATCATGGACCAGTTTGCCGTAGCCATGGGGCAGCAGAACAAAGCGATCCTGCTGAACTGCGATACGCTGGACTACACGTACCTGCCTTTCGAGATCGGCGATCATATCCTGGCGATCATTAACAGCAATAAGCCGCGCACGCTGGCCGACTCCAAATACAACGAGCGGTTCGCTGAATGCGGCGCGGCCTTGCAGCGGCTGCAACAAGAGCTGGATGTGAAATACCTCTGCGAGATCACCCCTGAAGTATTTGAGCAATACCGGCACCTGGTAGCCGATCCCATACTGGAAAAAAGGGCGCTGCACGTAGTGACGGAGAATGAGCGGGTGAAACTGGCCGGGAAGGCGCTTGAAGCCGGCCGCCTGCAGGAGTTCGGGCAGCTGATGTATGCCTCCCACCGCTCGCTCAAAGAGCTGTACGAAGTATCGGGCCGTGAGCTGGACACCATCGTGGAGTTTTGCCACACCTATGCGCCCTGTATCGGTGCCCGGATGACAGGTGCGGGTTTCGGCGGCTGCGCCATTGCGCTGGTACAGCGCGATCACTTCGATGATTTTGCAGAAAAAGTTTCGGCATATTATACAGAACGGATCGGCTATGCCCCGGGTATTTTTGCGTCTGCCCCCGCAGCAGGTGTACGGGCTGTGTAGCGCAGGGATCAGTGCATCCGGTCGCCGCGCAGGTCCAGTTGCAGCATGACCGTGGCCTCGTATTCCAGCCATTCCTTCCACCGGGTGCGTACCTTGTCCCGGTCGATATACGTCTCCGCCAGCTCCAGGAAGAGGGTATAATGCCCGGCTTCGCTTTCCATAAAGCGCCGGTAAAACTGCCGGAGATAATCATCCTGAAGCCCTTCGCTCAATCGTTTGAATCGCTCGCAGCTGCGCGCCTCGATCAGGGCCATGGTGAGCAGCTGGTCCAGGAACCGGTCTTCCGGGCGCCCGCCTTTTGCCTGAAACTCCAGCAGCCGGTTCACATACCCGTCCCGCCGCTGCCGGCCCAGCCGCAGGCCGCGTTTGTGCAATTCGGCCAGTACCAGCCGGAAATGGCCCCATTCCTCGGTGACGATCGGGGCCAGTTCGGCCACCAGCTTTTCCTTATCGCTGTGCTGCTGGATCAGCGAGATGCACGACGTAGCCGCCTTTTGCTCGCAGTAGGCGTGGTCGGTGAGTATGTCTTCAAGGGATTTTCCGGCCAGGTCCACCCACCGCGGGTCGGTAGGGAGCTGCAGCCCGAGTATGTTTCTGGTGTCCTGCGATAGTTCCATGCCGCAAAAATAGGCCCGGCAGGCCGGAAACAGGGGCTTACCGGCCCGCCAGCCGATCCGGGGCTTAATTTTGCCATTATCGATAGTTGTCTTACCTTTGCCGCCAAAATATAGGATACCAGAAAAAACGGGATGACCTTTTAAAAAAACTCAAGATGCCTTTAAC
>JBEVLT010000236.1:0-3557 GCA_040509055.1 Chitinophagaceae bacterium
CAATCTCAATAAGATCATTATCGCTATCGGACTGATCGCTGCTGCTTTCGGCTACCTGTCGCTGGAAGAGAACGAAAAAACATACAATCTTAACCTGCGGCAATTTTATGCGGAACGGGATGCTGCGAACGAAAAGATCGGCAACCTGAATGTAAGCCTGAAGCGATACCGGAAAATGACCGGACGCATGGCCAGCGTGTACAAGGTGCCCAACCCGCTGCATAGCCAGGATACAGCAGCGTTTTTTGATTCGGCCTTCGGGCAACGCAGCACACCGTCGCCGGTATATGACAGCCTGTTTTCCCTTTATGTGGGGTACGCGGCCGAATCGGACCTGCTGGCGGTACAGCGCAGGAAAATGGACCGGCTGGACGACTACCTGGACAATGCGCGGGATGATCATAATTCCAAACTATTCCGGTTTAAGGCGATCCTGTTTTTCGGATTGATCTCGTTCCTGATCGGAATGATGGGACTGACGGAACTGGAGAACGGCGATGAACGGCTGAAACACTTTCAGGCCAACGGGCAGCGCAAATACTATGACCGATGCCAGAGTTGCGGCAAACAGTTCTCCGCGATGGTGACCTGTGGTACCAATGGCGATGAGAGTTACAACAGTGCTTTTTGCCGCCACTGCTATGACAAAGGCGAATTCACCGAGCCGGAGCTGACGCGGCAGGAACTGTGGAGGAGGATCAGAGCGGCTACGCCGGCAGGCAAACGGCCGCCGATCCGGGCCAGGATCATTGCCCGGCTGGACAGGTGGAAGACCAACCGCTACCGGTAAAGTGAAGGATAGTATATTTGAAAAAAAAGTTATGGCAACCCGTCCACCGGCCGGTATCAGCGAATACATAGCAAGCTTTTCCAAAGAAGTACAGCCTGTGCTGCAAGAAGTGAGGGTGATCGTGCAAAAAGCAGCACCACGGGCTATCGAAACGATCAAGTATAACATGCCCACCTTCGGGCTGGATGGCAACAACCTGGTCCATTTTGCCGCCTTTAAGCATCATATCGGGTTCTACCCGGCGCCAACCGGCAACCCGGATTTTGAAAAAGCCCTGGCGGGGTATAAGACCGGCAGGGGATCGGTGCAGTTCCCGCTGGATCAGCCGATGCCGGCTGCCCTGATCACCAGGATCGTGAAATGGCGCATGAAAATGAACCGGGAAAAAGCAGCCCAAAAAAAAGCCTGACCTGCTGCCTTTTCTGTAAACAGGAAAGTTGATGCCGGTCTTATTAAATGTAAATACTTGCCGGTTTGCCTATATTTACTCAGCCTTAACCACAGCCTTCTCCTGTCGTTTACGTACGCTCAGCACCATTGTTACTGTTGCATGGATGTTGCAAAATAGCAGCAGAAAAATGGAACAAGTGTATTGCCGCAACAAATAAATGAATGAACCGAAGAATTTTGAGAGGGCTACTGGTCTGTTTATTTCTTGCCGGGTGCAGGGATCACAAGCCGGTAGACGAAGCTTATGAGCAGGCTTGGTACAGGCAAACCTACGACTCGGTTAACCAGCTTTTGAAGTATGGGGCAGATACTGCCGTGTATATTTATGATTCCATCTATCATTCGCTTGAACATCCGCCCGAGATCGCCCGGTTTGGCCGGTATGATTTTTTGCATCATATGGAGCGCCAGTTCAGGAGCAACCCGGAGAAAGCTGCGCTTTATATCGATTCAGCTATTCGCTATCTGGAGCGGCATGACCTGGTAGCGCAATACCCAAAGTCCTATTTCGATTATTTATGCAGCAAAGGCGAGCTGGCGCTTTCGCAGTCGAATTACAACCGGGCCCATGAATATTACCTGAAGGCCCGCCAGGTGGCCTCGGCATATCTCACCAGCTGCGACATTGCTGCGTATTGCTATAGCCTGGGCATGGTGCTGTACCGTCAGCAGAAATACCGGGAAAGCCTGGAATATTTTAAAGAATCTGACCGGCAGTATGCTACCTGCAGGCCAAGCTGGCCGGTGATGTACAAGCAGCAGGAGATTGCCGATAATATCGGACTATGTTATGAAAAGATCGGGGAGTATGACAGTGCGCTGATCTACTTTAACCGGACGCTGACCATCATAGCAGCAAGCCGGGATTCGATACCGCTGCATATCCGGGAGGCGGTGGAAGGAGTAGTGACCGGCAATATAGCGAAAGTATATGTGGCCCGGAACAGGCTGGATACGGCTGCGGTCCTTTTCAAAAAAAGTATTGCCCTGAATATAAGGCCGTCGCGCGACTGGGCCGATGCACAACTGGCACAGGCTCAGCTGGCTGCCGTATATGGCCGGCAGGGCCGGTACCCTGCCATGCTGGATGTGCTGCAGCAGCTGAAGAACGGTTTGGATACCCTGCCGAATCCTCCTGCTCTTTTATCGTGGAAGCAGCTGATGGCTTCGTATTACCTGCACACCCGCCAGCCTCTGGAAGAGCTGAAGTATTATAAGGAATTTATTACCCTGCGCGATTCGCTGACCCGGGCCGAAGAACACACGCTGAAAACCGATATCACCCGCCAGATCAGGGAAAAGGAACAGGAGCTGGAGATCGCGCTGCTGAAGAAGAACAACCAGTTGGATAAAACCTACCTGCTGATCACAGCAGGGTTATCGGTGGTCGCTATCCTCGTGATCTTATTCATCTATTACATTTTCCGGCGTACCAAGCGGCTGAACAGGCTGATCTCGGCTCAAAAGGAAGAGCTGCTGCAACTGAACAATGTCAAGAACAAGCTCTTCAGCGTGGTAAGTCACGATATGCGGACACCGGTAAATTCATTGTCCTCCTTTATCTACCTGCTCGAGAACAGGGCTGTTTCGCAGGAATCGCTGCTGGCTTATTCCCACCAGCTCAAAAAGAGCCTGGGGCATACTTCTGAGATGATGGAAAACCTGCTGAACTGGGCGGCCAGCCAGATGCAGGGCTTCAGACCCGTGATCGAGCGGACCGATATCCTTCCGCTCATTGAAAAAGTGGCCGGCAATATCAGCGGGTTATCAGCGGGGAAAAGGGTCAGCATCGTCAATGAAGTGCCGCCGACGACAGTTGCCGTTATTGACCGGGACATGCTGCAGGTAATCGTTCGCAACCTGCTATCCAACGCGATCAAATTCAGCCATCCCGAAGGCAGGGTTGTCATCAGTGCCATACCTGCCGGTGAAGGCCATATTGCCATTGCGGTGCAGGACCATGGCCCTGGGCTGCCGCACGCCTATGTACAAAAGATCAATAGCGGCAACCCCGAATTGCTGCGCAGCACCAGCGGTACGGCCCATGAAAAAGGGACCGGCCTGGGCCTGTACCTGTGCGGCATCTTCGCCGGTATGATGAACGGACGCCTGCAGGCGCAAAGCAAGCCTGGCGAAACCATTATTTCCGTCATTCTTCCTGTCAGCTGAAACGGGTGATCAACTTCAGATTTACTGTCTTGTCCAGCAGCTTCTGCTTATAGGAAGGGCTGTAGGATGCCTTGTATTGACGGGTCATCTCTACCGTGTCTGCCGTGATGGTTTGGATATGGTAAATATTAATAATGGACTGTTTGTG
>JBEVLT010000237.1:0-5972 GCA_040509055.1 Chitinophagaceae bacterium
CCTGAAATGAAAGTAAAAAGCAAAGCTGCCAGCAGAGCAACGGGACGCTTTGTTCAACCTGGGGCTATGATTAAAATAGTAATTCCGTTCATCCAGGCAGCCTTGATAACGGCATCCTGCAGCAACCCTGATCATAAAAAAATGACATCTTCGGCAGATCACACTACAAAACCCGACAGCACAAGCGGCTATGCCCCGGTAAACGGGCTGAATATGTATTTCGAAATTTATGGCACAGGCGACCCGCTGGTGCTCATTCATGGCGGCGGCTCCACCATTCAAACAACGTTTGGACGGGTGATTCCTGCTTTGGCAAAAACGCACAAGGTCATCGCCGTGGAAATGCAGGCGCATGGACGCACAGCCGACATCGACCGGCCGCTCAGCTTTACCCAGGATGCCGATGATATTGCCGCCCTGCTCCGCTATTTGAAAATCGACAAAGCAGCTGTTTTCGGTTTCAGCAATGGCGCCAGCACCGCGCTGCAGTTGGCTATCCGCCATCCTGAGCTTACCGGCAGGATCATCATAGCTTCCACGTTTTACAACCGGGGTGGGGCGCCCTCCTGGTTTTGGGATATGATGCGCAAACCGGGCTTTGAAAGCATGCCACAGGTATTTAAAGATGAGTTCCTGAAAATAAACCCGGATACCAATGCCCTTCACAGGATGTATGACCGGGACGTGGCCAGGATGCAATCCTTTCCCGACATTTCAGATCAGCAAATGAAAGCGATCACGTCGCCGGCACTGATCATTGCCGGCGACAAAGATGTGGTGACCCCGGAACATGCCGTGGAGATGCACCGCTTGCTGGCCGGCTCCCGGCTCGCCATCATTCCCGGCGGGCATGGGGATTATATCGGGGAGATCACCACGGCGCAGGATACAGTGTTGATTGCGGCAACGGTCAGCATGATCGATCAATTCCTCCATGAACCGCTGCCGGAGAAAAAATAACTGATAAACAGAAAAAAGCATAAACGATGAAGAGCGGAAATACGCATAACAAAAAACTGTCGTCGGCCGAGCAGTCGGGGCTGCTCGGCATCCTGCAGGCCCGTTTTGAAAAGAACAAGGCCCGTCATAAGGGCATCGAATGGGCGAAAGTGCAGGCCAGGCTGGAAGCTGCTCCCGAAAAGTTATGGTCGCTCCAACAAATGGAAGATACCGGCGGTGAACCGGATGTAGTTGGTTTCGACAAAAAGATCGGTGAATATATTTTCTATGATTGCTCGCCGGAAAGCCCCAACGGGCGCAGAAGTGTATGTTACGACCAGGAAGCGCTGGCGTCAAGAAAGGAACACAAGCCGAAAGACAGCGCACTGAATATGGCCGCAGACATGGGTATTGAAATGTTGACGGAAGCGCAATACCGGGAACTGCAGCAACTGGGAAAATTCGATCTGAAAACCTCGAGCTGGGTACAGACGCCGGATGCTATCCGCCAGCTCGGCGGCGCCCTGTTTTGTGACCGCCGTTACGATACCATCTTCCTGTACCACAATGGGGCGGAATCGTATTATGCCGCCCGGGGGTTCCGTGGCATACTGCGGGTATAAGCGCCGGACTGGTGAATATTTTTCTTAACCGTATAATACTGTTGTATAAGCATGGGCTGGAAAGCATCGGTGGTCATTGTCAACAAACCAGTACAGGCCGATTACGAATTACTGCTCCGGGAATTAGGGTTTTTCAACCTGGTAAAATCAGGGGATGAGCCATTTGAATCCGTGATCAATCCCGATGACAATAAAGTGTATATCGGAGCGTACAAGAATAACCTGCTTATTTGTGCGGCCGGTTTGCCCATGCAGTTTTTTGAAGATCACGAAACAGAAACGGAGAAAGCGCTGACCGGCAAATTTCCGGGTTCTGAAATTTGTTCCATCGTGTTACACAGCGCTGTGAACCTATGGGGGTATGCCGTCCTCAGTAACGGAAAGAAGATAAGAGTAAGGGCGGGAAGTGCCGATAGCGGTACTTTCATTGAGAGCGGGGAACCGCTGGAAGAAGAAAAAGACCTGTTGGCCATGTCTACAATGGGTGATGACGGGCAGCGAACCTATATTTTCCCGGATATGGACGATGACCCCATGACGGAAGACCAGGTCGGAGAAAATTACGTATTCGCTATTTGTAAAAGATACTTCGGCGAAGAGCTTGACCAGGCAGATGAGCTGCTGTTTGAAACCGTTTTATCAGGTTACTCGTTTGGTCAGGCAGCGCCTTTACAAACCGGTATTGAAGAAGCAAGTCCCGGAAAGCCGGCAAGGAGCCGCAATCCCTGGTGGAAACGCAGTGCCGGACCCGTCAATCTTACCGGGCATTGGAAAGGTCATTATACTTATGGCAAAGGTTACCCCGGGCCATTCATCGGCAGGTCGGAGCCTTTCGAGCTTGATCTGAGCGATGTAAACGGAATTTTGTCCGGTACGTGCATCGATGAGCTGGTGCTGGAAAAAGAAGGAAACGAGTCTTATATCATCGGGACCTTCAGGCAAAACAAAATAGCGTTTAAGAAAAGGTATAAGTACTATTTTTCAATGGATGAATCGGGAGCCCGTATGCCGGACGACCAGGTTACACCGGATGGAGTTGATTATACAGGTAAGCTGCGAAGAAGGTTTTTTTCACGGAAAATCTATATCTCCGGCCAATGGAGCATCACGTCAACCTTCAGGGATGAAACTGACAGGCTCCAAACATTTGTCTGCGGCGGAACATGGAAAATGGAGAAAGCTATCAGCTGATCAGGTAAAAAAATGTCAAAAGCAATTCCATTAGGTCAGGTAGCAGGGAAGGTTTGTAAAACCTCTCCTGTCCGGTCCTGTTGACATTTTGCTTATTTTGGAATCCAAATCTTTCTTCTGCTGTGACAACTACTACGATGACCGGGAAAGCGGCACCGCTTACCGCCATGCTCCTGTTGGTGGCAGGTTTGTGCCTGCATGCCCAGGCAAAGGTGGAACAATACAAACGCTTTGAAACTTCCCTGCTTTATACACCCGGTGGCAATGGTTTTAAGGACATCACCCTAAAAGCAACGTTTATTCATGACGATACCACCGTTACCGTAAGTGGTTTTTACGATGGGAACGGCATTTACAGGATCCGCTTCATGCCGGCATACACGGGCATATGGCGTTTTACAACATCCAGCGATGTACCGCAACTAAACAATCAAAAAGGAAGTTTCGAATGCGTAAGGGCTGCACCCGGTAATCATGGAATGGTAAAAGTGGCCGGTGTATTCGGTTTCGGGTATGCTGACGGCACGCCCTATTTTCCTTTTGGAACGACAGCCTATGCCTGGACACATATGAGCGATCCGCTGCAGGAAATTACCCTGGCTGCGCTGAAACCCAGCGGTTTCAACAAAATAAGGATGTGTGTGTTTCCCAAGTTCTATAACCTGGTGACGGAAGAGCCGATGCTTTATCCCTTCGAAGTAAAGGGCGTAAAAACAGACAGCAATGGCAAGGTCAGTAAGGCTTGGGATTTTGAAAAATTCAACCTGGCTTTCTTCCGGCACCTGGAAAAACGCATCGACGACCTTGCAGGATTGGGTATCGAGGCGGACCTGATCCTGTTTCATCCCTATGACAAAGGGCAATGGGGGTTTGATACCATGCCCGAAGAAGTGAACCTGCGCTATATCCGGTATATCACGGCGCGATTATCTTCTTTTAAAAATGTGTGGTGGTCGCTGGCCAATGAATGGGATTATGTCAGGTCCAAAACAATAGCTGACTGGGATCTGTTTGCCGGGACAGTGGTGCAAAATGACCCGTATCGCCATTTATTGTCCATTCACGGGGCCACGGCTACCTATTACGATTACTGGAAACCGGCCTTCACGCATGTCAGCATACAGGATGAAGCGCCGGTGCAGAGCTTATACGCAGCCGCTTTGCTGCGCAACATCTATCGCAAGCCTGTCATTTGCGACGAGGTGGGGTATGAGGGCAACCTGAAATCGCGCTGGGGCCGCTACACCCCGCAGGAAATGCTGTACCTCATCGTCAATGGCGTGATGGCCGGCGCCTATGTCACGCATGGGGAATGCTACATGTATGGCAACGGGAAAGACACGATATTCTGGGCCAAAGGCGGCCGTTTCAGGGGTGAAAGCTGGAAAAGGATCGGCTTCCTGCGCAAAATGATCGAAGCATGTCCCCATTCCCTGCAGATGGCCGATATCAGCAGAGACAACCAGACATCGACAGCAGGGGAGGGCTACTATTTTGTCACGCTGGGAAAGGAAGCCGGGAACAATTGGAAGTTCAGCCTCCCGGTAAAGAATGCAGACTATAAAAGATTGGGCGCAGGAGTCAAATTCAGGGTAGAGGTCATCGATACCTGGAACATGACCGTTACGGCCTGCCCGCAAACCTTTGAGACAAAGACAGACGAAGATGGCTACCGGGTGAGCGATAAAAGCGGCGGCACTGTAGCCCTTCCTGCGAGGCCTTATATTATCCTGCGCATTACAGCGATGCCATAGGCATGCCTGCAACGCGGATACCCTGATGCTGCTGTCAGACAGCCCGGAAGAAAAGAAATAAGGCTATCTTCAATCAATGAATATCGTTCCCGCTCTTTTCGATTATCTTCTCTCCGATGTTGGTTTTCCACGCCACACCATGTCCCGGGAACAGGCAAATAAACTCTTTGATTATTTCCGGCAACATCCTTTGTTTAACTGGAAAAATGCCAATAATGGTTGCGAAGGCAGGGCCGATGCGGTATGTGTATTGCTGGATGAATGGAAGATACCCAATCACAAAGGGTGGGCATTCGGAGGTTCCTATCTTAAAAAAAATCACGTAGGAGAACTAAAACAAAACTGGAAATACCATGTGGCCCCTGTTCTCCCGGTAGAAGAAGAGGGACAAATCCGGTTTTATATCCTCGATCCTGCTACGGCAGATTCTTTACAGCTTATCGGGGAATGGGCGGCTGCTATTACCCTGGTTCCACACAGTTATTATTTTATCCGCCAGTCGCACTGGTATATTTTCCCGGCGCAAAACATTGGTACTTCAAAATGGAATACCAGGAACAGGCAAAACAGGAAATGGATGATCCAATGCCTGGCCGGCATCAATGGGCTGACCGCGGCAGGTAAAGCCAGACTTTGCTTTCATAAACCTCTGCTTAAAAATATTGCGGCATCATTCGAAAAAGTGAAGCGCGATAAACCGTGCTGACTCCCTGCTTACCGCAGCTTCACAAACACCCGGTGAAAATACCGGGTATTGGCTATCTTTTCGTTGTCCCGGCCAAAGACGGGTAAATCATTTTCAATCCGGTTGGCGTCGAATTCCAGCGGCCGGTAATTCGTATAGAGCAGCGTATCTGCCAGGTCAAAATCGCATACATCGATAAAGAACAGGCCGCCAACGCGTAATTTTTTATCAAGGATCTTCAGTTCTCTTTCGAAACGCTGAAAAGTGATCTTTGTCGTTCGCACGACTTTCTTGTCCCGGTTCGCTGCCCGTTGAAACACAGCCATGCAAAAGATGGCATCAAGCCCGGTGAGTTCGTCGAACAGCCCGGAATGGCGCAGGTCAAATGAAATGTGCTCGTTGGTATTTTTCAGGTTGCACTCCCTGATGCACCAGCGATTGATATCGATACCCGCAATGATCGCCTGCGGCATGTATTCAATAAGCGAGAAGACTTCCTCGCCGGTCGAACAGCCAAAGGAAAGGATACGCGGTGCCGGGTGATGTTGAAAATAAAGACGGCACTGTTCAAACAGGCGCGGGTAGCGGTAGTGCAGGGTGAACGTAGAATCCTGGAATTGGTGCTTTCGTTTCAGTAACGGCTGGCCCAGGAATTCTCCTCTTCTCCTGGGTTCCCTGAACAACCGGAATGCTTTCCAGAGCGGCCTTAACAGGCGATAGGTAAATGTATACCTTCGGTTAAGGGAATACACGAATTCCCTGATAGTGTTCTTCAGTTTC
>JBEVLT010000238.1:0-4571 GCA_040509055.1 Chitinophagaceae bacterium
TACCTGCTTCTTGTTGTTTCCATAAACATTGGCCCCTGCAAAAGTCACTGTATAGTTCCCCGGTTTGTCATAGCGGAAATTGTATTCTTTCAATGCCGGGTCATATGCAGATTTTATAGCCGTACCCTTATCATGGCCCAGATTCAATTCCGTGAACGAATAGATAGGCTTCGAAACCGCATATCCCTCTTTAAACGATGTATTTGCATAGACGCCATCCCATATAATCGCTGTAGCGGTTACCCGGGGAAGGGTGGCAGGATCACTTTGTGTCAGGAAGCCTTCACCCGGCAACATTTGAAAATTAAATGCGCCAAAGTCATACCTCACTCCCGACAAAGAAGGATCAGCCGGTACATTTCCCTTGATCTGGAACTGCTGGATCTGGAAACGGGTACGGCTCGAATTGGCAGCGGTGGTGAAGTACCAGGCAAAATAAACCGGCTTGCCGGCACCGGATGGAAAAATACCGGCGATATCCGCCTCACCCGAATTTTCAAATATCGCACTGCTTCCGTTGATCGCAGGAATATGAACCATGTTGCTGATATCGGTCCAGGTGGCCGCCCGTACAGAGGCCAGGTCATAAACGCCGTTAAAATCTGTCGAGTATTTCAACGAGGCGCAATCAGCATTGTTGCCGGCATACTTCGCCGAGATAAAGGAAAGCGACTGCGTCGCCGGGTATACCCTGTCCTTATCAATAAAGTCATAATCGGAACCAGGCAAGCCTGAATAGAAAGTGATAATATCCGGGTTGCCGGTAATGCTAAACCGGACCGTATCTCCCACATGAATGGCAGTGGCGCCGGCGGCAACATCAAAATCAGGTTCAGCGGCTGTTTCTTCTTTCTTGCAGGAGCCGATGCACAAGCTGATGGCAACAAGCATTCCTGTTATTTTTACACTATTCATTTATCAGAATTTGTCCCAAAGGAGTCCTTTGGGATAGTTAGCATTGATGATTAAAATCCGGGATTTTGAACAAGACTTTTGTTCACGCCCATTTCATAGGCAGGTATGGGCC
Source organism: Chitinophagaceae bacterium (assembly GCA_040509055.1). Taxonomy (GTDB): domain Bacteria; phylum Bacteroidota; class Bacteroidia; order Chitinophagales; family Chitinophagaceae; genus JAJKIP01. The sequence goes on from JBEVLT010000238.1 coordinate 1,028, forward strand.
ACCTTACATCCCGTGCCGAGGCATTGGTAAAAGTGCGTTGAACGGTGGCTGCAAGGGTGCCTGTCAGGGTCGCAGCATCATTCATCACAAATTTCATTTTCGGAAGGAATATTCCCCAGCGTACGAGATCGCTTTTGCGCAGGCATTCAAAAGCCAGCTCCCGGGACCTTTCATCCTGTATTTCTTCCAAAAATTCGCTTTTTGAAAGCCCGCTGAGATCAACTAAAGCATCTGGTGTATTTACCGGTTTATTATATCCCCTTCTTCTTACCTGGTTAATGGCATTATAAGCTGCTGCGGTAGGACCATTATTCACTTCATTATCCGCTTCGGCAAACATGAGCAATACATCGGAGTAGCGCAGCAGGGGAAAATTGGTCGGTGTGCGGGTAGTTGATCTCGGCAATATCAGCTCATAGATCCGTCTCCATTTGCCACAGTACCTGTCATAGATCTGTGCAGCCGTCCAGTTGCTGCTGGTGGCCGGGTTGCCCGAATACCGGAAGGGCGCAATGGCCCAGTCACGGCGCGTATCCCCGGTTTGGAACAGGTTAAAAAGCGGCCGGGTGGCTCTTACCATCCCTGCAGAATACCCGACAGCAGGATCCTGTGTGTTGCCGATACCATTGTTCCGGCCAACATAACCGGCAGAGAATTCATAATTGCCGCTTCCGTTGCCCCAGAACTCTATTTCCCAGATGCTTTCCTTAATATCATATTTATCCTGGCAATGATTGATGAATACCTGTGAATAAGAAGGGTTCAATTCGTGTTTGCCGGAGCTGATGACTTTCTCCGCCCACATGCGCGCATCCGCGTATTTAGAAACATCATGCACGGGATATCCCGCCATGTAAAGACAGGCACGGGCCAATACGCCCCATACGGCAGATTTTGAGATCTTTCCACCCATTTTCACCACATCGGCATCCTCTACCAGCGTGGAAGCCTCCGTCATATCTGCAATTATTTTTTCATACACTTCCCTGGGCGTGGACTGCGGCACCTGCACATCAGCGGGTGAGCCCGTTTTTGCACTGTGCAAAATGAGTGGAATATTTTCATAACGGCTCACGAGCATTAAATAAAAATAAGCTCTCAGGAAAAGCGCCTGCCCCCTGATAACACCCCGTTTTGCTTCATCCATTTGAACCCTGCCGATATTATCAAGGATCATATTGGCACGGTTGACACCTTCATAAAAATATTGCCAGTAGGAGGATATCAATGCATCGTTGGAAGATACGGTGTAATCGGAAACCGTATAGGCATCCTGGGAATAAGGATCATAACTTTCATCGCCGTCGAGCACCAGGCGGCCCAGCATATTACTGCCGTATGTGGCATTCCTGGTGAGAACGGAGTATACGCCATTGAGCGCTGTCTGCAGCTGCGCTTCGGTTTCAAAATAGGTTTCAGGGCTCACGAAGTCCTGCGGCTCGGGAACAGAGAGCTTGTTGCATGCCGCCAATACAGCTGAAGCAAAGCATAGTAAAACAATGAGTTTTTTCATAGCGCTGAGTTTTATGCTAACAATTGATTTTAGTATGACTTAAAAAATGGCTTTTAATCCAAAGGTGATTGTCCTTGCGCGTGGGTAAGCAGAATAATCAAAACCCGGCGTAAGCGGTGTGTCCCTTACTGACACTTCGGGGTCCATACCGGAATAATTTGTCCATGTATACAGGTTTTGGGCGGCGAGGCTCAGCTGCAGGGACTGCATTTTTATTTTCTTCATCCAGGCAGCAGGGAGCGAATAAGAAAGGGCTACTGTTTTCAGCCTTAAATAAGACCCGTCTTCCAGCACCCGGGAAGTATAAATGCTCGTTAACCCCTGCCCATTGGTGCGGTAGTTCTTGCTGTCCTGGTTATCCGGCGACCAGCGGTCGGCATAGGAGGCATATTGGTTGAGGTTGCCCCTGCGCTCGGAATTGCCTTCGAACATGATCCGGTTGGCATTGTAAATGTCGTTGCCGTATGACCACTGGAAAAATACGTTCAGGCTCAGGGGACCATAGCTGAAATTGTTGTTGAACCCGCCATAATGCACCGGCAAACCGCGGCCGATCACTACCTGGTCTTTTGCATCCACCACGCCGTCGCCGTTCACGTCCGCCAGCTTAATATCACCGGGCTGAATAGCGGCCCTGTTGGTGCCATTGCCGGGAACATTTGTCTTAAGCGAATACGTACCGTTTGGCAGCTTGTCAAAATCCGCATATTGGTAAACTCCGTCCCATACATAGCCAAAGAAGGAGGAAGCAGAGCTGCCAAGGCCGGCCATATACAGGAACTGGCCATTGTAAGTAGATGTCCAGCTCAGATCCGACAAGATCTTTTCCTCTCCTTCTGCCAGCGCGATGATCTTGTTCCTGTTGAAGCTGATATTGAAATCAGAGCTCCATGCAAATTTTCCTTTTTTAACATTGACCGTGCTTAGCGTCAGTTCCAGTCCGTCATTACGAATAGAGCCTATATTTTTATAAACACTGGCATAACCGGAGCTGGTTGGCAGGTTGGCATTCAGCAACAGGTCTTTGGTGGTCTTCCTGTACACATCCGCTTCAAAATTGATCCTTCCTTTGAATAGTTCCAGGCTAAGGCCCATATCAGCCTGTGCCGTAGTTTCCCATTTAAGGATGGCATTCCCCAGATCATCAGGCGCAATACCGGGATTAGGGGTACTGTTATTGTAAGAATAATAACCATTGTAAGCCATATCAAAAGAACCATAGCGGCTAAAATCACCGATCCTGTTATTACCGGTAAGCCCATAACTCATTCTGATCCTTGCATCGTTTATAAAGGAGAATTTTTCCATAAATGATTCCTTGCTTATTCTCCACGCAAATGCGGCCGAAGGGAAATAGCCCCACCTGCCGGCCGGGGAGAACTTGGAAGAGCCATCCGCCCGGAAAGTAGCCGTGAAAAGATACCGGGACAACAAATTATAGTTCACGCGCCCCAGGTAAGAATTCAGCCGGTTTTCTGTAAGCAGGGCATTCAACGCACCCGCCACGCCATTATCCATGCCACTCAACCCCAGGCTTTCATTGGGCACCTGCGTAACTTCATAACCATACGTTTTGACCTGCCTCCGCTGCATCGTATATCCTGCCACGATATCCAGCGCGTGTATTTTTGAAAACTGTTTTTTATAGGTCAGTGTATTCTCATTTACCAGATCGTTGATCTCGCTGTAGGAAAAACTACCATTTACCCCATCGAGATTGTTGGGGCTTGGGTAACCTCTCGCTGTTTTTGAGTTAAAGAACTGTTCATTGGTAGATATACGGCTGATCATCCCGCCCTGCACCTGCAATACCAGCCCCTTGATGATCTCATAACTGGCAAAAGCGTTGACATTAAACGTCTTCCTTTTTTGCTCCCTGATCTCATTTTCGAGTGAGATCTGAGGGTTGATGCGCGCATCGCCGAGCCCTACTTTTTCCTCATCGTCATAAAGCTGATCCACAATATCAACCGCGCCGGTAGTGGGCCTGTACCCCCAAATTTTATACATCAGGTAAGTGGAATAACCAGT
>JBEVLT010000239.1:0-10204 GCA_040509055.1 Chitinophagaceae bacterium
AAGGCGAGCGGGAACTGGGCATCGACCCGGCCAGCGGCAAAAAGATCGTGGCCCGCATGGGCCGCTATGGTCCCATGGTGCAGATCGGTGAGGCCAGCGAAGACGAAAAACCTGTTTTCGCTGCATTAAAAAGAGACCAGAGCATCGAGACCATCAACCTCGAAGAAGCGCTCGACCTGTTCAAGCTGCCGCTGCTGCTGGGCGACTACGAAGGCGAGCAGATATACGTGAATGTAGGCCGGTTTGGCCCTTACGTTAAGTTCGGCGAGCAGTATATTTCCATCCCGCGGGGCGAAGAACCGCTGGAAGTGACGCTGGAAAGGGCCATCGAACTGATCACAGAAAAGCAACAGGCCGATGCGCCGATCGCACAATACGAAGGCAAACCCGTGACCAAAGGCAAGGGCCGTTTCGGTCCCTTTATCAAATGGGAAGGCATGTTTATCAACGTGCCGAGACGGTACAACTTCGATGCACTGTCGCAGGCCGATATCAATGAGCTGATCGATGCCAAGGTGAAGAAGGAGGCCAGCCGGTTTATCCACCAGTGGCCGGAAGAAAAAATAACCGTGGAGAATGCCCGCTGGGGTCCTGTTGTCAAGTTCGGCAAAAAGATCGTCCGGATACCCAAAAAGGCCGACGATACCAAACATACAGCCGAAGACCTGAAAGACATACCGGTGGAAGAAGTAAAAAAATGGATCGAAGCGGAAATACCCGGCGCATTTGGTAAAAAGAAGGAAAAAAAGCCGGCTGCTAAAAAGAAGGCCGCGCCGAAGAAAAAGAAGTAAGCTGTTTACACTTCCGCTCCTCAACAGGATATACCGGATGACCTGACTGCTGAGCAGGGAGCAACGGCAACACTATTGCCCTCAATTGTATTGAGACAGTTGAAGCCACGTGTGGAAACATTATCGATGTGTCCTTATATTGGAATTTGTTCTCATAATAGCTACATTATAAAAGCCATCATTCTGACCAAACACAATAAGCTCTGCACTGCCAGGTAACAGAAGAGGCGATACATATCCTGAACATTTTCGATACCCGGGCAACATTCACGGAAGAACAAATAGCAGTAATGAATGTCCCCTTCTTCTATCGCCGCATGCCGGTACCGCATCTGCCTTAGTCCGGTATAACTCCTGCTTATCGTTTTTCACAACCGCTGCTGCCCTATCCCCACCTGTGGAAAAAATTAACGACCCGTATATTATTGCAATGATGATATTGTGAAGGATTGGAACGATGGAAACAAACAAGGAAATATCAGCTCTTTTCCACCTGATCGATGATCCGGATGAAGAAGTATTCAGCGTGATCTCTGATAAGATCGTCGATTATGGCCGGCCTATTATTCCCAACCTGGAGCACCTGTGGGAAACCACGCCCGACAGTCAGGCGCAGGAGCGCATCGAGCTGCTGATCCACCGCCTGCATTACCGCGACCTGACGGAAGACCTGCGCCAGTGGAACGTTTCGGGTCATCACGACCTGATCCTCGGCGCGCTGCTGGTCAGCAAGTTTCAGTATCCTGAACTATCCACCACCCCGGTGCTGCAGGAAATAGAAAAAGTGCGCCGCAACATCTGGCTGGAGCTGAACAATTACCTGACCCCGCTGGAGCAGGTAAAGATCGTTACGAATATCCTGTACAGCTATTACGGTCTCAAAGGCGCCGATACCAACTACGAAGAGCCCAACGAATTCCTGCTGCACAAAACACTTGAAACCAAAAGAGGCAACCAGCTCAGCAACGGCATTCTTTACCTGCTGCTCTGCGAAATACTTGATATACCGGTAAGGGCTATCGGTATTCCCCGCCAGTTCATCCTCGCTTATTTCAAGCCCGGCTATTCAGATGAAAGCCTCGTAAACGCCCGGGAAAAGATCGAATTTTTTATCGATCCCACATCAGGGCAGGTATTCACGCACCGGGACGTGGAGAATTACTTCAGCCGCATCACGATGTCGCCGGCAGATGCGTATTTCAGACCGCAGAGGAACAAGCAGGTGATCCGTTACCTGCTGGAAGAGTTTGCCCGGTGCTTTGGCAGCGACAGGGACCAGTACAAGCAGCGGGAATTGACAGAGCTGGCATTGCTGCTGGATTAGCCGTTCCGGCATTTTATCCTGCAATTTTATCATTTATGAAAATAAACATTGGCATTTCCGAAAAAAATCGCCAGGCAGTAGCAGCGGCACTGAACCAGCTGCTGGCAGATGAACATGTACTGTACAACAAAACACGTAATTACCACTGGAGCATCGAAGGCCCCAGCTTCATGGAGCTTCACAAGTTGTACGAAGCGCAGTACACCCAGCTGGCCCAGATCATCGATGACATAGCCGAGCGCATCCGTACCATCGGTCATTATGCGGAAGGCCGGCTGAAAGAACTGCTGAAACTGGCCAGCCTGAAGGAGCCGGTGGTACCGGTGGACCAAACGGCCCAGATCAAAAACCTGGAAACCGACCACGAAACCATCATCCAGAACCTGCGCAAACTGGTGGATGATTTCGATGAAAAATACAAGGATGCCGGCAGCACCGACTTCGTAACCGGCCTGCTCAAAACGCATGAAAAGATGGCGTGGATGCTGCGCAGCTACCTTCGCTGACGAAAAATATAGCGGAATATTCTGCCGGCAGGTAAACACCTGCCGGTTTTCCTGTGTGTACCCGTTCCTTGCTGCATTGCCGGCAAATCGTTAGTTTACAGCAAAATCAGGATCCATGGCCATCAGCTGGGCAGACTTTGAGAAGATCGATATGCGAACCGGGACGATCGTGGAAGTAAGCGATTTCCCCAGGGCCCGCAAACCGGCTTACCGGCTCAGGATCGACTTCGGCGAAGAGGTCGGTATCCGGCAGTCTTCGGCCCAGATCACCGCGCATTACGCCAAAGAAGAGCTGCTGCAGCGGCAGGTGATCGCCGTGGTCAATTTCCCGCCCAAACAAATTGCCGACTTCATGAGCGAATGTCTCGTACTAGGCGTATACGATCCGGACCACAACGTGATTTTATTACAACCGGGCAAACCGGTGGCAAACGGGATGAAGATTGGCTGAAGGCTGTACCACATATTACCATTCTCCTGTCGGCCTGCTGAAAATATCGGGTACGGAACAGTATATTACGGAAGTGCTTTTTCACGATACTTCACAGAAAAACCCACCGGCAGGAAAAGATATGCCGCCGCTACTGATCCAGTGCATCGAGCAGCTGATCCAGTATTTTCACGGTGAACGAAGGATCTTCGAATTACCCATCAACCAGGAAGGTACTCGTTTCCAGCAGCAGGTGTGGAACGAACTGATGGCCATTCCCTATGGCAAAACGATCAGCTACCTGCAGCTGGCCATCCGGACCGGCGACCCCAGGGCTACACGGGCAGTGGCCAATGCCAATGGCCGGAACAACGTGTGCATCATCGTTCCCTGCCACCGCGTGATCGGCTCCAACAGGGAACTGACCGGCTATGCAGGCGGCCTGTGGCGCAAAAAATGGCTGCTGGATCATGAACTGAAAATAGCCTACGGCGTGCAGACGCTTTTCTGACAGCCCGCCAATACTTTATTTCTTTTAAAAAGGGAACGGCAGGCGCATCAGGGCAGCTCATTGCCTGTAAAGGCAAACGGGAGCAGGAAGGATGTTGTATGCAATACATATATTTTTCCGCGCTGCCCGGCAAGGATCAGCCGGATCGGTTCGCTGGTGCGCGCCTCGTACTCCAGCAGCGCCTGGCGGCACATACCACAGGGCGAGATCGGGTGATCGCTTTTGATGCTTTCGCTGTCATAGCTCACCGCGATCGTATCGATAGGTACACCGGGGAATAAAGTAGCTGCATTGCCCAGCAGCACCCTTTCGGCACAGATGCCTACCGGGTAAGAAGCATTTTCCTGGTTGGTGCCTGTGACCATGCTGCCATTCTTCATCCTGGCCACCGCGCCCACAAAAAAATTGGAATAAGGCGCATAGGCCAGTTTGGTAGCAGCCCTGGCCTGTTCCAGCAAGGTGGCATCCTGTGCGTTCAGGTCACTGCTATCGTCGTATACTTCGTACCGGAATTCGAATTTATGTTCGCTCATACCGCTGTCGTTAAGAAGACAAAAATGCCCCTCGGCTGGAAGGGGCATTTAAAGTTAGTTTATTTTACGATATTAAACAGCCTTTTCCATCGTGGCCCGCCGTCCCAGCTGAACCAGATCATCCAGGCCTTGCCCACGACGCGGTCTTCCGGTACAAAACCCCAGAACCGCGAGTCCTGCGACCCGTGCCGGTTGTCACCCATCATCCAGTAATAATTCATTTTGAATGTATAGCTGGTCACCGGTTGCCCGTTCAGGTAAAACCGTCCGTCTTTCTGGTAAAAATCATTCTTTTCATATACCCGGATGGCCCGTTCGTAAATGGAATAGTTCTCCGCCGTCAGTGGCAGCACGCCTCCTTTTTTAGGAATCCACAGGGGGCCATACGCATCTACCGACCACTTGTGCAGCGTATCGTACGGGAAATAATTGAGCGTATTGAGCGTCGTTTCATAATAAGGTTCGACCTTTTTTACAAACTCCGATTTTTCCAGTATTGCCTTTTCCTTTTGCGTCAGGTTGATGATATACGTGGTATTGCCCAATTGCGATACATCGGAACTCTTTTCACTTTCATTGATCATGATGCCGATGCTCTCCAGGAAATCTTTATCCAGGTAACGGTTGGGCTGCGCTTCCACCAGGTAATTCCGGTCTGAATACGGGGGCACGGGTTGCGGCTGGCCATTGATCATCACCGTACCGTTCACGATCTGCAGTGTATCGCCCGCTACGGCCACACATCGTTTGATATAATTATCCGTTTTATCCACCGGATGCACCACCACAGGGTAGTTGACCGGGTCGGCCAGTACTTCCAGTGCATGTTGCTTCGCCTGGAGTATACCGGGATCGGTGGAATTCATAACCGACGCCCTGCGCTTCACCGCATAGTAGGGATCCGCCGATTCAAATTCCGGGTGATGGATAACCGTATCGCCCGCCGGGAAATTGAACACAACCACATCTCCCCGTTGGGGCGCTGCGGCAAACCAGCGGATATAGGGTAGTTCGATCAGCGTTGAGTAAGATTTGCTGTTGGTAACAGGCAGGTAATTATGTACAAACGGCACGGACAGCGGCGTATTGGGGATACGCGGCCCGTAGCTGAGCTTGCTCACAAAAAGAAAGTCGCGCACCAGCAGCGTTTTTTCCATGGAGCCGGAAGGGATGGTATAAGCTTCGAAAATGAAGGTGCGGATAAGCGTGGCAGCTACCACGGCGAAAATAGCGGCATCCACCCATTCCCGCCAGCCGGCTTTCTTTTGCTTTTTTACAACTTCGGCGCCTACGTAGCGGGTATCCTTGCGGGACGCCAGCCATGGGAAATAGAAAAAGGGAAACAGCGCGGCCATGGTATGCTGGCGAAGGGAAAACTTACCAAACACCTTGGCAAACTCGATAAAAATACCGGGTGAGATAAACCAGCCTATGACAGGAATGAACTGCCAGAACACCCAGTGTTTAGGACGTTTGGCAATCTCCTGCATCACCCAGGTGTTGTAAAAAGGTATATAGGCCTTCCAGGCAGGTTGTCCAGCCAAAGGAAACAGCCTGGCCAGTCCAAAAGAAGGTAAAAAAACGAACAGGGTACCGATCAGGTAAACGATGAGTAAATGTTGTAAAGGCATGAGCCTGGGTTTAATTTAGCGGTCAAATTTATTATAATAATCAGCTTATCAAAATTCCCCTCCCGAAAGTTTTCCTAAAGCGGATGAACGGGTTATTTACTCCAGGTTCGGACATCAGGAGTGGTTTGAGGTTCGATGTTTGAGATTGGTGTCCAAACCAGTCAGTGTGTTATTGAATGAACGCTCTTCAAACATCGAACCCCGGACTTCAGGTTTTTCAATTTCTTCCCGGCAGCACATAGCTTTTCACATCTTCCGCCGTAATAGTCTTGCCGGATAGGATCACCAGCCGCTCCACCACGTTGCGCAGCTCGCGGATATTGCCGGTCCAGTTATGCGCCTGCAGTTGCCGGATCGCCTCTTCGTCTATCTTTTTCCGGGCTATGCCGTAATCGCCACAGATATCCTCCAGGAACTGGTCTATCAGCACAGGCACATCGTCCCGCCGCTCGTTCAGCGAAGGCACATGGATCAGGATCACGCTGAGCCGGTGGTACAGGTCCAGGCGGAAACTCTTTTCTTCCACTTCCGTCAGCAGGTTTTTGTTGGTAGCCGCGATCACGCGTACGTCCACGTTGATATCCTTGTCCGCGCCTACCCGCGTGATCTTTCCTTCCTGCAGCGCACGCAGCACTTTGGCCTGTGCGCTGAGGCTCATATCACCTATTTCGTCCAGGAACAGGGTTCCGCCGTTGGCTTGCTCGAATTTGCCGATCCGCTGCTTGATGGCGGAGGTAAACGAGCCTTTCTCGTGCCCGAACAGTTCGCTTTCGATCAGTTCGGAAGGGATAGCGGCACAATTCACTTCCACCAGCGGGCCTGTATTACGGTTGCTTTTTTCATGTATCCAGCGGGCTACCAGCTCCTTGCCCACGCCGTTTTCGCCGGTGATGAGGATACGGGCATCGGTGGGCGCCACTTTCTCAATCGTTTCCCTGATCTTCTGCATCTGCGCCGAATCACCTATCATTTTCTGCACGCGGCTTACCTTTCTTTTCAGCGTTTTGGCCTCCGACACCAGGCTGCTGCGGTCCATGGCATTGCGGATGGTGATCAGCAGCCGGTTCAGGTCCGGCGGTTTGGAAATATAGTCATATGCCCCTTTCTTCACCGCTTCCACGGCCGTTTCTATATTGCCATGCCCCGAGATCATGATAATCGGTACATCGGGGTTGATCTCTCCGGCCTTTTGCAGGAATTCGATGCCATCCATCTTCGGCATTTTGATATCGCACAGCACCACGTCGTAGGTGCGTTCCCTGAATGTCTTCAGCCCCTCTTCCCCGTCCGAAGCCTCGTCGATCTTGTATCCTTCGAAAGAAAGTATCTCCATCAGGGTCTTGCGGATCGCCTTTTCATCATCTATGATCAGTATATCAGCCATTGAAAAACCAGTTTAGTCGCAAAAGTAAATGAAAGAAAGGAGGAATGGAGACCGGAAACGCAGTGGTAATGGCCTGGGCCGGAACGGGCGGGAGGAATAAAAAAGAGGCCGGATAGAAATCCAGCCTCGCTTTAAAATCCAATATCCTATGAAAAACCACTTAACAGGCAGTTGCAGGCGGCAAAACGCTGCGCAGTGGTGAAAAAAAATCAGAAATTAACAAATTGAATCCCCTGCTACCCGGAACATTTATTTTTTCAGGTACATCACTTCTTTTACCAGCTTCACGGTACGGGGTACGTCCGGCAGGGCCGCAGCGACCAGGTTCGGTGCATAGTGCAGGGGTGCATCGGCAGCCGTAATGCGGCGTACCGGGGCATCCAGGTAGTCGAACCCTTCTTTCTGGATCTGGTACGAGAGCTCGGAAGACACCGAGGCAAACGGCCACTGTTCTTCCACGATCACCAGCCGGTTGGTCTTTTTTACGCTTTCCAGCACGGTTTTCCAGTCCAGCGGGCGAATGGTACGCAGGTCGATGACCTCGGCATTGATATTTTCCTTTTCCAGTTCGGCAGCGGCGCCCAGCGCCACTTTCATCATCTTGTTGAAAGAAACGATCGTTACATCTTTGCCTTCTTTTTTTACATCCGCCTTACCCAGCTCGATATAATATTCTTCGTCGGGCACCTCGCTTTTTTCACCATACATCACCTCGCTCTCCATGAACATCACGGGGTCTTCCTCGTAGCGGATCGCCTGCTTCAACAGGCCTTTGGCATCGTAACCATTGCTGGGCGACACCACTTTGATGCCGGGGATATTGGCATACAGCGCTTCAAAAGCCGTAGAGTGCTGCGCCCCCAGCTGACCGGCCGAGCCGTTGGGCCCGCGAAAAACGATGGGGCAGGAAATCTGGCCGCCGCTCATCGCCAGCATTTTCGAGGCGGTGTTCAGTATCTGGTCCAGCGCCAGCACGGCAAAGTTCCAGGTCATGAATTCTATCACGGGGCGAAGGCCTTTTTGGGCAGCCCCGACTCCTACAGCGGCAAAACCCAACTCGGAGATCGGTGTGTCGATCACGCGTTTGGGACCAAATTCCGCCAGCATACCCTGGCTCACTTTGTAAGCACCGTTGTACTCGGCCACTTCCTCTCCCATTAAAAAGACACGGTCGTCTCTCCTCATTTCTTCGTTCAACGCTTCCCGAAGGGCCTCACGAAATGCAATTGATCTTGCCATTGATATGCTGCTTTTTAAGTCCGCAAAAATATCGTAAGCAGGGCACTTGAACAAATGAAACTAAAACCTGCTTTTTTTGTTACCATCACCGGAACCGTATGGTATTCAATCCTTCGCTACCGGCAGGCACATCCTGAAGCGGCAGCCTGTATCTTTACTCCACCATGGAAAAAAGCAGTTCACACTACACCATTCTCATCATCGGCGGCGGCCCCATCGGCCTTGCCTGCGCCCTGGAAGCGCAAAAGGCAGGGCTGGATTACCTGATCCTGGAAAAAGGCGCCCTGGTCAATTCCCTGTATAATTACCCGGCAAACATGACGTTTTTTTCCACCTCGGAGCGGCTGGAGATCGGCGGCCTGCCCTTTGTCTCCAACAATGCCAAACCCACCCGGCCCGAAGCGCTGGAATATTACCGGCGCGTGACCACCGCGCACCGGCTGAATGTTCACCTGTTCGAAGAAGTAAAATCGGTAGACCGGGCCGAAGACGAAACCACCCCGGGAAAAAACCTTTTTACGGTTACGACGGCCAAAGCTGTATATACCGCGGCGTATGTCATCATTGCTACCGGTTTTTACGACATTCCTTACCTGCTGAACGTACCGGGCGAAGAGCTGCCCAAAGTAACGCACTATTACAAGGAACCGCATTTTTATGCCTTTCAGAAAGTGCTGGTGGTGGGCGCCATGAACTCGGCTGTGGATGCCGCGCTGGAAACCTGGCGCAAAGGCGCTGAAGTAACCATGGTGATCAGGAGCGGCGCCATCGGTGAACGCGTAAAGTACTGGGTACGTCCCGATATCCTGAACCGGATCAAAGAAGGATCGATCAAGGCCTATTTTCATTCCGCCGTCAAAGCTATTCGCACCGGTGAGGTGGATATTGAAACACCCGATGGACCGGTCACGATCCCGAACGACTGGGTAATTGCTATGACCGGCTACCAGCCCAACCTGGATTTTCTGCAAAAAGCCGGTATCGAATTATCAGCTGACGAAGTAATGTGCCCGCGGATAAACGAAGCAACGCAGGAAACGAATGTTCCCAACCTATTCCTGGCCGGCGTGATCTGTGGCGGCATGAATACCCATCGCCTCTTCATCGAAAATTCAAGGGTACACGCGGAAAGCATCTTACAAGCTATTATCCTGAAAGAAGGTTCGAAGTTTGAGGTTTGAGTTTACCGTGCTATGCGAGAGACTTATTGTATGAAGCCGCCGGTAAATGAACCGGATGTTTACGTAAGCGTAACACGGAAGAAGCCTGTTCGGTTTTTGTAAGCTTTCAAAATTGGATTGAGTATTCGACATTAAACGACCCAAAACCTCAAACCTCCCTCTTCAACAACCAATCCGTTTGCACGTCGTCTCCCAGGATAAAAGGATGTTCCCCGAACTTTTCAAATCCCCACCGGGTATAAAAAGCAATAGCCGTTTCGTTCTTTTCCCACACACCCAGCCAGATCACCTGTTTTGATCCGGAGCGGGCGATATCGATGGCCGCCTGCATCAGCGCTTTGCCAACGCCCTGCCCGATCATTTCTTTTACGGCATAAATGCGCGCTATTTCCAGTGTTGGCAGCCCGGCCAGTTCCGGCGGGTTATTATCTTCGCGCAGCCTGGCATACCCTGCCGGCCGGCCTTCGCATTCAGCCAGTAAAAACAGGTTGCCCGGCTCACTCACCTCTGCCACCAGCATGGCTATGGAAAACTGTTCGGACAGGAATTTGTCCATATTGGCGGTTGTATTGGCCGCCGCAAACGTATCGTAAAAGGTACGCTGGCTCATCTCTGCTATCAGTGCCGCATCCTCAGCCGTAGCCACCCGTATGGTAACAGAAGCATCTGACATT
>JBEVLT010000240.1:0-11914 GCA_040509055.1 Chitinophagaceae bacterium
TCGGCGCCGGTATTACACTGGTCAGCGAGTTATTGCCTAAAAATAAAAGAGGCATCGGTACTTCCCTGGTAGCCGGGATCGGGTTGTTTGGCGCTGTAGCGGCTTATTTCACCTTTAAGATGACGGATGATTGGCGCCTGTGCTATAAAATAGGAGGCGGGCTGGGGGTGGCTTTATTATTCCTCCGGATCAGTGTAGCAGAAAGCGGCATGTTCAGGCAGGTAAAGCAGCAAAATGTTTCCCGCGGCAATATATTCATGTTTTTTACCAATGGTCATCGGTTCCGAAAATATATCCTGGCCATTCTTATCGGGTTGCCGACCTGGTATGTGATCGGCATACTGGTCAACTACAGCAACCGGTTTGCCACGGCTTTTTATGGCGAGAACAAGATCGAATCGGGCCGTGCTATCATGTACGCGTATGCGGCGATAGCCATTGGCGATATCCTCGTCGGGCTCGTGAGCCAATATTTCAGGAGCCGTAAAAAAGCCCTGTACCTGTTTTATTTCTTCACCATTGTGTCGGGCATTCTTTTCTTCAGCGGAGCGGTGCAGACAGATACCACCATGTACATCGCCTGCGCGGCGCTTGGCTTCAGTACCGGTTTCTGGGCCATTTTTGTCACCATGGGTGCGGAGCAGTTTGGCACCAACCTGCGTGCTACTGCGGCTACTACCATTCCTAATATGGTGCGGGGCGCACTGCCGCTGATCAACATGCTTTTCCTGAACCTGTTTCAAAAAAGCTGGGGCTGGGAGATCATCAAAGCCGGTGTTGTTACCGGTATTATCGTAATGGCCATTACATTGATAGCAGCCTGGTTTACGGAGGAGACTTTCCACAAGGATTTGAATTATGTGGAGTGAAGCCGTTCGGTATTTGAGGTTTGATATTGCGACCTGAACCAGGCAAAACACTTATCGTCCCGGTGAAATCTCTTTGAGTAAAGCTTATCCGCTTAAAACAACCCAATCTCAAACATCGAACCCGTTAACTTTCCTACTTTTGCCGCATGGAAACCGGCGCATCAATAAGAATTTTTCAGCAAAGCATCCATGATTATCACGTCCACGATTCGGTGGATACAGCCATCGGCAACCCATATCCTGCCGGCTCGCTGGAGCACCTGCTGTATGTAAAGAACTGGGTGGATACCGTGCAGTGGCACCTGGAAGATATTATCCGCCACCCGCAGATCGACCCCGTGGAAGCCCTCCGGATCAAGCGCCGTATCGATGCCTCCAACCAGCACCGCACCGACCTGGTGGAGTACATCGACAGCTGGTTTCTGGATCAGTATAAAAGTGTATCCGTCCACCCGGATGCAGTATTCAACACCGAAAGCCCGGCCTGGGCCATCGACCGGCTCTCTATCCTGGAACTGAAGATCTATCACATGGAGATAGAGGCCGGGCGGGAAGGAGCTACAGAAGCGCACCGCGAAAATTGCCGCCAGAAGCTGGGCATACTCCTCACGCAGCGTACCGATCTTTCTACCGCCATTCAGCAATTGCTTGATGATATTGCCGCGGGCAGGAAATACATGAAAGTGTATAAGCAAATGAAAATGTACAACGACGAAAGCTTGAACCCCGTCCTGTACCAGCAAAAGAATAAAGGCTAAGAGAAAAAGCGGGAAATATTATAAGGCAGCGTAAAGAAGAAAAAGAGCAGCGTAATTTCCGGGCCTCTGCACAAAGGGTAACGAGGGCAATTCAATTCATCTTCCCGCATTAAGATATTCCTCTTTTCCCATGTGTCTCTGCACGGCATCTATACCGTGGATCGGGAAATTCCTCCTGCGTGAAATCTATACCTGATCTCTTTCCCTTCTTGCCGCCATTCCGTAAATTGCCGGCTATGGGCAGTGCTCAATCTACCAGCAATCATTCTCCCCGGCACCTGCTGGTGTTCCGCTTTTCGGCGCTGGGCGACGTGGCCATGACCATCCCGGTGATCAGGCTGCTGCTCGATCGGTATCCCGGCTTGCAGGTCAGCCTGGTGTCCGATCCATTTATGCAGCCGCTGACAGAGGGTATTGAGCGCCTGCATTTTTACCCGGCCGATACCAAAGCGAAGTTCAGGGGCATCAAAGGACTGTATGCGCTGAGCCGGCAGATCCGGAAGGATATTGCCTGCGATGCCATTGCCGACCTGCACAATGTGCTGCGGACAAAGCTGCTGCGGTTTTTCCTGGCAGGTAAGCCGGTAGCCGTGATCGATAAAGGGCGAAAGGAGAAAAAGGAACTTACACGTCCTGTCGATAAAAAGCTCAGGCCGCTGAAGACGATGTTTCAGCGCTATGCAGATGTGTTTGCCGGGGTTGGGTTGCCGGTGCAGCTGAATGTGAATGGGGGGATCGTGCCTCGTACGGCCAATCTTAAAACTATAAACCTGTCAGCGATAAATGGGCCGGTAGCAGGGATAGCGCCTTTTGCCAAACATGCCGCCAAGCTATACCCGCCTGACAAAATGAAGGAAGTCGTAAGCATGCTGTCGCAGTATCCGGGTATTACCATCCTGTTGTTCGGCAGCCCGGCCGAGGCGCCGATATTGCAGGAGTGGGAAAGGGAGATACCCCATGTATATTCGCTGGCCGGCACCATGAGCTTTGCCGAAGAACTGGATGTGATCGCCGGACTGGATGTAATGGTCAGCATGGACTCGGCCAATATGCACCTGGCCTCATTGTACGGCATACCGGTGGTTTCGGTATGGGGCGGCACGCACCCGTTTCTCGGATTTTATGGCTGGGGCCAGCCGCCCGACAATGCCGTGCAGCTGGATCTGCCCTGCCGGCCATCTTCGGTGTTTGGCAACAAACCCTGCCCGGTACATGGCAATGCCGGCTGCATGAACGGCATCACACCGGCCATGATCCACGACAAAGTAACAGACGTGCTAAAAAGGGGTTAGCGGCATTCACTGCCGTAAAGCGATTGCAGTGAAGCTCTCCTGACCTCTGCATACAGGTAGCCTGATACCGGCATATGCACCGGCCATGCCTGCCTTTTTTCCCACAGTTGCGTGAAGATAGTACGGACGACCCGTCTTGCTTCGTCGGAACAGCGGAGTTTGCGCAGCGAATACATATACAAAGTGTGCCAGTAGCGGCGAAAAAGCTCTTCAAAAGCCCATGATGCGCTCTGGCGGAGATGCTCGATCAATACCTGATCAGACGATAAATTCCTGCTCATAATAATGAGTATCAATAAATGAATACCGTTTATTACTCTCGTGCAGGAGGAATGAGGAAGTAGCTGTCGCTAAACTACTCAACTTCTCCGAAGAATGCAAGTTTCTATCAATAATTTTAAGGAGGTGTATAATAGCTGTTCGATGGTTGAGGTTTGATGTTGCGAACAGAACGATGGAGGCAACTTATCTCAGGTCAACTACTGCTGCTGTAAGCGAATATCTTTAGAAGAAAGTAGGTGCCTTAAAACGAGCCAACCCCGAACCTCAAACGTCAGCATTGTAAAGCTCTATCCGAAAAGACATTTTCAATACTCAGGCGCTAAACGCTGACTTCAAATCAACTCACTCAATTCTAACCATCTCATTTCCTTCTCATCCAGCAACTGCGTCAGTTCGCCGATGCGGTGCGAGAGTTGCTGCAGTTCTTCAAAAGGGATCGTGCCGCTGTTGAGCTTTCCGTTGATTGTTTCTTTCTCTTTTGTTAAAGCGGCAATCTCTTTTTCCAGTAGTTCAAACTCGCGCTTTTCTTTGAAAGAAGGTTTGCGTTTGGATAGTTCTATAGCAGAAACAGTTGGTCCTTCTGCAGGTTTCAGATTTCCGTCCTCATACCCGATAGCTACAGGGTTCGGTTTTCCGGCTTCAGACTTCTGCCCTCCGGCTTCTGCTAAACGATACTGGGTATAATTGCCGGGATAATCGCGGATGACGCCATCGCCTTCAAATACAAACAAATGATCTACCAGCCGGTCCATAAAATAACGGTCGTGCGACACAATGAGCAGGCACCCGGGAAATTCGCTCAAAAAGTTTTCCAGTACGCTCAGGGTAGGCAGGTCCAGGTCGTTGGTGGGCTCGTCCAGGATCAGAAAGTTGGGATTACGGAACAGGATCGACAGCAGGTGCAGCCGTCTTTTTTCACCGCCGCTCAGCTTGCTGATATAGGTATATTGTTTGTCCGGCTCAAACAGGAACAGCTGCAGGAATTGCGCAGCGCTCATGGATCCGCCATTGGCCAGCGGAAAGTTTTCCGCGATATTCTTTACAAATTCGATCACCCGCATGTCTTCCTTCACGACCAGGCCCTGCTGTGAGTAGTACCCGAATATAACGGTATCGCCGACGTTGATCTTGCCGCTATCGGCTTTTTCGATCTGCTGAATGATGTTGATAAACGTGGATTTGCCCGCCCCGTTTTTCCCGATCACGCCGGCGCGCTCTCCTTTGGAAAACGTGTAGTCGAAACCTTTCAGGATCACCTTATCGTCATAATTCTTGTACACTTTTTTCATCTCCACCACTTTCCCACCCAGCCGGTTCATCTTTACCTGCAGCTCCATCTGCTGATCTTCTATCCGTTGCTTTGCCTTTTTTTCTACTTCATAAAAATTATCCTGCCGGCTTTTCGATTTGGTGGTTCTTGCCTTTGGCTGCTTGCGCATCCATTCCAGTTCGCGGCCATACAGGTTGCGGGCTTTGTCGATGCTGGCCAGTTCGCTTTCTACCCTGGCCGCTTTTTTACCTAGGTAGTTTTCATAATCACCTTTGTATACATACAGGTCGCTGCGCTCCAGCTCCCATATTTCATCGCTTACGGCATCGAGAAAATAACGGTCGTGCGTCACCAGCAGCAGCGTCACGTTTTCCTTGTCCAGGAAATGCTCCAGCCACTCCACCATGCTTACGTCCAGGTGGTTGGTCGGCTCGTCCATGATCAGCAATACATGCTTGTGTTCGAAACCGATATCGATCAGGGTTTTGGCCAGCGCCACCCGTTTGCGCTGCCCGCCGCTGAGCGTGCGCACCGGCTGCTGCAGGTGGTGAATGTTCAGTTTGCCAAACACCTGCTTCACCCGGGCATCGAAGTCCCAGGCGCCCAGTTCGTCCATGCGGATCAGTGCAGTTGTAAGCTTTTCAGCATCGTTTTCTTCGCTGGCCACTTCATAGGCCTTGATAGCGTTGATCACCGGGTGATTGTGAAAAAAGATATTGTCCAGCACGGATTTGTCTTCGTCAAAGCGGGGTTCCTGTTCGAACAAGACTACGTCCACGTCCTTGCTGATCCACACTTTGCCGCTATCGGCCGTCTCCTGGCCCGACAGGATCCTCAGCAGCGTGGATTTTCCCGATCCGTTGCGGGCCACCAGGGCAATCTTATCACCCTCTTCGATGTGAAAGGAGATGTTTTCGAAAAGCGGTTGTATACCATAGCTTTTGGAGAGATTTTCGACCGACACGTAATGCATACGGCAAAGATAATGGCTGAACGGCCGTGGGCGCGAAGTAAATGCCGGCGATTGATTACCAGGGATAACGAAAAGATATTGTGCCCAGCGGCGACTATGGCACACTTTTCCCGGCTATTTTCAAAACCCTGTATCATGAGTACCAGCTTGCCCGAGTTTATCCAGAAAAAATTAGGTTTTCCCCCGCTTCGCAGGGTGGATCCTGTGGATCATGCCGTAAAGGCGGAATCGGAGCCCGCTGCCCGCGAAAAGCTGGGCCAGGCCGCTATTCCCGCCACGTTGGCTGCGCTGTACAGGTTTGCAAAAACCGGCAAAGGCAGCAGGGCCGTGCTGGCCAACGACAGTGAGGGGCGCAAATGGCTGGAGGTGATCATGAGCTGGGACGATGGCAGCGCGGTGGATAAAGTGACCCGATATGCCGGCGTAAGCGATGCGGAAGCCGCGGCAATCATGGAGATCATCGCGGTAGAAGCCGTTTTTGCCATCAGGGATTCTGTGGCGCACAACCCCGGTGCCGACGCCGTACAGCGCTACATGGGCGACCAGCGGCAGGCGATCCTGGTGTACCTGCCTGCTGAAGTGCAGCTGGAACATTTGCTGGCAGATCATCCCGGCGATGAGTATGCGCAACCCGCCCGGCTGGCACAAAGCCTGGAAAGCCGTTTTTTCAGTGTCCGGGTATAAACCTTAGCTCCCGGCAATCATAAAAATGCCAAGGCATAGCAAGACTACGATCAGCAATACCACCCACACTTTCCGGGTTTCCCAGTAATGGTCCTGCTTTTTTTGCCGGCTAAAATGGGTAATCCGGTCTTTCACCAACACATCATCCGTTATTATTTTTTGCAGCCGGTCCGTTAATCCCGGTACAAAATGCCAGGGCAGGAGCCGGCCGATCGTGAGCACCAGCAGCACTACCTGTTTATTGATATCCCTGTCGCCGAAGCCATTCAGCATGGCGATCGTTTCTCCGGAAAGGAGATGGCTGAGGTACTGGTACAGGCCTTCCGTATCCATGCGGTGTTCATCCAGCCTGCGTGTATATTGTTCCAGTTCCAGCAATTGTTTCAGCAGTACTACGGGAGTAAGAATGTCCGGGTTCACTTTTTTGCCGATACTCCGGGCATACCAGCGCTGTTGCAGGTAATGATCTTTTTTTACCGGGTTGGTCAGGGTCTCATAAGCTTCTTTGATGGCGGTAAACTGCGCGGCGGCATAAGGATCGTTGCCCCGCTTGTCCGGATGATACTGGTGTGCCAGCCTGCGATAGGCCTTCTTTACTTCATCTGTGGAGGCGGAAGGCGGCAACTCAAGAATGGTATAATGATCTTTCAGCGACACGCCTGCGAAGATAACCGATACGCCGTTTGCAACGATAGCTCACACGCGCAAAAGCGGACTACATAAACGAGGTTTACAGGTGTTTTGCAAAGAAATCCAGTGTCCGTTGCCAGGCCAGTTTAGCCGCTGCTTCGTTGTAGCGGGCCGGGGCTGTATCGTTGTGAAAAGCATGGTTCACGCCTTCGTACATGTATAGCTCGTAAGGGATCTTATTTTTCTTTAATGCTTCTTCGTAAGCCGGTATGCCTGCATTCACGCGTTCATCGAGGCTGGCATAGTGCAGTTGTACAGCAGCTTTTATTTTTGATACGTCTTCGGCTGCAGGCGGCCGGCCATAAAAGGCTACGGCTGCTTTCAGCGATGGCACCCGTACGGCCAGGGTATTGGCCATGGCCCCACCCCAGCAAAAGCCTACGCAGCCAAACCGGCCATTGCAATCGTTGCGGCCGGGCAGGTAATCGAATACCCTGATGAAGTTCTGCTCGCTTTCTTCCTGTTTCAGCTGCTGGAATTTCTGCCGGGCTTCGTCTTCGTTAGCCGGCGTACCGCCCAGCGGCGAAAGCGCATTGGGTGCTATGGCCAGGTAGCCGGCCTGCGCCGCCCTCCGGGCTACGTCTTCGATATGCGCGTTCAGCCCCCGGTTTTCATGGATCACCACTACGGCGGCATATTTCTTTTCCTCCTTAGGGCGGGCTACATAAGCCTGCATATCGCCGTTCACGCCCGGGTAGGTGATGCGCTCTGTAAAAAGATCATTGGAGGAAGTAACAGCTGCATGCGCCTGGTTTACTTCTATCATCGGCAGGATGGACAGGGCCGCTGCGGTGCTGCCGGTAAGCAGTACCAGCCGCCGGAGAAATTCGTTACGGGTAAGCGGTTTGTGCGTGTATTCATCGTACAGGTTAATGATGCGCTGGTCCATAACAGGTATTTTGCAGGATATTAAAGTTACGCCGTCTTCTGTTAAAAAAATTGGCCAAAAGTTTTCACAACAATGGGCCGGTCGCCACGTTGATGCAACTGTAAGGCATAATAATGGCTCATTTTTGTACAAGAGTCCTTCCTGCTCCGGCATCCCGAAAGACTTGCTATTGAAAACAATAAAATTATTTCCAAATGAAACGCATGCTCCCGGCAACCGCAATGGCGTTATCGCTCCTGCTGTTAGCGGCCGTATCCAACACCGTGGTCGCACAGCCACGCGACGGTGTCACGATCTCTTACCAAACTTTTTACGACGAACTCGATCCTTATGGACGGTGGGTGGATTACCCGGACTACGGGTATGTGTGGATACCGGATGCCGGTCCCGATTTTCAGCCGTACAGCACCAATGGCCATTGGGTATGGTCGGACGACTACGAATGGATGTGGGTGTCGGACTACAACTGGGGCTGGGCGCCCTTTCACTACGGCCGCTGGATGCAGGATCCCCGGTTTGGCTGGCTGTGGGTGCCGGGCTATGAATGGTCGCCGGCCTGGGTGGCCTGGCGCGATGGGGGCGACTACTACGGCTGGGCGCCATTGCGGCCGGGTATCAATATCAGCATCAATTTTTCCCTGGGCGGTTATAACCCGCCGATCGATTACTGGTGCTTTGCTCCCCGGCGTTACATCACATCACCCCGCATCTACGATTATTGCATGCCGCGGCGAAACAATGTGACGATCATTAACCATACCACGATCATCAATAATTACAATTACAACCGCAATGTATTCCGCACAGGCCCCGGCAGGCGTGATGCAGAACGGTATGCCGGCCGCATCAACCCGGTTCGTTTCCGCGATGCAGACCGGCCCGGCCGCACAGGGTTCCGTAACAACGAAGTGTCCGTTTACCGTCCAGGTGTGCAGCGCGATGAGAACCGCAGCTTTGCCCCGCGCCGCTTTGAGCGAGCCGATCGTGACGGGCAGAACAATGGTAATGCCATCCGCCGCAACGGCAACAACCTGCCCGGGCGCCGGGATGACAACAGGGATATTAACCAGAGAGATAATGACGGGACGCGTGGTAATAACGACATCGCAGCGCGCCGCAGGAACCAGCCCGGCGATAACAACCCTGCCACCGGTGAGCGCAGGAGGCCGGAAAGACCGGATAACGATAACCGGGTAACTGAACGGCCGCAGCGCCGCGAAGGGATCGGGCAAAACAACAATGCAAATCCCACCGATCCGCAACGGCAGCCCCGCACCTTTGAAAGGAGGAACGTAGACAGGCAGCCTTCTTCCCCGGCTGATGCCGACAGGGGGGCTGGACGTCGCGAAATGCCCAACAGGAACAACAATGCTACTCCTCCGCGGGCCAACCGTCCTGAGATGAGGAACGATAACCGGCCTTCGCAGCAGCCTGCTCCGCGGGTGGAGCCGCGCCGGCAGGAAGCGCCCAGGCAGATGGAGCGCCGCAATGACAATGGCGGCGGCAGGAGGGAAGGAAATAGTAATAATGGCGGGTCACGCGGATTTAGCCGCGGCGTACGTTAGACCCTGTAATGATAAAAGTATCGGTAAGACCCTTCGGGGTCTTTTTTTATGGACTGAAGAAGAGGGATGCGGGGCATATTGCTCTTTTGCGGCTTTATGTTATCTTCAGGCATCAGCCGCCAGCGCACCAAACCGCACGCTATGAGAAAGCTATACCTTTTTATCATTTTGCTGTACACCGTTCCTCTTTACAGCCAGGTCGTCACGGTCAACGATTTTATTACCCTCACCTCCCTGCAGGACAAAAGGATCAATGGTTATATCGCCAAAATGGGTTTTGTGCAGGTGCCCCGCACCCTTGACGACGGCACCCTGGTCAACGAATTTTTTTACAGGAATAAAAAAGACCCGTTCGATACTACGGTACGGTTCCTCTCCGGATACAGGAGCAATGGCACCACCGGCGTCTCTTATCTTACCTCTTCGTTTACTGAGTCAAGAGCTGTTCTCCGCGAGTTTCGCCTGAACGGGTTTACCAGCGGCAGTGCAGATACCACGATGAAAACGGATAGCATGCTCATTGCCGATAGCATAGCGGCGGATACCGTCAATTCCCTGCAAAAGGAGGACATGACACTGAAGCTAAGCGAAGAGATGCGCGATGAAATAAGAATGTACAAAATACTGCTGGAGAAAAAACCGGCGCCGGCTTCATCCGCCCTGCGGTTTGCCAACGACCTGTTGTTTTTTTCTTCGCACGAAAGCCTGGTAACGAAATTCGGGGAAGGCAACGTGGAAAAGAACATGTATTATTTTTCACAAACGGATTCCAGCCGTTGTTCAGTTCTTTACCCGGCATCCAACCGCCAGGCTATTTTTATCTGGGACGACCAGGCTAATTACCGTTCGCTGGCTTATGTGATGATCGGTGGCGGACTAAGGGCCGACAAGCCAGCTGATCAGGACCGCACAGTGGGGTTGAATGCCTGGAAATGCAACAGCGGATTGTTTACAGGCATGCGGCTGTCGGAAGTCGTCCGTATAAACGGTGGCGATTTCTCTTTTTTCGGTAATGCTTCCGAATTTGCCATGATGGCAGCGCCCGAAAAAAAAGGCAATATCGATTTTAGCAAAACCGGTATCGTGCTGGGATGTTTTAATTGCCAGGGATCGCCCCTGATCAGGACTGAAAAGATCAGTGCGGAATCGGCTATTGCTGCCGGCCTCCAATTATATATCGTTTCGATCGTCTTGCTTCCCTGAGCGGTTATTTTTTCCGCACTTTAGACACGATAAACAGGATGAGTGCAATGGCCAGCGCTACCAGGAAGAAGGCCCACCACATACCGGCCTTGAATATAGTTTCTACCGCACCACAGCTGCTTAGGAAAAGCAGGTTGATAAACAAAAGGAACAATACAAGCGGGAATCTGTTTTTCATACAATCATTTTGTTATGTATAAATTCAAGATTCATACCAATGCTATAGGATGGATAATAGAACAGGGTTGTTGTCCCAGTATTTCCTCAACATGTGGTTATTACTTACTTAATCCCTGAATTCCTGGCTGATCATGAGGCCATAAAAACCGCCATCCATGATGCCGATGCCCAGGCGGCCAAAGGCGGGATTCAGAATATTAGCCCGGTGACCCGGGGAGTTCATGAGATTGTTGTGTGCGATCTCAAGCGTCTGTGCCAGGGCCAGGTTTTCGCCGGCGGTCCTGAATTTTACGTTCGCTGCTTTCATCCGGTCGAATGGATTCCTGCCATCGGGGTTTTCATGCGCAAAGTAGCCGCGGGCAAACATATCCTGCGAATGCGCCCTGGCCACGAGGGCCAGTTCAGGATCGGCCACTACCGGCTTTAATCCTTCTTTCACCCGTTCCCTGTTCACCAGTTCCAGCATCTGCGCTTCCAGCCCCGGTCTTACTTCAGCCTTATTGTATTTGAAGGAGAGCGGGACCTTTTCATTCGATTTGGGATGCACCGTCAGGCTGTTCATCGTTTGCCGTACGGCTTCGTCGAACACAGGGGCCAGTTTGCGGTTGGCCCATTCGGCCTGCATGGCCAGGGTATTGGCAAAGCGGCTGTCACGGGTTTCTTCGGTAATGCTATCCTTTAGGGGCAATGCCAGCAGCAGGGCCGAAAGGATGACCACGTATATCAGGCCATTAACGGCCCCCGGGATGATGCCCATGAACCGGTTGACGCCATCGTCATTCACCCGCCTGGGGATGGCGCGGATGATGAACCGGGCGATGAAGCCGAGCAGGACCCTGAATACGATAACCGTCAGCAAAAAGGCCAGCGGCAGCAGCCACACGCCCAGCGTGAATATCCTGTCGAGCAGGAGGGCGGTGCGCGGGTAGAGCACATAACCCAATACAAGACTGCCGATCCAGCCAAGCAGGTCCAGTGATCCAACGATAAAACCCCTGCGCCAGCCGGCGTAAATTGCTAAAAGTGCTACTACGATGAGCAGCAGATCAACCCAATTCATACACGTAAAATTATGCGCTATAAGGTACAAATAATATGCCCTTGCAGCGGAGCCTGAAGCGAGGACAAGTTAAAATACAGGTAAGAAGGAAGGGGTTTGTCGAAAAGCCGTTGTGTTTGGATAGAAGGGGAGTAAGGCGCAGTACTTATAGGCACCGGTGTTCTGTGATTAGGTAGCTGATTTTTGTTTGTTGTTCCGG
>JBEVLT010000241.1:0-27096 GCA_040509055.1 Chitinophagaceae bacterium
ATATCAATTCCTACAACGACGAAACCAGCATCAATACCACCCTGCTGGAAGGGTCGGTGCAGATCGTCAATAACGGGAAAAAGGCAGTGCTGACACCAGGACAGCAGGCGCAGGTAGGACAGCGTGATGCAGCGCAGCCGATCCGGATCGTGAATGCGGTGAATATGGAAAAAGTGATGGCCTGGAAAAACGGCGTATTTAATTTCCAGGATGCGAGCCTGGTGGAAGTGATGCACCAGCTGGAACGCTGGTACGATATCGAAGTAGTGTATGAAAAGGACATTCCCAAACTGGAGTTTGTAGGCAAGATGGGCCGGGATCTCAGCCTTGCCAATGTGCTGCGCGGGCTGGAAATGTCTGAAGTGCATTTCCGGGTCGAAGGCCGCAGGCTGACTGTATTACCATAGATCTCTTAATAACTAAAATAAACCGCAATGGTAAGTGGCTGCAGTAAATCGCCATTTACAGGTTGGCCCGATAAAAAAACCGCCTCGGACTGCAATCCGGGCGGTGTCTGATCACGTTACTTGGACGTGCCGTGAATCAGGAGTCAGGTCGATCAAAATCAAGTTCTTCCGAAACTTTCATTTTTAAAACCCAAACTGATGTGAAGTTATGCAAAAAACTGCTCTATGTAACCGGGACGTGGTGGTTCCATCCGAGGTCGTAACGTACTCACCTCCGCTGAGAAAATCGCCGCAGTCATTACGGTTTTTCACCAAAACGCTGTTAATTATGAAATTAACAATTTTCTTTTTCGTCTTGGGTTTGTTCAGCGCTCATGCCGAAGGTTTTTCACAGACCGTGACCTTCTCGGCCAGGAACGTGACGATTGCCAAAGTATTCGATGCCATCGAAACGCAGACCGGTTATACCGTGTTTGCCAACAAAGGCTTGCTGAAGGGAGTCAAACCTGTTTCCCTTTCTGCGCAGAATATGCCATTAAAAGAATTTCTGGATGTCGCGCTGCGTAATCAACCCATTGCGTATGAGATCAACAACAAGACCATCTTTATCAAGAAAAGACTGGTTGATCCTGCGCCGGTAACCAATGTGATCCAGCTGCCTGCTCCCAAACCTCCGCTGGAGATTACGGGTACTGTCGTAACTGCGGAAGGCACTGCGCTGGAAGGTGCTACGGTGACTGTGAAGGGCACCAACATTTCCACTTCCACCAACGCGGCCGGTAAGTTTACCATCAATGCAGATCCCGGCCAAACGCTGGTGATCTCTTTCGTAGGGTACCAGACCGTAGAAGAAAAAATAACCGCCGGCCGTACCACGATCAGCGTGACGCTGCAGAAAGCAGTGGGCGAGATCGAGCAGGTGGTGGTGACCGCCCTCGGTATCAGCCGCAGAACCCGTACACTTACCTACAACGTGCAGGAGATCAAAGGCGATGACCTTCGCGTGGTAAACGATGGCGGTATTGCCAACAACCTGGTCGGTAAAGTGGCCGGTGCTACGATCAACACATCGTCTGCAGGGCCCGGCAGTTCTACCCGTGTAGTGCTGCGTGGTATCAAGTCTATCACCAACGAGAACGGCGCGCTGTATGTGATCGATGGTATTCCTATGCCGACAAGCGGTATCCGCGGTCAGGCAGAAGATATCTTCTCCGGCGCAGGCCAAACCGGCGACTTTGTTGCCAACCTGAACCCGGATGATATCGAGACGGTATCCGTGCTGAGCGGACCTTCTGCCGCTGCATTGTATGGCAGCACTGCCTCCAACGGTGTGATCATCATCACAACCAAGAAAGGCCGTAAAGACAGGACCGATATCAGCGTAGCCAATACGACCACGTTTTCCAGTCCGCTGCTCCTGCCTGAGTTTCAGCATACATACGGACAGTCTGATGTAGGCAGCTATTACAGCTGGGGTGATAAACTGGTGACGCCGTCTGCTTACGATCCCGCCGATTTCTTCCGGACCGGCGTCAATTCCATGAGCACGCTTTCTTTTTCGACCGGTACAGACCGCAACCAGACCTATATTTCTCTGGGCAGCGTGACCTCCAAAGGCATCATTCCCAATAACAAGTTTGGCCGTCACAACTTTACTGCGCGGAATACATCCACCTTCCTGAATGGGAAGATGAACCTGGATATCGGGTTTATGGGCGGACTGGTGAATGAGCAGAATATGATCTCCCAGGGGCAATATTTCAATCCCCTGGTTGCTGTATACCTGTTTCCTCCCGGTGATGATTTCAACAGGGTGAAAGCGTTTGAGCGCTATAATCCTTCCCGCAACCTGATGACCCAGTTCTGGTCATATGGCGACAATGGCCTGATGATGCAGAACCCATACTGGGTAACGCAGCGCGACCTTTTCCAGAACAAAAAGGAGCGCTATATGCTGACCATGTCGCTCAAATACAATATTGCCGACTGGATCAATATCTCCGGCCGTGTGAAATGGGACAAGAGCGATGAAAAGGCCGAAAAGAAATTCGGCGCTTCTACCAATACGCTGTTTGCCTCCGAGACCGGTTATTATTCGCTCAATTCGTTCGATACCCGCCAGATCTATGCTGACGGTCTCGTCAATATCAATAAAGGATTCGGAAGCAATTATAACCTGACTGCCAACCTGGGCGCTGCCATCGAAGATGTGCAGGCTAACCAGTATATGTATGGTGGCAAGCTGCAAGGCGTTCCCAACCTGTACACCTATGCAAACGTTAACCAGCAGACATCCGAAATGTCCCAAACCGGGTACAACAGACAAAAACAATCCGTTTTTGGTACCGCGCAGCTGGGCTACAGGAATATGATCTACCTGGATGCGACTGCACGGAATGACTGGGCATCTACACTGGCCAGTTCCGGCAACCAGTCGTTTTTCTATTCTTCTGCAGGTCTTTCCGGTATCCTGACAGACATGTTCGATATCAGGTCCGATCTCCTGTCTTACCTGAAAGTGCGTGGTTCTTATTCAGAAGTAGGTAATGAACCCAAAGAAACCTTCCTGACCATCCCGACTTATGCGCTGGCAGGTGGTTTCCCGGTTACACAAACCCGCATGCCCAACCCGTTGCTCGAGCCTGAGCGTACAAAATCATGGGAGGCTGGTCTGAATGTAGGGCTGTTCAAAAACGCACTCCGTATCGATGCAACCGTGTATAGCTCACGTACCTATAATCAGTTCTTTGAGCTGCCGCTTTCTTCCGC
This sequence comes from Chitinophagaceae bacterium, assembly GCA_040509055.1. Lineage (GTDB taxonomy): Bacteria > Bacteroidota > Bacteroidia > Chitinophagales > Chitinophagaceae > JAJKIP01. The sequence continues at coordinate 3,177 of JBEVLT010000241.1, forward strand.
TTCCGGCTACACTACGGTGTTTGTGAACGGCGGACGGGTGGATAACAAAGGCATAGAAGTAGGAGCCCGGTACACTAAAAAGTTCGGTTCGCTGGAGTGGAGCTCGTTTGCCAACTATTCACTGAACAAGAACAAGATCGTTGAGCTGCTCCCGGGCTGGACCAATCCTGTTACCGGTGAGATCGTGTCGCTGACCGAAAAGGACATGACCGGTACGGGCAGCTATAAGATGGTATTGAAAGAAGGCGGCTCCATGGGTGATATTTATGTAAACACCCTCCGGGTAGATGAGCATGGCGCTATTTATGTGGATCCAGGCTCGCAAACCGTAGCTGCTGATCCCAACAGGTTTGTGTATGCAGGTAACAACAATCCCAAATACAACCTGAGCTGGGGAAACACCCTGCGCTGGAAAGGCCTTGCCCTGAGCGCGCTGGTGACAGCCCGTGTGGGTGGCATCGTCGTGTCCAATACCCAGGCTATCATGGATGCATTCGGCGTGTCAAAAGCATCGGCTGATGCACGGGATGCAGGCGGCGCGATCGTGAACGGACGCCCTGTTCCTGCCAAAGAATACTACCAGGTAGTAGGTGCAGGTGCCTCTGGCGGTATCGCATCCATGTATTGCTACAGCGCTACCAATGTGCGCCTGGCCGAATTGTCGCTGGGGTATGACGTGCCGGTGAATAAATGGCTGAAATTTGTAAAAAGCGCCAATGTTTCCCTCGTTGGCCGCAACCTGTTCTTCTTTTACAACAAGGCGCCGTTTGACCCGGAACTGACTGCCAATACGCAAACCTATTTCCAGGGTATCGACTATTTCATGATGCCGAGCCAGCGCTCAATAGGTTTCTCGGCTAAGTTTAATTTCTGATCATCTAATACCGACAATCGTTATGATAACAGATAAAAAATTTTGGAAAAACCTGCTGCCACTGTGCACCCTCACCGTGGTGATGGGTACGGCGTGTACACGCAATTTCGAAGACCTGAACACCAATGATCATCAGGCCACGGAAGAAATGATGGGAACCGACAACCTGAAAACCGGGGCGTTCTTCTCCCAGATGCAGCGGAACGTGGTGCTGTTCAAAGACGGGATCAACCTGTCCAGCGACTACCAGGTAGCGCAGGGTCTTACCAGCGATCTTTATTCCGGCTATATCGCCCCGACAGGTACCTGGAACGGTGGTATACACAATGGTTCTTACTACTTTACTACAAACTGGATTGAGCGGACCTTTACTTCGGGTTTTGCTTCCGTGATGCCGGCCTGGCAATCGATCCAGCGCATTGCTGCTGAGCAGAACCAGCCGGAAGTAGCCGCCTTGTCCACGATCGTAAAAGTGGAAGCCATGCACCGCGTGACAGACGCTTACGGACCGATCCCTTACAATAATTACGGAAGCGGTACGCTGCAGAACAATTACAACCCGCAAAAGGATGTGTATACCAAATTCTTTGAGGAGCTGGACGGCGCTATCGACCTGCCGACACTGTATGTGCAGGGAAATCCTTCGGCTACCCTGATGAAAAATTTTGACTATGTCTATGGTGGCAATGTTGCCAGCTGGGTCAAGTTTGCCAACACGCTCCGGCTTCGGCTGGCGATCCGGGTGGTAAATGCAGATGCTACGCTGGCCAGGGCAGAGGCTGAAAAGTCGATCCTGAACCCGATCGGTCTTATTTCTACTGCGAATGAGCGGGCTGCTATACGACGGTCGGCAAACCTGGCTTATATGCATCCCCTGTTCGAGATCGCCTACAATTTCAATGCGGGTGAAGCGCGTATGAGCGCATCCATGGATGCTTATATGAACGGGTATGCCGATCCCCGCCGGGCCTCTTATTTTACCAAGGCCGATGATGGCAATTACCACGGTGTGCGCCAGGGTATTGTTACCACCACCTGGACTCCTTATACCGGCCCGAAGATATCCAACCTCAACATGACCGTAAACTCCCCGGAAATTGTGTGGATGACGGCTGCGGAATCTTATTTCCTGCGTGCCGAAGGAGCGCTTCGTAACTGGAACATGGGTGGTACGGCTCAAAGTTTTTACACGCAGGGTATTGCTGCTTCGTTTGTGGAGAACGGGTTGCCGGCTACTGATGCGGCTGTCTATGCCGCTAACAACACGCTAACCCCGATCGCCTTCACCGATAACAGCGGCCAGTCGGGCAATAATATCTCGGCTCCGAGCACCATCAAGATCGCCTGGAATGCAGCAGATCCGTTTGAGACCAACCTGGAGCGGATCATTACGCAAAAATGGATCGCCATGTACCCCGATGGACCGGAAGGCTGGGCCGAATTTCGCCGCACCGGGTACCCTAAACTTTTCCCGGTTGTAACAAACAGCAATGGTGCGATTGATGCCAAGCAGGTTCGCCGGATTCCATATCCGCAATCGGAATACAGCAACAACAGGGCCGGCGTACTGACTGGTGTGGCTGCCCTGGGCGGAGCTGACGGTGGTGCCACGCCGCTGTGGTGGGATAAACGATAATTAACCTGAACTGTAAAAATTACAATATGAAATTAAAAGCAATATCTCTTCCGGCGCTGTCTGCCTTCCTGCTGTTGCTTGCTGCCAGCTGTACCAAGGACAAGGCTTTGACAATTCAAAAGCCCTATACATACGATGAACAATATTATGCGAACCTGAGGGCATATAAGAAAACGGATCATAACCTTTGTTTTGGCTGGTACGCTGCGTACGCGCCCATTGAAGGTACGGATGGTTACAAAGACCCGGCTTCCTGGGGTGAACGTATCCTTGGTCTTCCGGACAGCATCGATATCGTTTCGCTGTGGATGGGTATCCCCAGCAACGATACCGGCTCCAGCGACTATGCACCCATTGCCTATGCAGATATGTGGTTGGTGAAAGAAAAAAAGGGTACACGTTTCGTTGCTCCTACCATTACGCGTATGAACCATGTAATCACCCTGAAGGACGGAACGGAATATGATCTGGCCCAGAATAAAAATGATGAAGGCATCAAAGTATATGCACAATACCTGGTGGACCAGGTAATCGATGCCAACATTGACGGCGTGGACCTGGACTATGAGCCTGCGGGCGACTGGCTGCAGGGTGCCAACTTTACCAAGCTGGTACAACATGTTGCCCAGTTTTTCGGGCCGAAGGGATCAATGCCGGGTAAATTGCTGATCATTGACTTCTACAATGAGGCGCCGCCTACGGCTACCGGCGAGTACGCCGATTACTTCATCCGCCAGGCGTATACCCAGGGATTCACAGAGCATTCGGCTACCAGGCTCCAGTCTTATTACACTTCGGTTCAGGCAGCTATCCCGCCGGGTAAATTTATCGTGACTGAGAATTTCGGTGACCATTCTGCCAATGGAGGCAGTCCTTTTACCGAAGCCAATGGAAATACATTGACAACGGATGGCACAAGGATGTACTCCCTGGAGGGAATGGCCCGGTGGAACCCTACACAGGGCAAAAAAGCGGGCTTTGGCGCGTTTTATTTTGACCGGGATTACTATTCCAGGACTGGTATTCCTTATTATAATGTAAGGCGCTGTATCCAGATCGCCAATCCTGCCGTTAGCTAACTTCTATAAATTATTGATAAAACTATTTAATAATGAAGATCCTGTTAAAAATATCCCTGGGGTCCCTGCTACTGCCCCTCTTTTGGCTGAGTTGTAAAAAAGCAGAATTCGGCGAGCCGGTCATTCTGGTTACTGGTACCGAGGTATCGCCGGTCGTAAAATTTTCTGTAGAGAATACGCCGGCTGTATATGCCCTTACGGCAACTTCGACCTACAAGGCCGGTGAAGATATCCATGTCACCTTTGAGCTGGATACTGCTGCAGTAACGAGGCATAATAAAGAGCATCGGACCAATTATTATGTGGTGCCCGATGGTGTAGTAGAGCTCAGCAATCTGGAGACCATCATCAAGGCCGGGACATCGGCATCGACTCCCGCTACCGTAAAAGTGATCTCCACCTCTCCGCTGGTGGATGGCCGTACGTACCTGATCCCTGTGTCGATCAAAACGGTTTCAGGCGGTGGTGACGTACGCGTGCTGGAATCATCCCGCACGATCCTTCTGCGGATCGCCCGGATCATCAATTTCGCAGCGGTTTCCATGAACAATGCTACCAGCGGTACCACCGGTTCGCCGGGTACACGCGGCCGTTTCAATGCATCTGCCTTGTTTGCTACGCCGGTCATGCTTCCCAATTTTACCCTGGAGATCAAGAACCTGATCTATGACTTCCGGGGCGGCGATGGCAATACCAACCCGCAGCCGATCCAGACGCTGCTGTCCTGGAGCAATCAGAACGAGAGCTCATCCATCGGCCTGCGTTATGGCGAGTTGGGCAACCCTAACAATTCCCTGCAGCTGATCGGTGGCCTGGGCAGCGCCTTTGCGTATGGCTTCAACCCTAACCAATGGTATACGATCTCGATCGCTTATGATGGCAGCAAGGGGATTGTGTACGTGGACGGTAATAAGGCGGCAGAAGTATCGGGTTCGATGGTACTGGAGTTTTCCCGCCTGAACCTGGGACAAAACTGGGGCGGTTATGATACGCGTCAGTATGTCAATGGCCGTATTGCGGAATGCCGCGTATGGAGCCGTGCCCTGACATCCAGCGAGATCAAGCTCAATCTGTGCGGCGCCGATCGCAATGCTGATGGACTGCTGGCTTACTGGAAGTTCAACGAAGGATCTGGAAGCACGTTCTTCAATTCATCCAAAGAAGGTGCGAAGTACGACATGGACTGGACGCGGGTATATTGGGATAACGCAGGCAGCGGCACACTCGTGCAGGTAAACAAAGCTGCGTATGTGACCTGGACCAGCGATGCCCTGAATAAATGTAGCCAGTAATTGTAATCATCACGCCAAAAACTGCAAACATGTTAAAAGCTAAATATTTTACCGGGTGTCTGCTAGCGGCAACGGTCTTTTTCTCGTGTAAGAAAGACGAGATTCACTACGATGTTACCGGCGATACCGGAACAAGTTTTTATACCAATAATGAAAGTCCGGGAAATGCACCCCTCAATTCGCTCAATTACGATGTGCTCAACTATCCGGATGTGGCCAGTTCCGGATTGCTTACTCTCTCATCCAATGTGCCGGCTGCGATCAAGTTCCCGGTGTTTTCGACAAAACCGGTCAATGAGAATGTAGAGATCAGCGCTGAGGTGGACAATTCGCTGATTGCGGCCTACAATGAAGCCAACAACACAAGCTATACGGCTTTCCCGGCCGGAGTGCTGACCGCAAGCAATTTGACAGCACATATCGCCAAGGGAACTGCGAGGTCTGCCGATTCTATTACCATTACGTCCAACCCGGCATTGCTGAACACATTGTCTGCAAAGAAGTATATGCTGCCCATTAAGCTGACGACGGTTTCCAACCCGGCAGCAGGGGCTTTAACGACGACCAGTGCATCCAAAGTAGCTTACATTATTGTGAATACGGACCTCAGGAGGATCAAATACCTGGCGCTGGCTGCCGAGGCCCAGGGTGCCCTGGTCACGCCGCGTACTTCCTGGGCGGTTACATACAATCCGGCTCCTGTTCTTACGGGAACGGGAAGTATTTTCGATGCGTCAACCGCCACTTATGTAAGATGGGCGAATGTATCGCCTAACCAGGTGGATGTGAACATGCAGGCGAGTAAAAACGTGACCGGCATACGCCTTTATACGTCCAATTCGGCTACATACACGCCTACGCAGGTGGATGTATGGCTGAGCAACGACGGGGTCAATTATGAGCTGATCGGCTCGCCGCTGAAGGCCAACCTGACCTATGCCTCCAGCTACAATTACATTTTGTTTTACAAGGCTATACCGGCTCAGTACATCCGGCTGAAATTGTATTATTCCACGTCGACCAATACGCAGAATTTCAGGCTTACGGAGTTTGATGTGTATGCCAACTAAATTGTTTAAACACCCGCTCTTCAAAATGCGAAAAAGAAAGATGGAGAGATACTTTGTTGCTTTTCTGACGCTGTTCGTGCTGGTCAATCCATTGCGTTCGCAAACGCTTTCTGCCGATGTCGTTTTTGAAGAGCGGGTGTACAATTTTGGAACTATCCTGGAAAAGAGCGGTAAGGTGACACACACTTTTGTGTTCAAAAACAACGGGAAAACGCCTGTTACGATCAGCGATGTGCAGAGCGGCTGCGGCTGTATCGGCAAAGCGGTGTCCAAAGACGCGGTAAAACCAGGCGCCAAAGGAAAGGTGACGATCACCTTTGACCCGGCGTATAAGTCGGGATTTTTTTCCAAAGAAATTATCGTTTTCAGCAGCAACGGGCAGCAATTTAACCGTATATGGGTCGAGGGTACCATCACCCCGGCCGAACATCCGGTGGAAGATGATTATCCCTATAATTTCGGCAGCGGTCTCTACCTGCGGCTGAAAGTGATGGCATTCGGGTACCTGAAACCGGGCGAGACCCGGCAGATGGAACTGCACTATGTCAACAATACGGATAAGGAGATGACGCTGGGCTTCCTGCTGGCGGGTGGTAAAACCGGGTTGACATTTACCAGCCCGGGCAGAATAGGAGCGAAGGCCCGCGGTGTGATGATCGTTTCGTACACCATGCCGCAGACGGCTACCGAAAATGTCACGTTTGCTCTTTCTCCCTATGTGAATAACAAGAAGCTGTCCCAAAACGTAGAAGTAAAGATCCTGAACGAAAAAAAGCTAAACCGGCCCTGATGCCGGTGTAAAAAAGAGCTGATAATCCCATCGGCTCTTTTATTTATTACGTAGATAGTGCACCCGGCCATCCTTGTCACAGCACCGCCCCGGTGCCTGGCAATAAACCAGCGGCGGTTGAGTCATTCCGACGGCCTTAAACCGTCCTGAAAGTTTGAAAAACTGATTCGGTCGCTACGACCGGAACTACCGGAGTGTTTCCGGGAAAAATTTGTACCGGCTTACCAGTAAGATTAATAACAGGAATGGAGAAAATAAAAGCGATAAGCACAGCGATATGCTGCTGGTTGCTGTTGGGTAGCCAGCTTTGCGCGCAGCAACACGGGTTTACACTGGGTGATACGGTCTTTTTACTGGATGGCAAACCCTTCCAGATGATTTCCGGTGAAATGCATGCGCCCCGCATTCCGCCGGAGTACTGGCGCGACCGGATGAAAATGGCAAAGGCTATGGGCCTCAATACGATCGGTACCTATGTGTTCTGGAATGCACATGAACCCATGCCCGGCCAATACGATTTCAGCGGCAACAATGATATTGCCGGCTTTATCAAAGCAGCACAGGCGGAAGGATTGTGGGTAGTGCTCCGCCCCAGTCCTTATGTGTGCGCCGAATGGGAGTTTGGCGGCTATCCCTGGTGGTTGCTGAAAGACAGTACGGTAAAAGTGCGTAGTAAAGATCCGCGTTTTGTAGCTGCCTATACCCGTTACATTCACCGGCTGGCAAAAGAGATCGTACCGCTGCTGGTGACGCATGGCGGCAACGTACTCATGGTGCAGATCGAAAACGAATATGGTTCCTACAGCGATGATAAAAGCTACCTCGACCTGAACCGGAAGCTTTTCCGGGAAGCAGGTTTTGATGGCCTTCTTTTCACCTGCGATGGAGCGGATAAAATGGTCAACGGGTACCTGCCCGGCTATTTACCTGCAGTAAACGGTTCCGACAATCCGTCAGAAGTCAGGAAGCTGATCAATCAATACCACAACGGCAAAGGGCCTTACTACATAGCTGAATGGTACCCCGGCTGGTTTGACAACTGGGGCAAGCCGCACGCCAAAACGAATGCGGACCGCGAGGCCGCCAAGCTGGATACGGTTTTGGCAGCAGGCATTTCCATCAACATGTATATGTTTCACGGCGGTACCACCCGTGGTTTTATGAACGGGGCCAATATGAATATCAACGACCCGTATGCTCCACAGACATCCAGCTACGACTACGATGCGCCGCTGGATGAATCGGGCAATCCTACCGAAAAGTATTTTAAGTTCCGCGCCATCATCTCCAAACACCTGCCGCCCGGGACTATACTGCCGCCTGTACCTGAAAAGAAAAAGACGATCGCGATCGGTAACATCCGGCTTACCGGGTATGCCGCGTTGTTTGATAAGTTGCCTGAACCTGTCTCATCACCAGCGCCGCTGTGTTTTGAGGACCTGGACCAGGCCTATGGGTTTGTATTGTACCGGGCTGTATTGCCTGCAGCAAAGCCGGGCTATTTAAAAATCGACGGGTTGCGGGATTTTGCCATCGTGTATATCAATGGCAAACCGGTTGGCACCCTGGACCGGAGACTGAAGCAGGATTCCATCCTGTTGCCGGCTGTCCCTGCTAATGCCGTGCTCGATATCCTGGTAGAAAACAATGGCCGCATCAACTATGGTCCTTACCTGACGGATAACCGCAAGGGGATTATCGGTTCGGTTGCTCTTTCAGGCAAGACCGTAACCAACTGGAAGATGTACCGTTTTCCTTTCAACGATCTGAATGGCCTCCGGTTTGGCGCCAGGCCTGCTGCGGGGAAAGCGCAACCGGCCTGCTACCGCGGCGAGTTTGCGCTGGATGAGGTGGGGGATACGTACCTGGATCTGCGCTCTTTTGGCAAGGGCTTCGTTTTCCTGAACGGGATCAACCTAGGGAAATACTGGGAGACAGGCCCGCAGCAAACATTGTATGTACCTGCCGGGTGGCTGAAAAAAGGAAAAAATGAAATCGTGGTGTTCGATGCTTTGAAACAGGGACACCAAACTATAACCGCACTGGCCGCACCGATACTGAACCAGCTGGCCGTTGCTAACCAATGATATGATACGTGTAAAAATGATGAGGCAGCCAGCGCGGATGCTGCTGGGGCTATTGTTTGTTTGGAGCAGTGTCAATGCACAGCAGCCTGCTGATTACGCATTGATCCCGTATCCGCAGCAGTTGACGGCAGGAAAAGGTTCTTTTTCGGTTACGGCCCGGACAGTGGTTGTGATACCTGTGAACCAGCGGTTCAAAAGTGAAGCGGACTTATTAAGCGGGTTGTTCAAGCCCGGTTTCGGCACAGCGCTGAACGTGGAGGCGAAGCTGCAAAAAAGATCGATCCGGCTGGTGTATGATGCCATGATCACGGCGCCCGAAGGGTATCATATCCTGATCACTCCACAGCAGGTAACGCTTTCGGCTGCTTATCCGGCCGGTATGTTCCGGGCGGTGCAAACGATCAGGCAACTGTTGCCCGCGGCGATTGAAAACCCCGGCGAAAGGGTAACAGAGGTTTCATTGCCTGCTGTTACCATCAGGGACGAGCCGGCTTATGCGTGGCGGGGCCTGCACCTGGATGTATCGCGTCATTTCTTTTCCATCAATTACCTGGAAAGGATGATCGACCGGATGGCGTTATACAAATTCAACAAGTTTCACCTGCACCTGACCGACGACCAGGGCTGGCGCGTGGAGATCAAAAAATACCCGAAGCTGACGGAAGAAGGTGCCTGGCGTACCTTCAACAACCAGGATTCCGTGTGCATGCAGCAGGCAAAAGATAATCCTGACATGGCCATCGATCCGGCACATATCGTTCAGAAGAATGGTAAAACCATGTATGGTGGTTTTTACACGCAGGAGCAACTGAAAAAACTGGTGGCTTATGCAGCGGCCCGCCATATCGACATCGTGCCCGAAGTGGACATGCCCGGCCACATGATGGCGGCGATCAATGCGTATAATTACCTGAGCTGCGATGGGAAGAACAGTGTATTTGGCGAACTGTTCACAGCGCCCATGTGTCCCTGCCAGCCGGCCGTGTTCCGGTTTGCGGAGGATGTATTTACCGAGATCATGGACATCTTTCCTTCGAAGTACATCCATATCGGCGGTGACGAGGTAGACCGTACGCACTGGGAGAAATCAGATGCGTGTAAGCAACTGATGGCCAAAGAAGGCCTGAAGAATACGGCAGAGCTGCAAAGCTATTTTATCCGGGAGATGGAAAAATTCTTCAATGCCAAAGGCCGCACACTGATCGGCTGGGACGAAATACTGGAAGGCGGCATCAGCCGGTCTGCAGTAATCATGTACTGGCGCAACTGGGTGCCCGAAGCTGCGGTAAAAGCGGCGAAGAACGGAAATGTTGTAATCATGTCGCCGGGCGAACCGTTGTACTTCAGCAACGAGCAGGACAAAAACTCCCTGCCTTCCGTGTATTATTACAATCCCATACCCAAAGACCTGACCCTGGCAGAACGTAAAAATATTATCGGCGGCCAGGGCAATACCTGGGCAGAACGTATTCCTACAGAGCAACGGGCCGATTATATGATTTATCCCCGTATGACCGCATTGGCCGAACGGCTGTGGACCAATAAAGATGACTATGCTTCTTACCTGCAGCGGTTAAACGCACATTATACCAGACTGGACCGCCTGAAGGTCAGCTACCGGCTGCCCGACCTGGGCCTGCTGGAAAGCTATGCCTTCACCGGCAATACGACACTGACTATTGAAAAACCAATCCCAACGCTCACCATCCGCTTCACCCTGGATAGCACGCTGCCTGCAGCGCTATCCGGGGAGCTGAGCGGACCGCTGACTATCAGCGAATCGAAGCTGGTGCGCGTAGCTGCTTTCAAACCGGATGGCAGCCGCGGTGATGTGTACGACCTGCATTACCGGAAAGAAGAGCTTGCCGTACCGGCGACAGTTGCTGCCGCCGCAAATGGGTTGGCCTGCAGCTGGTTCAGGGGCTCATTCACCGCTACCATCGCACTGTTTGCCAAAACGCCCGATGGCTCTTCCATAGCAGGGGCGATCACGGTGCCGAAAGAAGCGCAATCTCCTGCCTTCGGCCTGCAATACCGTGGCTACATCAATGTACCGCAGGATGGCATTTATACTTTTTACCTTACCTGCGATGATGGCGGGGTATTAAAGATCGCCGACCGCCTGGTGGTAGATAACGATGGGCTGCATGCGGCCAAAGAAAAGAACGGGCAGGTCGCTCTGCAAAAAGGATTGCAGCGGTTTGCGCTTGATTTTATCGAAGGGGGAGGTGGTTATACCCTGAAGCTGCAATACAGCTTCAACGGGTCTGCGCCGCAGGATATTCCTGCCGGCTGGTTCAAACATTAAACCGATAGCCACAGTTCATGAAAACACTTTTTGCCCGTTTGCTTTTGCCCGGACTGCTATTCGCTGCCGGGCATGCCCATGCCCAGCAATTGAAGGTATTTTCGAAGTACAATTACTATACAACGGAAAAAGATGTTATTATCCTGGGCGATCCGGGTAATGACCCGGCCGGTCCTCCCAGGCTGTCCGTTTACAAAAGCGATGAGCTGTTGGGTGCTACTGATAGCCTTGCAAACGGACTGCTTCGGATCAGGCTGCCCCTGATTGCCTTTGTCCCGGGACGCACCACCCTGCAGTATACCGTATCCTGCAACGATAAAGTGACCAGGCGCGATACGATCGATATTATCCGGCTGCGCCCTAAAGCCAACGAGGTAAAGATCGACCTGCAGACCGGCGGGCTGATCGCTGATGGACTTCCCTTTTTCCCCTTCGGGTTTTATTGCGGCGGCAATGTGTTGGGCCTAGCCAACGAGGTCACGCATGGGTTTACCCATATGGCGCCCTACCAGTCCAACCTGCCGGAAACCTTTGCCGAGCGCAAAGCCTATATGGACCGTTGCGCACAGGTAGGGATGCGGGTGGCGTATAGTGTCAATTCGCTGATCGGTTCCGGGCACAACGGCGCCCGTGGATTACCGCTGACCGAAGAGGAGAAATGGCAAATCCTGAAGAACGAGATCATTGCTTTTCGCGATCACCCGGCTTTGCTGGCCTGGTATATCAACGATGAACCGGACGGGCAGGGGCGCCCACCGGCCCTGCTGGAAAAAGCGTATCAATTCGTGCATGAACTGGATCCCTATCACCCGGTTTCTATTGTATTCATGCTGCCGCCCAAATTCGGGTTGTACCGCCACTCGATGGATATTGCCATGACCGATCCGTACCCGATCCCCGGCCCGGTGAACATGGTAGAGGAACATGTGCAGGAATTGGACAAACTGTATGCTCATGAGAAGTCCGTATGGCTGGTGCCGCAGGCATTTGGCGGGCAGGAAATGTGGGCCCGCGAGCCGACACCGAAAGAGATACGTGTAATGACCTATATCGGATTGGTGAATGGCGCAAAAGGTATTCAGTATTACACGCATGCAGCAGCCAACCTGAACCCGCAATCGGTGGCCGCCTGGTCGGCCTGCAGCGATATGGCGGTGGAAGTGCAGCAGATGGCCGGTTTTTTATTGTCGGATGAAGCGGCGCCGGCTGTTACTTCTTCCGATCCGCAAACACTGGTGCGCGCCTTTGTGCACAATGGCGACCTGCTGATCCTGGCCGTCAACAAAGAAAATAAACCAAAGTCTGTCCGTATCCGGCTGGCTCCGGGTAAATGGTGGATGGACTCTTCCATTGCCCGGTTATGGTTTGAAAACAGGGAACTGGGTTTTACAGGCGGCGGGCTGGAGGATATGATCGATGCCATGAGCACGAGGGTATACCTGGTCAAAGGAGTGTCCAAAGAACAATCATTGATCTACCCGGGCAACCTGACAGCGAATCCGGGTTTTGAGACCATTGTCAGTCCCGGGCTGCCGATTGGCAGCAATACAAAGATGAGCTTTGCCAAAAAGGGCGATCCTGCAGCTACGTTTTTTGCCGATCCCCGGCAGCATAAAGAAGGCCGATTCAGCCTCCGGCTCACAACGCCGGTTGACAGTGGCGGCAGCCGCATCCGGTTGCTGCCTATCGTACTGAAGGCGGGCAACAGCTACCGCGTATCGGTGTGGGCCAGGGCCAAAAAGCAGGACCGCATGCCCTTGTTGCGCATCGGCGTGGAAGGCCCCCGGCAGGAAAGGAGTTTTACGCTGAGCGATGACTGGCAGCAATATTCTTTTTTGCTCCGGTCCGATTCGTCCTGGTCGGCGGCTATTGTTAACATAGACCTGGTCACTGCCGGTACGGCCTGGGTGGACGGGATGCAGGTGAATGCCGACCCGGTGGTCAGCTACTCGATCGATGCGGCTAAAAAAGCGCTGGTGTCACTGAATACCACGATGAACGGTTCCACACTAAAATACCGTGTGAATGATGGAAAAGAAATCGTTTATACCAAACCCTTCCTGGTCGGGAAAGCGGCCACTGTACAGGCGCGGTTATATGCCGGTGGCCAGCCGTCGGCGCAGGCTGCTCTTTTTGTACCGGTAAACAAAGCGCTGGGCAGGCCGGTGACCTTAGCGAGTACGTACGCACCTCAATATGCGGGCGGCGGCGCGGTCAGCCTAACCGACGGGCTGATGGCGTCCACGGCTTTTAAGGACAATAAATGGCTGGGCTTTTTAGGCAAAGAGGTGATAGCTACGATCGACCTGCAGGGAACGATTACGGTCGGCGCCGTTAATATTAACTTTTTGTGCGATGTAAATAGCGGCATCTTCCTTCCCCCCGATTTATCGCTCTATACGTCCTTGAACGGGAAAGATTTTGTCCTGGCTGATCGTTCGGTCACCACGATTGAACAGCGCATGGGCGAGCCTTCCCTCCAAACCCTGCGGTTGGATGGAAAGAAGGTGAAAGCAAGATATATTCGTGTGGTGGCTGCCGCTTTTGGCGAGATACCGGAAGGCTATTTGTTCAAAGGCACGCAGTCCTGGATATTTACCGACGAGATCATGGTGGAATAACCGCAAAAACGATCGATGCTCATGAAAAGACAAGCCGTTATTATCCTCTTCCTGTTTGCTGTACTGCTGGTACCGGCTGCCGGCCAGGCGCCGCCCAGGCCCTATGGCGTATTGCCAACTGAAGCACAGCTGCGCTGGCACGAGATGGAAATGTATGTGCTCGTGCATTTCGGCATGGATACCTATACCGACAAGGAATGGGGATACGGCGATGAAGACCCTGCTATTTTTAACCCGAAGCCGTTTGATGCGAACCAGATCGTACAAACTGCCAAAGCCGGTGGTTTCAAAGGGGTAGTGGTCGTAGCCAAGCACCACGACGGGTTTTGCCTCTGGCCCACGAAAACCACAGAACATAATATCACCAAAAGTCCCTGGAAGAACGGTAAGGGCGATATCATCAAGGAATTTCAACAGGCTTGTGAAAAAGCAGGCATGAAGCTGGGCCTGTACTGCTCTCCCTGGGACCGCAACAGCCCGGCTTATGGCTCGTACGACTATGTGCAGCTCTACCGGGAGCAGCTGAAGGAACTGTACTCCAGCTACGGACCGCTGTTCATCTCCTGGCATGATGGCGCCAATGGCGGCGACGGCTATTATGGCGGCACGCGGGAAACGCGGAAGATCGACCGGACTACGTATTACGGATGGGATACCACCTGGGCCATTACCCGTGCCATGCAGCCGGGAGCGGTGCTTTTTGGCGATGTGGGTCCGGATGTGCGCTGGGTGGGCAATGAAGAAGGTTTTGCCGGCGAAACCAGCTGGGCTACCTATACACCCGTTGCGCCGGATGAAGGGAAATTGCCGGCCAATGGCTATGTAAAATACTGGGAGGCTACCGAGGGTACGCGCAACGGGCAGTACTGGATGCCGGCCGAATGCGATGTGCCGTTGCGGCCGGGCTGGTTTTACCATGCGGCGCAGGATGAGCAGGTCAAATCGCCCTACACCTTGCTCGACCTGTATTACAAGAGCGTGGGGCGCGGCGCCAATCTCGACCTGGGTATTGCACCCAACCGCGACGGGCTGCTGCATGCCAACGATGTAAAAAACATGACGGAGTTTGGCCGGCTGGTGCAGCAGATCTTTGCTGTCAACCTGGCCAAGGGAGCCAGGTTCACGGCTTCCAATATCCGGGGCAGGAATGCGGCGCAATATGGTCCTTCATTCCTGTTGGATGATGACCGCTACAGCTATTGGGCTACGGATGATAAGGTATTGAATCCTCAACTGACCGTTGATCTAGGTAAACAAACCACTTTCAATGTGATCAGGCTGCGGGAAAATATCAAACTGGGACAGCGTATTACTTCTGTTGCTATCGAAGCTTTCCAGAATAATCAATGGAAGCTGATCGCTACGGCGACCAGCATCGGGTCCAACCGGCTCATCCGCCTGCCGCAGCATATCACTGCCAGCAAAGTACGGCTGCGTGTAACCGGGGCCGATGCCGGCATTGCGCTCAGCGATTTCGGCCTGTTCAAAGAACCGCAGCACCTTAGCTCGCCCTTGATCAAACGGGATAAAAAAGGATTGGTGACGATTAGTACCGAAGCTCCGGTAGGCAGCATCCGTTATACGCTGAATGGAAGGGAACCGACCTCGCAATCGCCTTTGTACACAACACCTTTCCAGCTTAGTATGGGCGGGTTGATCAAGGCCCGCAGCTTTGATATCGTTTTCACAGGGCATGCAGGACAGGGAAAAGCCAGTGAGACCGCGATACAAACCTTTGACGTATCAAAGGCTGGCTGGAAAATAGTGTCACCGGTAGTAAAAGATGACCAGGCTGCCCGGGCGATCGATGAAAATCCCGGCAGCTTTTTAGCAACGTTGCGTGATACGGCCGGTGTAGCCTTTGCACCACAGGAAATTATCGTAGACATGGGCAAAATCCAAACGATCCGGGCCTTCACCTATCTGCCAAGGCAGGATAAAAAGACAGATGGCACGGTAGATAAATATGAATTTTCTGTAAGCAATGATGGCGTGTATTGGGGCCGGGTTGCCACAGGCGAATTTGCTAACATCCGGGCCAACCCGATAGGGCAAATTGTATTTCCGGAACACCCGTCGTTTGCCCGCTACTTTAAATTTTCAGCCTTACAGGTGGTGAGCGGCAACGGCATCGCCGTTGCTGAACTGGGCATTCAATCTAAATGATAAAACAAATGACGATAAAGAAATTCATGCGTAATTCCTGCCTGGGACTTGGACTGCTGGCCTTATCGGCCGCATGCGGTGCGCAGGATACGCTTCCTGCTTTTCGAAAAGCAGGACTGCCGATGGAAGCCCGGGTGAAAGACCTGTTGAACCGGCTGACACTGGAAGAAAAGATATCCCTGCTGGGTTACCGGAGCGCGGCCGTGCCACGGCTGGGCATCCCGGCTTATAACTGGTGGAATGAAGCGCTGCACGGTGTAGCAAGAGCCGGTAAGGCCACGGTATTCCCCCAGGCCATCGGTATGGCTGCTACCTTTAACGATCCATTGCTGTATGAAGCGGCTACCGTGATCTCTACCGAAGCAAGGGCCAAGTACAACCTGGCTGTGGCGCAGGACCGCCGGCTGCAGTACATGGGATTGACGTTTTGGTCGCCCAATATCAATATCTTCCGCGATCCGCGCTGGGGCAGGGGGCAGGAAACCTATGGCGAGGATCCGTTCCTGACCGCCAGCATGGGCTCCGCATTTGTAAGAGGATTGCAGGGCAATGATCCGCGTTATTTAAAAACTTCTGCTGCCGCCAAGCATTTTGCCGTGCACAGCGGGCCGGAAGCCGGTCGCCATACCTTCAATGCAGTAGTAGACGAAAAAGATCTGCGTGAGACTTACCTCTACGCTTTTAAAAGATTGGTAGATGCCGGTGTGGAATCGGTGATGTGCGGCTATAACCGGCTCAACGATGAACCCTGCTGCACCGGTAATACTTTATTGCAAAAGATCCTTCGCCAGGAATGGCAATTCAAAGGCCATGTGGTCACCGACTGCTGGGCGCTGGAAGATATCTGGCTCCGCCACAAAGTGCTGCCCAATAGTGTTGTGACCGCTGCCGAAGCCATCAAGGCCGGGGTGAACCTGGACTGCAGCAACCTGCTGCAGGACGATGTGTTGAAAGCCGTGCAGCAAAACCTGCTGACCCGCCCGCAGATCGACAGCGCGCTGGCCGGCATTTTACGTACACAGATCAAGCTGGGGTTTTATGACGCGCCGTTGTCTACCCCGTTCAGCCGGTACGGCGGGGATAGCGTGTCCAATGCGTATCATACGGAGCTGGCGCGGAAGATGGCGCAGCAAAGCATGGTATTGCTGAAGAACGCACCCCTGAAAGGACAATCCAAATCCATACTCCCGCTGAATAAAAGTAGCTATGGCGCCATCATGGTGGCGGGTCCCAATGCGGCGTCGCTGGATGCGCTGGTAGGCAACTACCATGGCGTGAGCGATAAGGCGGTGAACTTTGTGGAAGGGATAACGGCGACTGTCAATGCCGGCACCCGGGTGGAATACGACCAGGGTTGCGATTATGAAGATACCGTGCACTTTGGTGGTACCTGGGCCGCGAGCAATGCCGATATCACCGTGGCGGTGATCGGGTGGACGCCAGTGTATGAAGGAGAGGAGGGCGATGCCTTCCTGGCGCCGGGTCGTGGTGATCGCAAGGATATCAGCCTGCCAGCTGCACATATCGCTTATATCAAAGAATTGCGCAAGTCCATCAAGGATAAGCCGCTGATCGCTGTGGTGACGGCTGGCAGCGCTACGGATATTTCTCCCATCGCACCGTATGTAGACGCCATCATCCTGGCCTGGTATCCCGGCGAGCAGGGTGGGCATGCATTGGCCGATGTATTGTTTGGTAATGTATCGCCTGCAGGCCGCCTGCCGGTTACATTTTATAACTCCTTTGATGATCTGCCGGCTTATGACAGCTACACCATGAAGGGGCGCACCTATCGCTATTTCGATGGTAAAGTGCAATACCCGTTTGGTTTCGGGTTGTCTTACACATCGTTTGCTTACAGCTGGCAGCAGCAGCCTGGTGCTGTCAATTCTTTGAAAGACACATTGGTGTTTTCTGCTGCCATCAGGAATACCGGTTCGATGGACGGGGATGAAGTGGCGCAGGTATATGTGCAGTATCCTTCAGGTGAGCGCATGCCGGTAAAAGAGCTGAAAGGGTTTCAGCGCATATCAGTGCAGAAAGGGCAGGAGCGTTCCGTACAGTTCCGTCTTCCTGTGGCCGAGCTGCAGAAATGGGACCTGAAGCAGGGCAAATGGGTGCTGTATCCCGGCGAGTATCGTATCGGGATAGGCAGCAGCTCGCAGGAGATGAAGCTGGATGCGGTGGTGAAAGTAAAACAAGGTATTAAATGATAAGCTTCCCGCGGCGAACGCTGTGGTGCAGAGACGCGGAGTGTTGTATGAAATTCTTCGCCGTTGCTTCTTAGCGCCCTTTGCGGGAAACCAAATTCTCTATGAAACGTATGAAAAACCAACTTAAATTATTGACCGGCTTGCTTTGTGCCGGCGTATTGCTGCAAGCCTGCTCGGAGCAGACCAAATCCGACTCCACGGTGACTGCCGTTGGCCTGACGCAGTATGTCGATCCCTTTATCGGTACCGGTTTTCATGGCCACGTATTCCTTGGCGCCAACGTGCCGTTTGGCGCCGTGCAGCTGGGGCCTACCAACCTGACGCAGGGCTGGGACTGGTGTTCCGGCTATCATTATTCCGACTCTACCATCACCGGCTTTTCGCATACGCACCTGAGTGGTACCGGCATCGGCGACCTGGGCGATATTTCGTTTATGCCCGTGATCGGCAGCGTCACGCTGGCCCGGGGTAAGGCCGGTGATCAAAGCAGCGGTTATTACTCGCTGTTTTCTCATGCGGATGAAAAAGCAGTGCCGGGTTATTATTCTGTGTTGCTGAAACGCTATGGCATCAAGGCCGAGCTGACCGCTACCGAGCGGGTGGGTTTTCACCAATATACCTTCCCGGCTTCGGACAGCGCCAAACTGATCATCGACCTGGAATCCGGCATCGGCTGGGATGCGCCGGAATGGGGATTTATCAAGCAGGTGGATGATACCACCATCACCGGCATCCGCCACTCGAAAGGATGGGCCAAAGACCAGCGGATCATGTTCACTGCTGTTTTTTCCAAACCCATCAGGAGTTTTATGGTTTATGACAGCACCGTCCTGAAGCCTGGCAAAACCGCTACAGGCAGAAAGATCCGGGGCGTGGCGCAGTTTGCTACCGCAAAAGATGAAAAGGTGCTGGTGAAGGTCGGTATCTCGCCCGTAAGCATGGAGAATGCGGCCAGGAACATTGCCGCAGAATTGCCGCACTGGAATTTTGAGCAGACCGTTCAGCAGGCCGATGCAGCCTGGAACAAAGAGCTGAATAAGATCCGGATCCAATCCACCGATACGGCGCGGCTGCGCACTTTCTACACCGCCCTGTATCATACCATGATCGCGCCTTCGATCTTCAACGATCATAACGGCGACTACCGCGGCACTGATAAGCAGCTTTATCATGATTCCACGTTTACCAACCTGACCACGTTCTCGCTCTGGGATACCTACCGGGCAGCACATCCGCTGTTCACCCTCTTCCAGTCGCAGCGGGTGAATGATATGGTGAGCTCCATGCTGGCCATCTACAAGCAGCAGGGCAAGCTCCCCATCTGGCACCTGATGGGCAATGAAACGAATACGATGCCCGGCTACAGCTCCGTGCAGGTGGTGGCCGATGCCTACCTGAAAGGTTTCCGCGGCTTCGATACCACGCTGGCCTGGGAAGCGGTGAAAAATACAGCCATGCAGGATGAGCGGGGGCTGAACTGGGTAAAGCAGCTCGGCTATATCCCGGCCGACAGCATGGTGGAGTCGGTGGCCATGGGCCTGGAGTTTGCCATTGCGGACTGGGGTATTGCGCAGATGGCGAAGAAAATGGGCAAGACGGAAGATTATAATTATTTCAGCCAGCGGGCGCTGAACTACCGCAATTATTTCGATTCGGTTACCAAATTCGTTCGCGGGCGGGTAGGGGCCAGCCAATGGCGTGAGCCCTTCAGTCCCTTTGTGTCCCGCCACATGAAGGACGATTTTGCCGAAGGCAATGCCTGGCAATACACCTGGCTCGTGCCGCAGGATGTGCCGGGCCTGATCAGCCTGCTGGGTGGGGAAGAAGCATTTACCAAAAAACTGGATTCATTATTTATGATCAAAGGCGATATGGGCAAAGAAGCCTCCAGCGACATCACCGGCCTCATCGGCCAGTATGCGCATGGCAACGAGCCGAGCCATCATATCCCGTATCTCTATGCCTGGGTGGGCCAGCCCTGGAAGACGGCTGATAAAGTGCGCTACATCCTGGACAGTCTCTATTCCGACAAGATCGATGGCCTTTGCGGCAATGAAGATGTCGGCCAGATGTCAGCCTGGTACGTCTTATCAGCCCTTGGTCTTTACCAGGTCAATCCTTCCAGCGGTGTATTCATCTTCGGCAGCCCGGTCTTCGATGGCGCTACGCTCAGCTTAGCGGATGGTAAAACATTGCGGATCGACGTTCAGCATAACAGCGCAACAAATAAATACATCCAAAGCGTCACGTACAATAAGGCTGCTTATAACAAATCGTATATTACGTACGCTGATTTAATGAAAGGAGGCGACTTAGTTATCGAAATGGGTGGAACGCCGTCGAATGTTTGGGGAGTACGAACGGATTCAAGACCTCGCTAAAAATAGTTTAAGAAGTTTAAAAGGTTTAATAGGTTTAAAAAGTTGTCTCAGGCTGATGGTGCTTACTGTTCACAAATAATCAGACTGTGGTAATTCAAAACTCTTCCCATAACCTTTTAAACTTCTGGAACCTCTGAAACCTTTTAAACCTAACTGAATGCCTACACGTAAAGATTTTATCAAAACGACTGCCATGCTAACCGCCGGAATCACCCTCGGCAAAACGGATCTCTGGGCTACCGGAACACCCGGTTTCGTCTCCAACCGTCCTCCTGTGAACAAACGCCACTTCACCAGCGATGCCGTGGAAGCGATGATCGTCAAGATCAAAAAAGGACTGGGCGATACAGAGCTGGCCTGGCTGTTTGAGAACTGCTTCCCGAATACGCTGGATACCACGGTTGATTTTTCAATCGTCAACGGCAAGCCCGATACCTACGTGATCACCGGCGATATCGACGCCATGTGGCTGCGGGACAGTACGGCGCAGGTATGGCCGTATCTGTCGCTGATCAAAGAAGATAAGAAGCTGCAGCAGCTGATCGCGGGCGTGATCAACCGGCAAACCAAGTGCATCCACCTGGATCCCTATACCAATGCCTTTTACAAGGACGAGACGAAGGAGAGCGAGTGGCGGCATACGGATATCACCGACTGGAAACCCGGCATCCATGAGCGGAAATGGGAGATCGATTCGCTGTGCTATCCTATCCGGTTGGCTTATCGTTACTGGAAGACCACGGGCGATACGGCTCCTTTTGATACAGCCTGGAAAGAAGCGATCCGGTTGACGATAAAAACATTCAAGGAGCAGCAGCGCAAGAACGGCGATGGACCTTATACTTTTCAACGCAAAACCGATTGGGCCACAGATGGCGTGCCGATCGGCGGTTACGGCTATCCCGTCAAGCCTGTGGGGCTGATCTGCTCCATCTTCCGGCCCAGCGATGATGCGACGATCTTTCCGTTCCTGATCCCATCCAATTTCTTTGCCGTGGTGTCGCTGCGGCAGGTGGCTGAAATGGTGAGCAAGATCCATGGCGATAGCGCGCTGGCGAATGAATGTACGGCCCTGGCCAATGAGGTTGCCAATGCCCTGATGCAATACGCTATTACAACGCACCCGAAATTTGGCCGTGTCTATGCCTTCGAGGTGAACGGCTTTGGCAGCTTCAACCTGATGGACGATGCGAATATTCCTTCCCTGTTGTCACTGCCTTACCTTGGCGCGGTGAACAAAACGGATCCCGTTTATCTTAATACACGCCAGTTGGTATGGTCCACCGAGAACCCGTTCTTCTTCAAAGGCACGGCCGGCGAAGGCATCGGCGGGCCGCATGCCGGCATGCAGATGATCTGGCCCCTGAGCATCATCATGCGGGCGCAGACCAGCACCAGCGATGCGGAGATCAAACAATGCGTGCAATCCCTGGCAGCCAACCATGGCGGCACCGGCTTTATGCACGAGTCCTTTCACAAGGACGACCCGAAGAAATTCACCCGCAAATGGTTTGCCTGGGCCAATACCATCTTTGGCGAGCTGATCATGGACCTCTACCATACCAAACCCGCTTTGCTCAAACTCTAAATGAATATGATCCCTATGCTGAAAAGATCTTTTGCTGCCCTGCTGGCGATGGCGCTGCTGACCGGCGTACAGGCGCAGGTAGCTTCCGTTACACTTTCGTCCGGCTGGCAATTCCACGAGCAGGATGAAGCCCGCTGGCATCCCGCCAAAGTACCCGGCGAAGTGCATACCGATTTACTGGCCAATAAGCTGATCCCTGATCCTTATTACCGCGACAATGAAAAAAAGCTGCAGTGGATCGAAAAGGAGAACTGGCAGTATCGCACCACGTTTAGCGTACCGGCTACGGTGCTGGGCAAAAAGAACGTGGAGCTGGTCTTTGACGGGCTGGATACCTATGCAGAAGTGTATCTCAATGGTAAGTTGGTCCTGAAGGCCGACAATATGTTCCGCCAGTGGAAAGTGAATGTCAAAAGCCAGCTGAAACCCGCAGGCAACACGCTGCTGATCCATTTCATCTCCGCGCAGAACAAAGTAGATTCTTTAGCCAAACAGGATATTCCCTATGTTATCCCCGACAATCCCCGGGCCTATGTGCGCAAGGCGCAGTACCATTTCGGGTGGGACTGGGGACCCAAGTTCACCACCTGCGGCATCTGGAAGCCGGTACGCGTGGAAGGCTATGATGCAAAGCCGGCCGAGAAGGCCTATGTGCCGCCGGTGAATGTGCAGCTGGTGCAGGAGCCGGATGCCAAGGGTTCTTCGTTTTATTTTAAGATCGATGGCAAGCCCGTGTACATGAAGGGCGCCAACTATATCCCTTCCGATGCGTTCGTGACCCGCATGACCAAAGACGAGTACCGCAAGATGCTGATGATGGCAAAAGACGCCAACATGAACATGCTGCGTGTATGGGGCGGCGGCATTTACGAGGATGATTATTTCTATGATCTCTGCGACTCGCTGGGTATTTATATCTGGCAGGACTTCATGTTTGCCGGCACCATGATCCCTGGTGACGATGCTTTCTTTGCCAATGTGCGGGAGGAAGTGAAGTACCAGGTAAAACGGCTGCGCCATCACAAAAGCATTATCCTGTGGTGCGGCAACAACGAGATCGACGAGGCCTTTTTCAAATGGGGCTGGCATAGCTCGTTCCGCATATCCAAAACGGATTCGGTACGGCTCTGGCGCGATTACGAGCGGATGTTCAAGGACAGCATCCCTGCCTGGCTAAAAGAGGTGGACAACAGCCGGCCCTATGTGAATACCTCGCCGCGTTCGCACTGGTCGGTGCCCAAGAGCATCACCGAGGGCGACAGCCATTACTGGGGCACCTGGTGGGGCGGGGAAGACTTCGAAGTGTTTGAGAACAGGACCGGCCGCTTTATCAGCGAGTACGGAATGCAGGCTATGCCCAACTACAGCAGCATCCTGGCCATCACCGAACCGCAGGACCGCTATTTATTTTCCGACGTGCTGCACAACCACCAGCGTGCCGGCAACGGGTTTAAGAAGCTGGAAGGCTACCTGAAAGGGTATATGATCGATTCGGCAAAGATCAACCACCTGTCGGTGGAGGACTATGTGTACCTGACGCAGTGCGTGCAATACTATGGGTTTAAGAACATGATCCTGATCCACCGCAGCCATGAGCCATACAATATGGGTACCCTGCTCTGGCAGCTGAATGATTGCTGGCCGGTGGCCAGCTGGAGCATCACCGATTATTACAACCGGGCGCCCAAGGCGGCCTGGTACGCCGTGAAGGAAGCATACCGTGATGATGTGCGGCCCGAGCGGGATAAGGTGCGGCCGAAAGACCTGAAGCTGACCGACCCGAAAATTACCTGGCGCATCGAAGGCAATACGATC
>JBEVLT010000242.1:0-7456 GCA_040509055.1 Chitinophagaceae bacterium
AAGAGGTGACGCGTTTACAACAATTTATCCTCTCCTTCCTTCATTTTCTTTCCTGAATTTTGCAGGTTGAACCATGGGTGTATGAAAAAAATAGCGGTAGCAATTACGGGTGCCAGCGGATCGGTGTATGCCAGGCTACTCCTGGAAAAACTGGTGACGCTGAAAAACCAGTGGCAGGACCTGGCCGTGGTGATGACGGACAATGCCCGGCAGGTGTGGCAAACCGAACTGGGCGACGAAAGCTATACCGCCCTGCCGGTAAAATTTTATGACCAGAAAGATTTCAATGCACCGTTTGCGTCGGGATCGGGCCGCTATGATACCCTCATCATTATCCCCTGCTCCATGGGTACGCTGGGCCGGATCGCCGGCGGCATCTCCAACGACCTGATCAGCCGTGCCGCCGATGTAGTACTCAAGGAACGGCGCAAGCTGATCTGCGTGGTACGGGATACACCGTATAACCTGGTTCATATCCGCAACATGGAGACAGTGACCCTGGCAGGAGGCATCATTTGCCCGGCCAGCCCCTCTTTTTACAGCAAACCTCAAACGATAGAGCAGGCGGCAGCCACCGTTACCGACCGTGTGCTCGACCTGGCAGGACTGCAGGTAGACAGCTTTCGCTGGGGGCAGGACAACTAAAATGCAACCCGGAGAATTGGATTGAAGAATCGATGCCCTCCGGCTCAGGCTTTACTTCATGTTTCCGCACTTCCGGCCCCGGTCCCCTTACTTTATTCGGCTACATTGTATTTGCGCAGCAATTCCCGGGTCCGGGCGCCTGCATCCTTCAGGTCTTTCGCCTCCCACTGCCCCTCCGCCCGTGCAGACGGCAGCAGCATGGAGCAGGTTTCGTTTTTATCGCTTACCGACCAGGTGATCCAGCTGATCTTGTGTTCTTCGGCCCAGGCGATCCATTTATGCCACTCTTCAATATTCAGCGGGCCGTCGCCACTGGACTCCATACCGGCCGATTCGGAGATAAACAGCGGTAGTCCCTTGCCAAGGGCGTAATCCGCCCGGTCGCGCAGCGCCTGCTTATGGGTAGCGGCGTAAAAATGCAGTGTGTACATGATATTGCTGAACCCGGTAAGCGGATCGTCGGCCGCCACGTGCACATCCTGGTCCCAGTGCGGCGATCCCACCAGGATAATATTATCCGGGTCTATGGCCCGGATAGCGCTAATGATACCGGAGGAATAGTCCTTCACCTCGCTCCATGTTTCCTGGTCCGGCTCGTTAAAGATTTCGTAGATAACATGCGGATTCTTGCCATACAGGGTGGCCATTTCCGTAAAAAAAGCTTTGGCTTCCTGCCGGTTGATATTGTGGCTATGCCAGTCGATGATCACGTAAATATTTTCGCGGATGGCTGCATCCACCACGGCCTTGATCCGTTCCTTTGACCAATCCGGGCGTTGAAGATAGGCTCCATCCGGCTCGATGCCCATGGCCGCCCTTACGACATTGCAGCCCCAATCCCTGTGCAGCCACTCCACAGCCCCGGCATTGTAAAACCGCGGCCACCAGTTGTGCCAGCCAAAGCTCACACCCCGCAGCACTACTGCGTTACCTTTTTCATCCTGCAGGGATACACCTGCTACACTGAGCCGGCCATGTTCCTTTACCGGCTGAGCTATTGATAACACCCCAATAAAAACAAGAAAGAATACGGCGATCGGCTTTTTCATACAGGCTGTTTTAAGAAGCAATGGTTACGTATACCCGTAAATCTCCGTTTTATTAGCGAAAACGGCGGGAGAAGATCAAAATTGATGATAAATGGCTAAAATAGTAGCAGTGCCGTGCGATGAATGGAATTTTTTTCCCAGCCTTTGGGTTATAAAAGACCGTTACCCGTAAAACAGGAAAGCTTGTATAACCCTGTATTGCTTTTCTGCCATATATCTTAAACAGCCATGGCACACCGGCATGGTGGTATAATTTGTGGAGTAGTTCCTGAAAAAACGATTGTATGGGAGACAAAAAAGACCTGGTGAACCAGGAAGCGATCGACAAGATCAATGAGCTGGCCAAAGGAAATATCTGCCTGTTCTGCACTTACGATGGCAATGAAATCGTATCGAGACCCATGGATACCCAGGACGTGGACGCAGACGGGTCGATGTGGTTCATGAGCCGCAAAGACAGCATTAAAAACATGCAGATCGGCCAGAACAACAAAGTGTACCTGATGTATCTCGATACGCCCAAACAGCATTACCTGTCGCTCAGCGGCGCCGCCGAAATCGTTTACGACCGGCAAAAGATCGAAGAGCTGTGGACGCCCTCCACCAAAGCCTGGTTTACCGAAGGAAAAGACGATCCTGAAATATCGCTGCTGATGGTAACACCTGAGAGCGGCCATTACTGGGATACGAAAAACGGTTCGCTTGTGTCGCTGCTCAAAATAGCGGCCGCCGTCATTACCGGCAAGGAAATGGACGGCAGCATACAGGGAGACATTGAATTGAAATAACCAGGCTCAAAGGATTTTCACTTCGGTGCGCCGGTTCAGCTGGCGCCCTTGCTCTGTCTGGTTATCTGCCACCGGCAGCGAAGCTCCATAGCCCCTGGCTATGATTCGTTGCGGCTTTATCCCTTTTTTTACCAGGTAGCTGCGGATCGTTTCGGCCCGCTGCAGGGAAAGGACTTTGTTATCATTGTCCGCGCCTACGTTATCCGTATGCCCGGCCACTTCTATTTTTACATCTTCCTTGTAGCGCAGGTAATCCACCAGGTCTTCCAGGGCCCGAAAAGATTCGGGCCGGAGCGATGACTTACCGGTATCGAAGTGTACATCCTTCAGCGTAAAGCTGCGTGCGGGTTCAAAATTGATCTCTACGGTAAATGCCCCGGTAAAGAACTGCCCCGGCTTCAAAGCAGGAATTTCAATGCTGCCATAAGCAATGCTATCACCGGGATTCCGGACGGTGATGCTATATTTTTCCCCGGCCGGCAGCCGCAGGCTGAACCGGCCTCCTGCACTGGAATGACCGCTGAAAGACTGGCCGGTCTTTTCGCCTGTGAAAAGTACCCGTTCACCTGCAGAGGGATTTCCTTTCATATCGGTAACGAGTACGTTCACTGTTGCTGAATCATGGGTGGCATTTTGCCCGTCCGCCTGATGTTGTGCGCCGGCGGTCAAATACTGAACAAAAGCGAAGATGAGCAGCAGGATTTTGGTCATGAAGCAGAATTGTACTGCCTACAACGGCGGAACCCGGGCTTTATTGCAGCGGCCGGTTACAGGTGATGCTCATCTACGGTATGATGCGAGATCAGCTGCCATCCTTTTTCCCGCAATGCAAACAGGCGGATATACCGGAGATAATAGCGGGTCGTCTTTTCCTTATCGATCCGCCCGATGGACAAGCGCCCCTTTACCAGCGCCAGCCCGGGATGACGCTCCACCGTCACGGAATCATGCTGCCGCATGGGATAGCGGGTGCGGCTTACGGTTTTCATCCATCCGGCCTTGCCCTCCACCCTGCCTGAGCCATGGGCAAAAACAAAATCATCGCCGTACAGCGTATCGAGTGCCGCCAGGTTTTGTGATACCACGTACGCATCGATCTGCTGGTTGAGCAGCAGGATGTACGCACTGTCGGGCAACTGCGCCAGTATCACACTGCCCGAAAACAGGATACAGCATAACAGGAATATCTTTTTCATACAAACGGTGATTAGAGCAATAACCGGTGAAACTTTTCCAGCTCCGCCAGGTCTGCCGGGGAAAGCACTTCATTATTCACATACTTTGTCTGGAAGAAAAGTACGCGTTTGTGCTGCGGGTAACGGGCCAGGATGGCTTCGATCATTTTTCCCGCAGCTTCATTCTTCGTATACAGCGGCTGTGTAGTGGGCAGCGGCGATTTGTAACGGTTCGGTCGCCGGCGTATCTCTGCTTCCAGCGTAGCCAGTTTATGAGCAGGAATGTCCTGCACGCGGGACGCCTTGCCATACAGCCCCTGCAGCTGCTTTTTACTCAGGCCGCCCCGTTCTTCGTACTGCAGCAGCAGGCTTTGCACAAATGCAGATGCCGGGTAGGCCGCCAGCGTTGCCTGCAGCACATCTTTGAGCACATCCACATCCGGCTTTTTTCTGTACATGATCCTGTCGGTTGCAACAAAGATATTATTTGCCCGGACATCAGGCCGGCCCGGCCATTGGTCAAACAAATTATACCGGCCCGCGGGCATGGATTTGTTTTACAGTGACAATACGGCCATGCGCCGGTTACATTCAACTTAAAAAACAAGTCTATGCAAACGATCTACAGGAAAAAAACAGGGCTGCCCTTACTGCTGGCTGTTTTTTCAGTAACGATGCTTTCATTTGCTGCTGCGCCCGGCGGTGATAAGTTCGAAATTTACCTGAACAATAAACTGATCCTCGAGCAATTTGTTACCCAGCGTGCCGGCGCCAGATACCTGACGCTTCACCAAACCAACTACGACGACCGCATCTCCGTTTCTTACTCGCATTGCGGACAGGCGGGCAGGGACAGGGTCATCAGTATCAGGGATGAAAACAACAAGGTTTTGAAACAATGGAAATTTGCCGATGCAGCCGGCTCCAAAACCATGAGCTGGCAGGCCAGCGGTATCATGGACCTGCAGAAGGATAAAAGCCATGACCGCCTGCAGCTCTGGTATACATCCCGCGAGCTGCCGGATGGAAAACTGCTGGCCACCGTGGTCCGGGGGAATAACAACTACGCCCGCCTGTAATGATCATCTCCATCTATCCTGAAAGCTGCTCCGGACCGGAGCGGCTTTTTTTGCGGTACAATAACGGGATTACGTCCCGGTATTTCAAGACAAGCGCTGCGCTCCTGCGGCTAAACCCAGCTGATTTTTGGGTTTTAAAAGATTCGCGACGCCCGAAAACCTGTCAGGAAAAGTGAAAATTTTGCAGCGGCAAACGAACCAATTACTTATTGCAGGATTATTGATAGCTTGTACAGCAGGCACTTACCAGCCGGAATTTAAAAAGAAAAACACCCTATCTTCAGGGGCAGTTGACAAGCAAATCACTATGGAGTACAAGGATTATTATAAAATACTGGGCGTAGATAAAAAGGCTTCGGCCGACGAGATCAAAAAAGCCTACCGGAAGCTGGCGGTAAAGTATCACCCGGACAAAAACCCCGGCGATAAAAAGGCGGAGGAACAGTTCAAAGCGATCAACGAAGCCAATGAAGTGCTCGGCGATGCGGATAAGCGTAAAAAATACGACGAGTTGGGCGCCAACTGGAACCGCACCGGCCACCCCGGCGGAGGCGGATCATCTTTTGGCGGCCAGGGTGGTTCGTTCAGGTACGAAGACGATGTTTTCGGCGAAGGTGGCGGGTTTTCTGATTTCTTCGAGGCCTTTTTCGGCAAAGGCACGGGACAGCAGGGCCGCCAATCGCGCAGGCAAACCCATTTCAAGGGACAGGATTACGAGGCCGAAATGGAGATCACGCTCGAAGAGGCCTTTCAGGGCGCCAGCCGCATCGTCCAGGTAAATGATGAAAAATTGCGGATAACGGCGAAACCCGGCGCCTACGACGGACAGCAGCTGCGCATCAGGGGCAAAGGCGCGCCCGGCAGCGACGCGCAGCATCGTGGCGACCTCTACGTACGCATCCGGCTGCGCCCGCACGGCCTGTTTGAGCGCAGGGGCGACGACCTGTATGCTTCACAACCGGTTGATCTCTATACCGCCGTGCTGGGTGGCGATACCGTGGTCCATACCATCAGCGGTGCGGTAAAGGTGAAGATAGCAGCCGGCACGCAGAGCGGCAAAACCCTCCGCATCAAAGGCAAAGGAATGCCCGTGTATGAAAAAAGCGGCCAGTCCGGCGACCTGTACCTGCAGCTCAGGATAGCCATACCGGAAAACCTGTCCGGCGAAGAGCGCCAGCTTTTTGAACAGCTGAAGAAGCTGCGCCAGGAAAAACAGGAAAAGCAGTCCTGACAGGCACGAAAATGGATGGAATACTTCTTAAAAAGGTATGGAATCATTTCAGCAACTGATACAATCATCGGAACCGGTACTGGTTGATTTCTATGCAGACTGGTGCGGTCCCTGCAAGGCCATGCATCCTGTGATCGAACAGGTGGCCAGGGAAATAAACGGCGCAGCCCGTGTCATAAAAGTAAATATCGACAGGGCCGGTTCTGCCGCTGCCCAATACAATGTAAATGCGGTGCCTACCTTTATGATCTTCAAAAACGGGAAGGCCGTGTGGCGGCATGCAGGCATGATCGATAAGCAAAGCCTGTTGCAAACCATCCGCTCCAATGGCGCCGGCTAAACCATCAATCCTTTGGCAGCTCTAAGGTGAATACAGAGCCTTTGTTCTCCTCCGTTTCAAATGACACCTTGCCATTCAGCAGTTCGGTCAGGTTTTTCACGATAGAGAGGCCCAGCCCTGTGGACGCTTCGCTATTCAGCCCTTCCCTGCGGGAGGGGGTGCGTTTTTCAAACAAACTGGCGTGCAGCGCAGCCGGTATACCGATTCCATTATCCCGCACCCGGATAACAAAGGTTTGTTCCGTTTCCTCTACGAGAATATCTATTTCGCCGTTCACAGGCGTGAACTTGATGGCATTGGAAACCAGGTTGTGGATGATCTGGAAAAATTTGACGCTGTCGGTAGTAATATTCAGGCTTTCCAGGTCGGTGATCAGGCGAAACTTTTTGTCCCTGTTGGAAGCGATCAGCCTGTCCAGCGTGGCAATGATCCGCTCCAGCACGTCAAAGCGTGTCTTCTTCACATAGATCCGTTCCGATTCCATATGTTCCTGCTTCAGGAAATCGTTCACGATATCGAGGCAATGCTTCGTGTTTTCCTGTATGATGTGGAGCTGCGCACTGATCTCATCGGGTGTTTTGTCGTGGTAGGTTTCCTGCATCCAGCGCAGGATGTTTTGCGACAGGTGCAGTGGCCCTGACAGGTTGTGCGTCATCATGTCCAGCAGGGTATCCTTGCGTGCGCCGTAATTGATGATATAATCCTCGTGTTCCTTCTCACGGGTAAAGTCTTTGACAAACCCAACGATAAGCGAAGGATCATCCAGCAGGTAGGCATCGCAGGCAAGATGGCGGATCGTGCCGTCGCTGAAATGCAGGCGAAACTCGGTATTGGAGATAGAGCTATCCCGTTCCAGGTCCAGCAGCCGGTGGCGCAGGTAGTAAGCATCTTCCGACCGGATCAGCGGGAGCATCAGTTTGGGCTGGTCCTGCAGCAATTCCTTTTTTATATTGAATATCCTGGCGAAAGGCTCATTGAGATACCGGAACCTCGCCGCCCGAAGATCATAAATAAATACGCCGTCCATCGAGAGATTCCCGATGCGCTGAATGTCGTTGTGCACCAACAGTTAGTTTTAGTGTTTTAAAAATCCTCTTCCTGAGGCGAAAGCTACCAATTCTGCCGTATTTTTTACATTAGCTTTTTTAG
>JBEVLT010000243.1:0-8382 GCA_040509055.1 Chitinophagaceae bacterium
TAGGCTTGCCATAAATGAACCGGACCAGCGCATTCTTTTTATCGTCCGAAGTGAGGAACAGCTGGTAGCGCTTGTTGTTTGCATTGACCACCATCAGTGCAGTATTAGGAGGAATGGTACCAAGATTTTCACCCACCATAATGATTTCCCGCTGCGTTCGTTTCAGATCGATGGTGACGGTTACACTCACCGGTTTGGTGGTTAGCATTTTGCGCGACACCACCGGCACATTGTCCACAAATACGGAGATGGTATCGCCGTCTATCTGGCCGTTGTCGTAAAAGTCCAGCCGGATGGTACCCGTATCCACGTATATTTCCTTTACCAGCTCATTCTTCTTCTCAACAAGTGCACGCGGCAGTTCCGGTTTGAACACCGGCTGCTGGATCCGTGTCATTACGATGGTGCCGGGCGGACAAATGCTTCTGCCATCCATGGTTTTGCCGGTCCAGGAGCCCCGCAGCTGCTCCTCCTTGCCATCGGTATGATAGGTGAGTGTATATTTTTTTATACAGGGAATGCAGTCTGCCGGGATATGAAATACGGCAACCTGCTTTTCTTCCAGGCTTATGACTTTGGAAGCAGAATCATAGGCGCCATCGAAGACCTCTTTTACATAGTTGGTCGTATCGGAATAATGATAAGAGGTCCCGGTGATCCGTGTTCCGGCCACCTGCAGCTGCAATTCGATATTGTATACCGGGAAACAGCCGCCGGGCTCCATTACCAATCGTCCTTTCCAGTAACCGTTTATTTGCTGCGCCGGGCTGACTGTAACAGCCAGCAGGCAGGCATATAAAATAATTAACCTTCGCATGTGCAATGAAAATAGAAGAAAAAGCGAAAGCCGGTCTAAAAATTACAGAAACGGTAAGCCGGCGGTGGGCTATGGTTTGCGGTATTGAAAACGGATCACGGCATTTTTCTGTTCGGTGGAAGTAATCCGTAGTTCGAACCGCTGGCTGCCTGCTTCTACGATCATCAGCGATGTATTGGGAGGAATGCGGCCAAGGTTCTCCGCCACCATCACCACTTCGTGATCGGTATTCTCCTCGTCCATCTTGAGCTTCAGCGTCAGGGGGCTTGTCGTCAGCCGTTTGTTGGACAACACCAGTTTATTATCAAGGTAAACCGATACCGAGTCGTCATCGATCTCGCCGTTATCGAAGATCTTCAGTGTCACATCCGGGCTGTTGACCACCAGGGTTTTGATCAGTTCGTTCTGCCGCGTTTTCAGTACCTGCGGCACGGCTACCGGAGGAGGCGCCGGCGATGGTACCGCGGGTATTTTAGCGATCGTATCTGTTTTCACCGGCGGCGGTATATTCCTTTTGGGCGGTTCGGTAACGGACGGCGCAGGTTTATTGCTGGTAGCAGGCGGATCAGTACTGTTCTCCTTTTTTACGACAGGAGGGGGGGTGAGCTGTTTGGGCTGGTTTTTATTGACTGCCGGCGGCAGCGTGTTCGTTTTGGGAGTATTCGTCGTGTTCTTACGCAGGAATGGCTCTACATAAAACTCGGAAGTGGCCACCTTGCGCAGGAACACTTTGCCCCCGCCGCACTCTCCCCATTCATATGGGTTCTCGCCGCTCTTCACTTCGGTCTTGCCAAGATAGGAGCCTTCCAGGAACTCTTCCTTGCCGGACCGGCTGTAGGTCAGGTTGTAATTCATGATGCAGGTATTGCCATACCCCAGGCTCTTTATTTCCACGGTCCTGATCTCCCGGATCCGGAAGTTTTTCGATGATTTGGTAAAATTGCCTGCCATGGTGGCCTTGCCGTAAAAGCGCACATCCAGGTAGGAATAGGATACTCCTGACACTACCTGCGACGCATTTTGCTTTACCTGGAACTCCAGCTTGTAATTTTCGCCGGATTCAGAAATGAAATAGCCACGCCAGATGCCCGTAACATCCTGGGAGAATGAAAGGACCGGGCCTGCACACATAAGAAACAGAAGGAACCACCGATTCTTCGAAAACTTTTTCATGGGAGATCAAAGCTAACAAATAAGTTGGTGCAGGCGAATAGCAGGGAGCAGCAAGAGTTTGTTAATTTTAAAGCCCGCCCGGCAGGTGTCCCCGTACCCGGCCCGGCAATTATCAACAGCAGTGACAAACTTGGATAACCCGGAATCGGGCAGAGTTTGCTAAATTTGCAGGCCCCAAAGAAACCCCTGGGACATTTAAAAAGGATATAACGGAATGATCAATATTAGTTTTCCCGATGGTGCCGTCAGGCAATACGAGCCGGGCGTTACCGCGCTGGACATCGCCAAATCCATTTCAGAAGGGCTGGCCAGGAAGGTGCTGGCCGCCAGCGTCAACGGGCAGGTGTGGGACGCCACACGCCCAATACAGGAGGATGCGGCACTGCAACTGCTCACCTGGAACGATACCGAGGGCAAAAGCACGTTCTGGCATTCGTCTGCACACCTGATGGCCGAGGCCGTGGAATCGGTATTTCCCGGGGTAAAGTTCTGGGTAGGCCCGCCCGTGGAGAACGGGTTTTACTACGATATGGACCTCGGCGACACCAAGATCACCGAGGAAGACCTGCTGAAGCTGGAAAAGAAAATGAACGAGCTGGCCAAACAGAACAATGCCTATATCCGCAAAGAAGTTTCCAAACCGGAAGCCATTCAATATTTCTCGCAAAAAGGAGACGAATACAAGCTGGACCTGCTGACCGGGCTGACCGACGGGGAGATCACCTTCTACACGCAGGGCGCCTTTACCGATCTGTGCCGCGGGCCGCATATACCGGCTACCGGCGTCATCAAGGCCATTAAGCTGATGAGCATCGCCGGCGCTTACTGGAAGGGCGATGAGAAAAACAAAATGCTCACCCGCGTATACGGCGTCACCTTCCCTTCGCAGAAGGAGCTGGACGAATACCTGCAGCTGCTGGAGGAGGCAAAGAAAAGGGATCACCGCAAGCTGGGCCGTGAGCTGAGCATTTATACCATGGACGACGATGTGGGCCAGGGCCTGATCATGTGGTTGCCCAACGGTACCGTTATCATCGAAGAGCTGGAAAAACTGGCCAAGGAAACCGAAACGGCCGCCGGCTACAAACGCGTGGTTACCCCCCATATCGCCAAAGAGAACATGTACATTACCAGCGGGCACCTGCCGTATTATGCAGACAGCATGTACCCGCCCATGGAGCTGGAAGGGGAGAAGTACTACCTGCGGTCGATGAACTGCCCGCACCACCACAAGATCTTTGCGGCCGAGCCGAAAAGCTACCGCGACCTGCCGTACCGCATCGCCGAATACGGCACCGTGTACCGCTACGAGCAGAGCGGCGAACTGTTTGGCCTGATGCGGGTACGCTGCCTGCACATGAACGATGCACATATCTACTGCACCCGCGAGCAGTTTGAATCAGAGTTCAGGGCCGTCAATGAAATGTACCTGAAGTATTTTAAGATCTTCGGCATCGACAAATACGTGATGCGGCTCTCGCTCCACTCGCCCGACAAGCTGGGTAAGAAGTACGTGAACGAGCCCGAACTGTGGAAGCAAACCGAGAGCATGGTACGCGAGGTGCTGGTCAACTCTAACATCCCCTTTGTGGAGGTGCAGGACGAGGCCGCCTTCTACGGTCCCAAGATAGACGTACAGATCTGGAGCGTGATCGGCCGTGAATTTACCCTGGCCACCAACCAGGTCGACTTTTCCCAGGGCCGCAGCTTTAAGCTGCATTACACCACGCAGGACAACCAGTCGGATACCCCCCTGATCATCCACCGTGCCCCGCTGGGCACCCACGAACGGTTCATCGGGTTCCTGCTGGAGCACTATGCCGGCAAGCTGCCGCTGTGGCTGGCGCCGGTGCAGGTAAAAATCCTGCCGATCAGCGACAAGTACCTGGATTATGCTAAAACTATTTCTGAAGAACTGAAAAAAGCAGATATTCGTACAGCGGTTGACGACAGGAACGAGAAAATAGGCAAGAAGATCCGCGATACGGAGCTGCTGAAAATACCTTACATGGTGGTGATCGGCGAAAAGGAAATGACCGAAGGAAAAGTATCGGTGCGCCGGCAAGGCAAGGGTGATCTGGGAGCTAAAACGATAGAAGAGTTTATCAGCGAATCCGTGAAGGAAATAAAAGAACGAAGAGCGGATTAAGATCTTTGCGGATTCAAAAATAGCATACCTCAAAACCCTGTTGAGGATTATTCATTCTAAACATTCATGCTTTCATACAGGGAACGAAAGCAATTTTTTATGGCAGTACCACAAAAAAGCGGCGGTGGATTCAGCAGGCCACCCGGCGGCGGCGGTTTCAGACCGGGAGGTCCCGGCGGACCGGGCGGGTTCAAGAAAGGAGGCTTCAAAGGGCGGTTTATGCCGCGCAAAGAAGCGGAACACCGCATCAATCATTTTATCCGTGTTCCCCAGGTAAGGCTGGTGGGCGACAACGTGGAAACAGGCATCTACAGCATACAGGATGCACAGCGCATGGCGCAGGAACAGGCGCTCGACCTGGTGGAGATTTCTCCCAACGTAGACCCGCCGGTATGCAAGATCATCGACTACAACAAGTTCCTCTACGATAAGAAGAAGAAGGAAAAGGAGATGAAGGCGAAATCCAAAGCCTCCGAGGTAAAGGAGATCCGCTTTACTCCCAATACGGACGATCACGACTTCGATTTCAAGGCCAAGCATGCCGAAGGCTTCCTCAAAGACGGCAACAAGGTGAAAGCCTATGTGCAGTTCAAGGGACGGGCTATCCAGTTCCAGGAAAGAGGACAGCTGCTGCTGCTGAAATTTGCCGAACGGCTGGCCGAAGTAGGCCTGCTGGAAAGCATGCCCAAGATGGAAGGCCGGCGTATGCTGGCGATGTTCGCCCCCAAAGGCAAGAAAAAATAAAGCCATTCCCGCTGATACAGAAAACCCGGCACCCGTGCCGGGTTTTTTATTAAACAGCGTCTAACCACCAGACCGCTGCAGTCTACCGGATCAACAGGCTTTTACCGCTTGTCCAAAAAAGGCCGCCCGGTCATTATCCGATTATCTCATTTACTATATTGAGTCGTTAATTTCTTACAACCTTAAATACATCTATGCGTTTACTCGTTAACCGAACAATGCCTGCTGCGCTGGCCCTGCTGATCTGCTCGGCTGTAGCGGCACAACCCAAAACTGACTCGACAAAGACACCGGCCGGCGGCCCGCCCGCGATGGGAGCCCGCCCCACCACAGGGCCCAAACCCTATAAGGAGGTCATTACGGCCAAGGCCGTATCCGATCACGGACTTTTCACCGTACACAAACTCGACGATAAATACTTCTTCGAAATCGGCGATTCCGTACTGGGACAGGATATCCTGGTCGTGAACCGCATCTCCAAAGCATCGGCCGGTATGCGCAGCGGTTTCTCCGGTTATGCCGGCGACCAGATCGGCCAGAACGTGATCCGTTTTGAAAAAGGCCCCGGCAACAAGATTTTCCTGCGCAACATCTCCTTTGCGGAGTATGCCAAAGATTCCACCTCGCCCATGTTTACGGCCGTCACCAAATCGAACATCCAGCCCATCGCAGCCTCGTTCGACATCAAAGCCTTCTCGAAAGACTCGGCCGGCAGCGTGATCGATGTAACGGACTATATCAGTGGCGACAATGATGTGCTGTTCTTCAACAGCAACGTAAAAACGTCCCTGCGCATCGGTATGCAGCAGCCGGATAAATCATATATCACCAGCGTAAAAGCGTACCCGATCAATATCGAGATCACCGCCGTGAAAACGTATAGCCGCGCACCCGGTATGCCCGGGATGGGAGGCGGACCCGGCGGCGGTGGCGGTGCAGCCGGCGGCAATATCACCGTAGAGCTCAACAGCTCTTTCGTGATCCTGCCCAAAGACCCGATGCAGCCCCGCTACTTCGATCCCCGTGTCGGTTACTTCACCATTGGCTACACCGACTACGACGCCAATCCCCAGGGCGTGGAGGCCATACGGCTCATCAAACGCTGGCGCCTGGAGCCCAAGCCGCAAGACCTGGAGAAATACAGGCGCGGTGAGCTGGTAGAACCTCAGAAACCGATCATTTTCTATATCGACCCGGCTACCCCCAAAAAATGGGTGCCTTACCTGATACAGGGCGTCAACGACTGGCAGACAGCTTTTGAAAAAGCCGGTTTCAAAAACGCGATCATCGCTAAAATGGCGCCTACCAAAGAGCAGGATCCCGAATGGAGTCTGGAAGATGCCCGCTATTCCGCCATCGTGTACAAACCTTCCGACATTGCCAACGCCAGCGGCCCCAGCATCAGCGACCCCCGCACCGGCGAGATCATGGAAAGCCATATCAACTGGTATCACAACGTAATGGAGCTGATCCACCACTGGTATTTTGTACAAACAGCGGCCGTGGATACCGGCGCACACCGGATGCTCTACGACGACGAGCTGATGGGACAGCTGATCCGCTTTGTTTCTTCGCACGAAGTAGGCCATACGCTGGGACTGCGCCACAACTACGGCTCCAGCTCTACAGTGCCCGTGGAAAAGCTGCGCGACAAGGCCTGGGTAGAGGCCAATGGCCACACGCCCTCTATTATGGACTATGCACGGTTTAACTACGTGGCCCAGCCGGAAGACCATATCGGCCGTGCCGGCTTATTCCCCCGCATCGGCGATTACGATCTCTGGGCTATCGAGTGGGGCTACAAACGTTTTCCCCAGTACAAGGATGCCGATACGGAAAAATCCTATCTCAATACCTGGGTCATCGACCGGCTGCGGAACAACCGCCTGTGGTTTGGCACCGAGACCAACCCGGACGATCCCCGCTCACAAAGCGAGCAGGTAGGCGACGACGCCATGAAAGCCAGCCTGTATGGTATCAAAAACCTGCAGCGCATTGTACCCAACCTGGTAGAATGGACAAAGGAGCCCAACCGTGATTATGCCAGCCTGCGTGAGATGTATTCCCAGGTAACCGGGCAGTACAGCCGGTACATGGGTCATGTGGCCAAATACATCGGCGGCATCATGGAAACGCCCCGGATGGTAGAAGAAAAAGGACCTGTGTACGAGATCGTACCGAAGGCCAAACAGAAAGAAGCAGTGGATTTCCTGAACAGGCAGCTGTTTGCGACGCCCACCTGGCTGATCAATAACGAGATATTCGAGCGTACCGGCGAAACCGCCCTTCGCACCATCGGCTCGCTGCAGGACAATGCGCTGGCCCGGATCCTGACCAGCGGCACCCTGTCCAAACTGATCGATGCAGAGGCTAAACTCGGCAGCAACGCCTATACCATGGCCGACCTGTTTACCGATCTGAAAAGCGGCATCTGGAGCGAACTGCCGGCCCGCAAAAAGATCGACGTATACCGCAGGAACCTGCAAAAATCTTATGTGGATGCCATGGCCCGGCTGCTCAATCCGCCACCAGCCAGCAATACCGGTGGTCTCGTGATCATATTCGGAGGTGGCGGCTCTCCGGGCCTGAGCCTGGAAAAGTCGGATATCCAGAGCCTTGTCAGGGCAAACCTGACAGCCCTGCGTGCAGAAGTGCGTGCTGCGGCGCCTGCTGTTACCGACCCGATGAGCCGGTATCACCTGCAGGATATTGCCGTGCGGCTTGATAAAGCACTGGACCCCAAGGACTAACACCTGATCCAACTAATAAAAAAGGAGAACCTGTCGTAAGGTTCTCCTTTTTTATTTCCCTGGGCTTTGCCGGTACACTGTTCTGACTTACCTTTGCACTCCTTTTTCCATCCCCGCGGATGGGAAATGATTACCTGAAGAGGTTCGACAAGGATCCCCCTGTGGGGAACGCCTCAAAGGTGAAATACTAATAACAGGTACAATGCCTAAAGTAAAAACGAACTCCAGTGCCAAAAAACGCTTCAAAGTGACCGGCACCGGCAAGATCACGCACCAGAAAAGTTTCAAGCGTCACATCCTGACCAAAAAATCCACCAAACGCAAGCGCAACCTGGCCAAAGACGGCGTGGTAGCCAAAGCCAACCTGGATTTTGTAAAGCGCCTGCTGCGATTGAAGTAAGCACCGCTTTCAGGACAACTTAAACTTTTCAACTCTAAACTCATTCAGATATGCCACGTTCAGTAAATGCGGTTGCATCAAAAGCCCGCCGCAAAAAAATATTAAAACAAGCCAAAGGCTTTTACGGCAAACGCAAAAACGTATTGACGGTTGCCAAAAACGTTGTTGAAAAAGGGATGACCTACATGTATGTAGGCCGCAAACTCAAGAAAAGGGAATACCGTCAGCTGTGGATCGCCCGTATCAACGCTGCCGTTCGTGCAGAAGGGCTGACCTACTCTGAGTTCATCAACAAACTGCAGAAAAAAGGTATCACCCTCGACCGGAAAGTACTGGCCGACCTGGCGAT
>JBEVLT010000244.1:0-10827 GCA_040509055.1 Chitinophagaceae bacterium
ATCGTGCAAACACTTTGCAATGTGCCAGTCATACATATATAACTTATTTTTTATCAGTTCTTTCGCAGGCAGTGATTTTGTCCCTACCTTAGTCTGTCAATAACCCCTTAGGTTTGCAGATTTGGCCACCCAACCTACATACGACGACACCGCCCTTTTTCACCGGATAGCCGGTGGGGACGAAGCGGCGTTTGAAGAAATTTTTCACCGTCATCGCCACCAGCTGTTCGATTATGCCATGGCCGTTACCAGGATACGGGCGGAGGCGGAAGAGCTGGTACAGGACTGTTTCCTGAAGCTCTGGGCATCCCGCCACCGCCTGACAGAAATAGAGAGCCCGGTAGCCTACCTTCACCGGATGGCCCGCAATGCCGGCATCGACTACCTGCGCCGGCTGGCACTGAGCCGCGATGCCCGGCAAAAGATATACGCTATCATCAGCGGGTCGGAAAATACCACGGAAGAAAGCGTGGAGCTGAGCGAAACACAGAAAATATTGCAGCAGGCCATCCGGCAGCTTACGCCGCACCAGCAACAGGTGTTCCTGCTCAGCCGGTATGAAGGGCTGAATTACGAAGAGATCGGGGAGCGGCTGGGCATTGCCCGGAATACGGTAAAAAATCAATT
The DNA here is from genome assembly GCA_040509055.1 of Chitinophagaceae bacterium. Taxonomy (GTDB): domain Bacteria; phylum Bacteroidota; class Bacteroidia; order Chitinophagales; family Chitinophagaceae; genus JAJKIP01. The sequence goes on from JBEVLT010000244.1 coordinate 628, forward strand.
GGTAAAAGCGCTGCGCCGCCTGCGGGAGTACCTGGCGCAGCATTATGATAAATCCGTCGTGCTGGTTTTGCTGTACTTCCTGGAAAAAACCCAGCCCTGAAAAAAAATATGGACCGGCATGGCCCATTTCTTTTTCCGGTACGTCACTCAATAGAACCGCTCAATTTTTCCGATGCAAACACTTGAATCACGGATACGTCACCTGCTGGAGGCCTACCTGGACAACCGGGCTACGCCGGCTGAGTTCAGCGAGCTGATGAGCCTGCTGCAGGTAGAAGCCGGCGATAATGCGATGGAGGAAGCCTTGCAGCATCGGCTGGAAAAGGCAGGCATTCACCCGGATGCAGCCGGTGTGAACTGGGAGCGGATGGTAAAGCAGATCATGGCTACGCCTGTCGCCCCGGTGCGGCGGATGATACCGTGGCGGAGAATAGCCGTTGCCGCATCGCTGCTGGTCGTGGTCGCGCTGGCCGCTTATTTCCTTTTCAGCAGTAACAGGATGGAGCGGCAGGAACAGCCGGTTAGCCGTATAGAGGATATTGCACCGCCATCGGCCAACCTGGCTACGCTCACGCTGGCCGATGGCCGCACCGTGTACCTGGACAGCGCCGGCAACGGGTTGCTGGCGCAGCAGCAGGACGTAGCCATTACCCGGCAGGCCGATGGCGTCATCCGGTATGCCAGCGGCGAGACTGCAGCCGGCCAGCCGGTATACAACACGCTGTACAATCCCCGCGGCAGCCGCATCATACAGCTGACCCTGGGCGACGGCACCCGCATCTGGCTGAATGCTGAAAGCTCGCTGCGCTACCCGGCCTCTTTTACCGGAGACAAACGGGAGGTGGAGATCACCGGCGAGGCTTTCTTTGAAGTAAACACCGTAGCGGTAGCCGGGAAAAAAATGCCTTTTGTAGTGAAACAGGGTGAACTGGCGGTAACTGTCACCGGCACCCGCTTCAACGTAAATGCTTACCGGGATGAGCAATCGATCCGCGTGACGCTGCTGGAAGGCGGTGTAAACCTGGCCCTGGGCGATGATAAGAACGAACCGGCCCTGCGGCTGACCAAACTGGTACCGGGCCAGCAGGCGCAGGTATCGCTGACTGACCGGGACATAGTAGTGCACAGCAATGTGGACCTGGAGAAATCCACCGCCTGGAAGGAAAACGTATTTATGTTTTCGGGCGATGACATCACGGCGATCATGCGGCAGCTGGCCCGCTGGTACAAGGTGGAAGTGGTGTATAAAAATGCCGGCAGCGGCCAGCATTTTACCGGCATCATCAGCCGCGATAATAATATATCGGAAGTGCTGAAAATGCTGGAAGCCACCGGCAAGGTCAGCTTCGATATTGAAAAAGACAAGGTGATTGTAACACTATAGCCGCTAAGGCAACTACAAGAAAACCGGTTTCCATCAGCCTTTCTCCTATGAATTCAGAAGGCGCTACCGGACCTGTCGGCAGACAGGCATGCTTGCTTCGGAAATTGCCGTAAGAAATAAAAAGCCCGCCCGGAAACCAGGCGGGACTGGCTGGAAATGCGCCAACATTTCCGGCCGGGATGTCCGGGCTGTGCTCTAATAATAAAAACTGCGAGTCATCATTATTAAAAAACCCAAAACAATGTAAAGGTATGGATTTAACCCATCTGACCGAACCCGGTTGCCGGAAGCAGCGACCAGGGCATCGGTTGCTAACTGCTAAACTGCTGCGTGTTATGAAAATAACCTCTGCATTATTGCTCATCGCCTGCCTGCATGTAGGTGCGGCAGGGATCTCTCAGAAGATCACCCTGAATGAAAGGAATGCCAACCTTGAAAAGGTATTCCGTTCCATTCACTGGCAATCCGGTTTCCAGTTCATTTACAACGACGAGACCATGGAAAAGGCCAGGCCTGTCACCATCCAGGTAAAGGATGCCACGCTGGACGAAGTGCTGGCGCTTTGCTTCAAAGGCCAGCCGCTGGAATACACCATGCAGAACAATGCCGTGGTGGTAAAGCCCAAACAGCCTGCCCTGCCGGTGACGACACCCGAAGCGCCGCTTCCGCTGGACGTGCGCGGCCGCGTGGTGAATGAAAACGGCGACCCCGTCGCTGGAGCCACCGTGAAAGTAAAAGGAACCGATAAGGGTACCAGTACCAATGAGAACGGCGAGTTTGTCCTGACCGGTATCGGGGCCGATGCCACGCTGGTCATCAGCGGGGTAAACATCGAGACCTTTGAAACAAAAGTGGGCGGCCGGACCAGCTTCATGCTGACTGCCAAAATCAAAGTGACCGAAAGCGAAGCGGTAGTCGTAAACACCGGTTACCAGCAGGTGCCGAAAGAGCAATCGACCGGTTCGGTGGTGGTAATAGACAATGCGCTCATCAACCGGAGAGTGTCTACCAATATCCTGGACAGGCTGGACGGCGTGACCAGCGGGTTGGCTTTTAACAGAAACTTCCAGATCGCCAACGTGAATGCCACGACCTCCTTCCAGCCCAATCAATCTGCCATCACCATACGTGGCCGAAGCACCATTAATGCCAACCCCAATTCGCTGATCGTGGTCGATAATTTCCCGTACGAAGGCGACCTGAGCACCATCAATCCCAACGATGTGGAAAGCATCACGGTATTGAAGGATGCGGCGGCTGCTTCCATCTGGGGTGCTTTTTCCGGCAACGGGGTGATCGTGATCACCACCAAAAAAGGAAGGTACAACCAGCCGGTGAAGGTGATGCTGAACTCCAACGTGACGATTGCCAATAAACCCGATCTCTATTATGTGCCCGGTATCAGCACCAGCGACTACATCGATGTGGAGCGCTACCTGTATGGCAAAGGATTTTATACTTCCACGCTGGCCAATGGCTATACCACGGTATCGCCTGTGGTGTCCATCCTCGCTGCACAGACCGCCGGTACGATGACGCCATCGGCTGCTACGGCTGCTATCGATGCGCTCCGGGAGCTGGATAGCCGGGATCAGGTGGGCGAGTATCTCTATCGCAAAGAGATCAACCAGCAATACGTGCTGAACCTGAGCGGTGGCGGATACAACAACCGTTATTTCATCTCCGCCGGGCTGGACAAGAACCAGTACAACCTGATCAATAATGATTACCAGCGCACGAGTATCCGGGGTTCCAATACCGTGAGCCTCCTGAAGCAAAAACTGGAAATCACCACGGACATTGCTTTTACACAGAGTGTGAATAGCACACGTAATGGGATCGAAGCAGTAGGTCCCTGGCCCTACCTGCAGATCGCCGATGCCGATGGCAATGCCCTGGTGGTACCTTATTCCGGCGGGTACCGGAAATCGTATACCGATACCACCGGGAAGGGATTGCTGCTGGACTGGACCTATCGTCCGCTGGACGAGGCCAAACTCGGCAACAGGAAGCGCCGCATCACCGATTACCATATCGGGCTGAACATGAAGTACAGGATCATAGCGGGGCTGGATGTTCAGCTGATGTACCAGTACAACAAGGGTACCACTGAAAACAAAGACTATTACAGCCAGCAAACATTTTTTACCCGCAGCATGATCAATTCGTTCAGCCGGGTGAATTTTACCAGCGGTACGATCACCCGGCCGATCCCGCTGGGTGGCATCCTGGACCGGTATGTGAATAATTATAAGTCGAACAATGTACGTGTGCAGGCGAACTACGCGCATACCTGGAACGGCGTGCATGAGCTGACCGCACTGGCCGGCGCCGATGTACGGGATTACGACGGCGATATTTATTCCAACAGGCTGTATGGTTATGATCCTTCCACCGGTTCTGCTGCCCTGGTGGATTATACCGGCCAGTTCCAGCAATATGCTACGGTTAATACGATGTCCATATTTTCCAATTTGAGCAATTTCGGCGTAGCCAATAATTACATTTCCTACTTTGCCAATGCCGGCTACACGTACAGCAGGCGTTATACGGTAATCGCCAGCGCCCGCCGCGACGAATCCAACCTGTTTGGCGTAAAGACCAACCAGAAAGGGGTGCCCCTGTGGTCAGCCGGCGCCTCGTGGGTGGTCAGTAATGAGAAATTTTACAAAGCAGGCTGGCTGCCTTACCTGAAGCTGCGGTTCAGCAACGGTTACCAGGGCAATATCAACAAAGATGTGGCGGCCGTGACCACGGCTACTTATCCAGGCACCAACAATTCCTATGGCGCCATCCAGGCCTATATCAATAACCTGCCCAATGCAGCGCTGCGCTGGGAGAAGGTGAACCAGGTGAATGCCGGCATCGACTTCGGATCAAAGAACAACCGGATCGGTGGCAGCATCGACTATTTTATCAAGAAAGGAACCGACCTGATCGCTGCCAGCCCGCTGGATCCCACTACCGGCGCTACTACTTTTACCGGCAATACGGCCGATATCAAAGGGCGCGGGGTAGACCTGGTGCTGAACACAAAGAACATCACCGGGGTCTTCAAGTGGAACACCACCTTCCTCTTCAGCTATGCAAAGGATAAAGTAACGGCCTACAAAGTGGCGACCGGCGCCGTCTCCAGCTATATCGGCAATACCGGCGTACTCAGCCCGATCATCGGCAGACCGCTCTATTCGGTATACAGTGTGGGCTGGGCCGGCCTGGATGCCAATGGCAACCCGCAGGTGATCAGGGACGGCAAGGTTAGCACCGAATACAGTGCTTTGTTCAACTCCACGGATCTGAAAAACCTGGTATACAACGGTCCGATGAACCCGCCGGTATTCGGAAGCCTCCGCAATACGCTGGAATGGAAGCAGCTGTCCCTGTCGTTCCTGATCACCTATAAGTTCGGGCATTATTTCCGCAGGAACTCGCTCAATTATGGCTCCCTGTTCAATAACACAGCGGGACGGGATAACCCCGATTATGAAAACCGCTGGCAGAAACCGGGTGACGAGGCTTTTACCAATGTGCCTTCGATGATCTATCCTGCCAACAGCGCCCGGGATGCTGCTTACCTGGGTTCCGAAATATTGGTGGAAAAAGGTGATCATATCCGCCTGCAGGATATACAGCTGAATTATACGCTTACGCCGCGCCAGGTTCGCAAGCTGCCGTTCCAGTCAGTCAACTTTTATGTGTACATGAACAATATCGGCATCCTGTGGAGAGCCAATGATCACCATATCGATCCTGATTATGTGCCGATGAGCGGTTACCCATTATATCCTAATCCCCGGAGCATCGCTTTCGGGATCCGGCTCGAGTATTAAAACCTATTGTTATCACCCAAAGACATTGTATAATGAAAACGATATTTATCAGGCATACGCGATTGGCAACAGCGCTGCTGCTGGCGGCAGGTATGTGCTGGTCCTGCAAAAAATCCAGCCTGCTGGATGAGAAGCCAAGTACGCGGCTGGTGATCCCCTCCACGCTGCAGGATTTCCAGGCCCTCCTCGATCTGTCGTCCGACATGAACGCCACACCTTCGATCGGCGAGGTAAATGCCGACAACTACTACCTGGACCTGGCTGATTACAATGGTCCTTCCGTCAGTAATGCAGAGCGCAACGTTTATCTCTGGAAGCCGGTTGTTTTCGAAGCTTCTGTGACCAATCCCAGCTGGAACCTGCCGTACAAGCAGGTATTCAATGCCAACGTGGTGCTGGAAGGCCTTGCGAAAATGACAGCGACGGCCACCAACCAGGCGGAGATCAATACCATTAAAGGATATGCGTTGTTTTACCGAGCCTATGCGTTTTTCAACGTGGCGCAGGTATTCGCGCCCATGTACGACAGCGCTACGGCGGCTACCGACATGGGCATACCGCTGCGCCTCACCTCGGATATTTCGGAAAAATCCGTTCGCTCATCGGTAAAGGAGACCTACGACCAGGTGTTTGCCGACCTGGCCGCAGCCGAGGCCCTGCTTCCGGCAGGCGTGCCGCCCGTGTACCGCAACAGGCCCTCCAAACCGGCGGTGCAGGCCCTGCTGGCGCGGATCTACCTGAGCATGCGGGCCTATACAAAAGCGGCTACGGCGGCTAATAACTGCCTGCAGCTGTATAGTACACTCATCGATTACAACGGTCTCTCGCAGACTGCAAGTCTGCCTTTTACCCGCTACAACGATGAAACGATCTACCAATCCAATTTCGAATCGGGCTCGCGCATTTTTTACGGTGTGATCGGTGTAGGCAACCTGGACTCCACCCTGTTCAAATCCTATGCGGCCAACGACCTGCGGAAGGTGATCTATTTCCGGCTGGTGAATAACATACCGCGGTTCAAAGGCAGCTATGCCGGCGCCACCTTCCCCTTCAGCGGGCTGGCGGTGGATGAGCAATACCTGATCCGGGCTGAGTGCTATGCCCGGGCCGGCAATGCTACCGATGCAATGAACGACCTGAACACCCTGCTGCGGAAGCGGTTCAGCGGCACTTATGTTCCGCTTACGGCCAGCAGCCCAGCCGATGCGCTGGATAAGGTGCTGACTGAAAGAAGAAAGGAAATGCCGGCACGCGGCCAGCGCTTGTCCGACCTGCGCCGGCTGAATAAGGAAGGCTATACTATCGTGCCGAAACGGGTGCTGGACAACCAGAGCTATACGTTGCCGGCTGGCAGTCCGCTGTACGTACTGCCCATCCCGGCCGATGTGATTGCACTGACCGGCATGCCCCAGAACCCAAGATAATTTTTTACATCAATCATCAAACGAATTACGATGAACAAGATAAGAATAGCGATCGTAATGCTTGTCGCATGCATGGGCCTGCAGGCCGTGGCACAACAACCGGGCAGCATTTCGGTGCAGGTCCGGATCGGCAATGCCAAATCCAATGATACCATGTGGATCGCCGTATGGGATCATACCCTGTCTGCCAGAACATTTTCACAGCTGCCCTCCCGGATATATCCTGCTGCCGGCAGGAACGGGGTATTCCAGCTCCGCGCAGACTCGGTACAGGGGCTGGTATACATATCGGTCATGAAAGACCATGCAAAGGGCGGTACCAGGTTTGTGCCGATGATGAGCGACCTGCTGGCAGAGCCCGGTGACCAGGTATCAATCAGTATGGATAGCCTGGTGCCGATCATCTATAATTTTCCCGAATTGGGCGATCAGATCATGGGCTACCGGAAAGTGAACATCGCCTTCCAGGGCAAAGGAGCTGCGAAATACGAGTTCCAGGACAACATACAGAAGCAAACCGAAGAGTGGATGGTGCAGCACCGGCTGACCGACTGGAGTCCGCCGGCAAAATACGATTCAGCGTATTATACAAAGTTGCCGAAGCTGGCAAAAGAAGCTTACATCTTTTCTTTTGAACGATTCAAATTCCAGCTGGAGCAGCTGCAGCGGTACAAGGCAAAGATGTCTCCGCAGGCCTGGCAGATCCTGAAGGCGAACCTGGCCGGTGCCGCAGAGTCGGGCCAGATCAGCTCCTTCATCAGCTATCGTGGTATATTCAGAAGGGATACGACCGTCACCGCTGCTTTCAGGACAAGGCTGGCCGATACCCTGCAGGCTGTTTATAATGCCAGGAAGCGGGCCGATATCCAGGGTGTTTCCAAAGACCTGCTGCCTTACGCGGTAGACTATGTAGGGTTTGTTTCCGACTACGCTTATTATGTGCAGGCCAACCAGTATGAGACGCTGAAAAGCCATGAACAGGGGCTGCTTCGCGACAAGGCGATCACGGATTTTATACTGAAACATATGTTTCACATGAAGCGCAGCGAAGAGGTGCTGGCAGATGCAACCGCTTTCGTGGATGATCCTTATTATTCGGCGATCGTCACCGGCATCTACAACCGGCAGCGGGTCGGCAGCGAGGGATTCAATTTCGAATTGCCGGACACCAAGGGCAGGATGGTACGCCTGAGCGATTTCAAGGGTAAAATTGTCTTCATCGATCTGTGGTACACCGGCTGCGGCGCCTGCCAGGGCTTTTATAAATACCAGCTGTCGCGGGTGGAAGAGCATTATGTCAACAATCCGGATGTGGTGTTCATTACCATCAGTATCGATGCCAACCTGGACCGCTGGCTGAAAAGTGTGAACGAAGGCATTTATTCCTCGCCCAACTCGCCGAACGTGGTAAACCTGTATACGAACGGCGAGGGATCCAACCATCCGTTGATCAAGGCGTATAATGTGATGGGTTACCCGCATCCCTTTATGATCGACCGGAACGGGAAGATCTACCAGATCGACAGCCTGCAAACCAGCGCCGAGAACCTGATCCCGATCATCGATAAAGCGATCGCGAAAAAATCGTAACGTACCCTATGGAACGTTGTCCGGCCGTTGCTAACCTTTGGATGTAGCGTTTTTTCTCTGTGCAGGCCCGTTCCAAAAATGAGCGGGCCTGGCTGGAGATGGGTGAGCAACAACCTGATCCGGACCGGTAATCCCACCGGGGTGATGAATGACCAGGACATCCTGCTGCCCGGCGGCTCAACGGTACTTGCGTCCTTCCATGGCCAGCAGTCTGCCGATACGCCAGGTAAGGTATTGGCCGGTGTGCTGCAAAATCCCGTTAACCTGTTTAAACAATTACCAAACAAATTAACATGAACAAGATAAGAATAGCGATCGCAATCCTTGCTGTATTCCTGGGCGCGCAGGCAACGGCGCAGCCCGGTAGTGCTTCTCTGCAATTACGTATCGGCAATGCCAAAGCCGATGACACCCTGCGGTTGTCCGTATGGGATCATGTATTATCTGCCCGGGTTTTTTCGCAACTGAATGCCCGGACATTTGTAGCTCCGAATAAAAACGGCGTATTCACCTTCCGGATCGATTCGATAGAGGGGCCTGTTTATTTTTCGGTTATGAAGGACAGGCTGCGCAGCGAAGGAAGCTATGCATCGATGCTCAGCCAGCAGCTGATGGAGCCGGGCGACCAGGTGTCGGTCAGCATGGATAGCCTTGTGCCGGTCTTCGTTCGCTACGGTGAACTCGGCGACCAGCTGGTAGGCTACCGCAAAGTCAATATCAGGTTTACGGGTAAGGGCGCTGCTAAATACGAGTTCGAAGAAAAAATAGAAAGGGAGACGGAGGATTGGATCGTAAAGCGGCGGTCGGGCGACTGGGGTACACACCCTAAGTACGACTCGGCTTATTTTACCACGCTGCCGGTGGTGATGGAAGGTCATAACAAGTTTGCTGCTGACAAGTATGCATTCCAGCAGCAACTGTTGCAGCCATATAAATCAAAGATGTCTGCGCAGGCCTGGCAGATCATGCGGGCCAACCTGGCCGGTGAAATGGAGTCGGTAATGACCGGCGGGTTTGTCACCTACCGGGGTATGTTCAGGCGCGATACGACTGTCAGCACTGATTTTAAAACCGCACTGACCGGCAGGCTGCAACAGGTGTACGATACAAGGAAACGGCCTGATATCAGCGATGTATCAAAAGACCTGCTGCCGTACTCGGTCAACTATGTAGGATTTGTTTCGGACCAGGCATATTATATCCGGAAGGACCAGTATGCTTCTATCAAAAAGGATTATGAGCCCGGCATTTTCCGCGACAAAGTGATCACTGATTTTGTGCTGAAATGGATGTTTCATGTAAAGAATGTCAATGATGCGCTGGCGGATGCGGCCTCGTCGGTAGACGATCCGTACTATGCGGCCATCGTGGGCAATATTTTCAACCGGCAGAGCATCGGCAGCGAAGGGTTCAATTTCGAGCTGCCGGATACGAAAGGAAAACTGGTCAGGCTGAGCGACTTCAAAGGCAAGATCGTGTTCATCGACCTGTGGTATACCGGCTGCGGGGCCTGTGCAGGGTTTTATAAGTACCAGCTGTCGCGCGTGGAGAAGCATTATGAAGATAATCCCGATGTAGTGTTCATTACCATCAGCATCGATGGCACCCTGGACCGCTGGCTGCAAAGCGTGAACGAGGGTACCTATTCGTCGCCCAACTCGCCGAACGTGGTGAACCTGTATACGAATGGCCAGGGGCCGAACCACCCGCTGATCAAGGCGTACAATGTGATGGGCTACCCGCATCCGTTTATGATCGACCGGAACGGGAAGATCTACCAGATCGACAGCCTGCAGACCAGTGCGGAGAACCTGATCCCGATCATCGATAAGGCGCTTGCAAAAAAATCGTAACGTAAACCTTATGAAACGTTGTCTGGGCCGTTGCTAACCCTGGAATGCAGTCGTTTTCTCTCGGTGACAGGCCCGTTCAGGAATGAACGGGCTTTTTTTTGTGCAGCCCTGACCTGATT
>JBEVLT010000245.1:0-5950 GCA_040509055.1 Chitinophagaceae bacterium
AAAAAGAATCCGGACTCAACAATGTCAGCTTTGTTCCGGATAAGTTCAAAGGAGGGAATTGCATTTATGTGGGAAGCCGAAAATTCGGCATACATGGCCGTATGGTTCAGCACCTGGGATTTAAGGAAAGAGGAGCAACAGGCGCCTTATACCTTCATCACGTGATAAAAGCAATGCCGGCTCCACCGGTTATCTCCTTTCATTATGCAGTGCTTGATCCAAAATACCGAAACCTAACCAGGTATATTGAAGCAGTGGTACAGGACGAGCTAAAACCTTTCATCGGGAAACGGGCTGTTGAGAATATGGAAGATTAACATTAGTAGCAATATGCTCCTGTTGTAATAGCCAGCCACATAGCCTGCCTGTACAAATAAAGAGATTTCCTTATTTTTAACCGGTGCAAGAGAAACTGATATACGACGAGCAGGAGTTGCTAGGGCAGATAAGCGAAGGCAGCGAAGAGGCCTTCCGCGTGATCTTTCAACGGTACGGGGGCAAGCTGCAGAGCTACCTGCTCAAGCTGTCCCGCTCCAAAGAAACTGCCGAAGACATTGTTCATGATGTATTCCTGAATATCTGGAAAAACAGGGAGCAGCTTCCCCGGATCGAACAGTTTGACAGTTACCTGTTCCGGGCTGCCCGGAACGCTTCTCACCGGGCTTTTCAGCGCCGGGCCAAAGAGGCCCTGGTCTTGGCCGCCCTGCAGCAGCCGGAAGCAACCGGCGGGGACCTGGAAGGAGAGGCCCGCATTACCCACCGGGAAGTACAGGAATATATCCAACAAGCCATCAACCGGTTGACGCCGCAACAGCGGAAGGTCTTCCTGCTCAGCCGGGAAGAAGGGCTGAGCCATGCCGAAATTGCCAAACGCATGGGCATTGCCCGCCGCACGGTGACCAATACCATTACCGAAGCCCTGCATGCTTTACGGGAGGATATTGGCCCGGCATATGGCTCGCTGGCGGTGGCCATTTTTGTGCTGCACGGCCTTGCTTAAAAAAAATCCGGTTTTTTCCCGGTACTTCCCGCTTGCTTGCGTCTCTTTCTTTAGGACCTCATCCTTTCAAATCCTTTTAGCATGCCAGACCAGATCAATGAATCGATTGCCCAAAGCCGGCTGCAGTACCTGTTTGAACGGTATATGGATCGATCCATTACAACATCCGAAGAGCGGGAACTGGCAGAGCTGTCCCTGGTCCCCGCTAATGACAAGGCTGTGCAGGAGCTGGAGCAGGACGCCTGGAACAAGGAAGGGGAGTCAATGCTGACGGTAGACGAAACGGAAAGCTATATGACGCGGTTTTTCAAGGCCCGGGCTGCGAAGGTGCGGCCCATGCTTTGGCGCAGGATCGCGGTTGCAGCTTCCATCCTGCTGGTCGTGAGCCTGGGCGCATATTTTCTTTTCTTCGCTGCGCCCCGGAAGCAGGGAGAAGTGGTACAAACCAAAGAGCCTGCCAGCGGGATCAAGGCGCCGCAAACCAACCGGGCGACGATCACCCTGGCAGATGGAACAACGGTGTACCTCGATAGCGCGGATAATGGCCAGCTGGCGGTACAGGACAATGTGAAGCTCGTCAAGCTGGCCAATGGCCAGATCGCTTATGAGACCACGACTGACGAACTGCTGACAAGGATGCAATACAATACGCTCAGCAATCCCAGGGGCAGCCGGGTGATCGATATGGCGCTGGCAGATGGCAGTCATGTGTGGTTGAATGCAGGATCATCGGTTACCTATCCCATTGCTTTTGCGGGCAACGAACGCAGGTTGATCATCACCGGTGAAGCCTATTTTGAAGTGGCGCATGACAAAACAAAGCCGTTCAAAGTAAGCAAGGGCGGGCTGACGGTGGAAGTACTGGGCACCCATTTCAATGTGAATGCCTATGATGAGGAGGAAACGCTGAAGGTGACCTTGCTGGAAGGGGCGGTGAAGGTGCAATCAGCAGCCGCCGCTGCGCAACCCGTGGTGCTGGCGCCGGGTCAGCAGGCCCGTGTAAATGCCGCCGGCTCATCCGTAACGTTGATCAATAACGTAGATACAGACCAGGTGATGGCCTGGAAAAACGGGTTCTTCGGCTTTACTAATGCCGATCTCCCGGCGATGATGCGACAGATCGGGAGATGGTATGATGTGGACGTTGTTTTTGAAGGAAAAGTGCCCGTGATGAGCTTTGGCGGCGACATCTCCCGCGCCGGCAGCCTGGCAGATGTGTTGCGGATACTGGAGAAAAGTAAAGTGCGCTGCCGGATGGAGGGTAGAAAAATAATTGTGTTGCCCTGATTAGGTTGCTGATACGATCGAAGCCTGGATAACCACAGCCGTTGCTTGCCTCCATGATAACCTTACTGTTAAATCGCCCCTGAAAGTTCCTGCAGGCTGACCCTGTAAACAAACCGCTCCGGGTAGTGACCGAAGCGGGGTGTTTGGGCTCACCTGAAAAAAATAAAGCTGTCAAGCATCATTCATTTTCAAAACCCAAACGACGTAAAGTTATGGATTTAACCACCAATGCTGTGGCCAGGTCGTTATTGCCTGCATGGGCATCCGTATGCAGGAACGACCGGCTCCGGCGACTAACTGCCAAACTGCTCCGCATCATGAAAATCGTTGCTGTTCTTCTTTTTGCTGCCTGTCTGACCGCCAGCGCCAGGGGTTATTCGCAGCGGGTAACCCTATCGGTACAGGACGCACCAATGGAACAGGTGTTCCGCGAGCTGAAAAAACAAACCGGCTACGCTTTTTTCTTTAACCAGGCTATCCTGGTCAAGGCAAAGAAGGTCACGCTTCAATTGAAGGGCGTATCGATGCAGCAGGCGCTGGAAGCCTGCTTCCGCGATCAGCCGCTGAGCTATTCCATCGTCGGCAATACCGTTGTGGTAGAAGACAAAGAGAAGAACGTTGATCCTGACGTCGTCACTACAGGTCCGCCTCCGGTGAATGTACGTGGTCGCGTCACCGGCGAGAACAATGAACCGCTGGAGGGGATCACCATTACCGTAAAAGGCACCCGGAATATCACGGCCACCGATGCGTATGGCGAATTCGAGCTGAACAATGTCGATCCGAAATCGGTGCTTGTTTTTTCCAGTGTGAACACGGAAGAACAGGAAGTGCCGGTGAACGGAAGGACCTATTTCAATATCCGCATGAAGATCAAAGTATCATCGCTGGGCGACGTGCAGGTGACGGTGAGTACCGGCTACCAGCGGGTGAGCAAAGAACGATATATCGGATCTTTTGCCACGCTCGACAGCACGGCTTACAAGATGCGCACAGGCGCCAGCCTGCTTAGCAGGATCGATGGACTGATGCCGGGTGTGGTGTTCAACAAAAAGTATAATTCTACTTCCCCGCAATATATCCAGATCAGGGGGTACAGTACCCTGCGCTCCAGCATGGCGCCACTGGTAGTGGTAGATAATTTCCCATTCAACGGTGATCTCAACCTGCTGAACCAAAACGATATTGAAAGCATCACGATCCTGAAGGATGCGGCAGCTACCTCCATCTGGGGAGCCCTGGCCGGGAACGGCGTGATCGTGATCGTAACCAAAAAAGGAAAATACAACAAGCAGCTGTCCATTTCCGTCAGCAGCAATATTACCATTACCGGCAAACCACGTTTGTATTACCAGCCGCAGATGACCTCGTCCGAGTTTATCGAGGTGGAAACTTTTTTGTTCAATAACGGGTTTTACAATGACCGTCTCAACGATCCCAACCACAACGAGTATTCACCGGTGGTGCAATTGCTGGCCGATCGCCGGGCAGGACGCATCTCTGCCGCCGATTCTGCCGCACAGATCGATGGGTACCGCTCACAGGACCTGCGGGCCGAGCTGGACCGGTACGTATACCGTCCTGCCGTGCTGCAGCAGCACCACGTGCAAATGGCTGGGGGTACCAACAACTTCAACTATAGCTTTTCAGCAGGCTACAATCGACGTTTGGACCAGGTGCAGCATAGCAAGCCGGCCAACAGTGTGAACATCAATTTCGCAGGCGGCATGCGACCCACAAAAAACCTCGAGATCACGACCAATATTATCTTTAGCCAGGAAGATGACCGAAGCTCGGAATTTACCTTTGACGGAACGAAATATCCTTACCTGCAGCTGGCCGATAACGAAGGGAATGCGCTTGCCGTACCCAACGATTTTAGTGTGGCGTACGTGGATACAGCGGGCGGGGGCGAATTGCTGGACTGGAAATACCGCCCGCTCGATGAGATGAAGTTGACGAACAGAAGAGCGGTCAACCGCCTGATCCAGCTGGCGGCAGGCATCAACTATAAGATTGCGCCCTGGTTAAGCGCCGGTGTGAATTATCGCCTCGATATCCAGACCGGAAAGCTGGATGATTATCAAAGCCTGGAGACTTATGAAACCCGTAGAACGATCAACAAGTTCACCAATTTAAGTCAAACGATTCCCACCTTGCGCAATCCCGTGCCTGTGGCAGGGATCATGTATGGAAGCAACAGCGAAAGCCGGAGCAATTTCCTGCGCGGTCAGTTAAACTTCAATAAAACCTTCGCAGGCAATCACCAGGTGAGTGCGTTTGTTGCCGCGGATGCATCCGAAGCTGTTTATGAGCAGCGGAATTTAATCTTATATGGATATGACCGGGCCAACGGCATCACCCAGCCGTTCATGGATCACCAGACCATGTTCCCTATTTTCCAGGTCAACTATTCTGAACGTATTCCCGCAGGGGGGGTAAAGCCGACAGCCACCAGCCGGTCTATTTCGCTTGCCGCAAATGCCTCATACACCTACAAAAGCAAGTATACGCTTTATGCCAGCGCGAGGAAAGACGGCGCCAACCTCTATGGTGCCACGACCAATAAAAAATGGCGGCCACTGTGGTCCGTGGCCGGGGGCTGGGATATTGCCAGGGAAAAATTCTTCCGTGCCTCCTGGGTGCAATCGTTAAGGGCTAAACTCTCTTATGGTTACAGTGGCAACCCCGGCAATGCGACAGCCTTGCCGCTCATGTACTACTATTCCTTCCCGATACCGCAAACCAACCTGCCGGCAGGCAACCCGACCAGTCCGGCCAACCCGGATCTTCGGTGGGAGAAGGTAGGAACCCTGAACGCAGCGATCGATTTTGCTGTATTGAACAACCGCCTCCGCGGCTCGGTTGATGTGTACCGGAAGAAATCCTCGGACCTGATCAGCACCGTTCAGGTACCTTACTATTATGGAGCGGGCAATGTTATAAAAAATGTAGCCAATATCCGAACGGATGGGTACGAGATCGTGCTGCAATCACAAAACCTGGCAGGCGCATTTGAGTGGAATACGACCTTCAACCTGAGCTATGCCAAGACCATTGCAACGAAAGTTTTTGATAAGAAATATTTCGTGGATGACATTGCTGCCAACCTGATCAATGCGTCGGACGGCATGCTGCTGTACAGCATTGCAAGCTATCGCTGGGGTGGGCTTGATGCCAATGGAAATCCGCAGGGATATTACAACAAGCAACTGTCCACTGACTACGCGGCCATCCTGGGCGATTCGCTGAGCAACCAGGTCTTTCATGGCTCTACCATCCCCCTGTATTTTGGGAACATGATGAATAGTTTCAGCTGGAAGAAGTTCAGGCTGACGGTAAATATTTCCTACCGGTTTGCTTTTT
The DNA here is from genome assembly GCA_040509055.1 of Chitinophagaceae bacterium. GTDB lineage: Bacteria > Bacteroidota > Bacteroidia > Chitinophagales > Chitinophagaceae > JAJKIP01. Next base: position 5,654 of record JBEVLT010000245.1, read on the forward strand.
ACTTCCGCCGCTCCATGCTGCAATACGATGATGTAGTATCCGGGCATAGCCATCCCGATTATGCCAAACGCTGGCAGAAGCCGGGCGATGAGCAATTCACGGATGTGCCGGCCTTCACCTACCCGATCAACAGGAATGCCCAGTGGTTTTATTACTATGCCGATATCAATGTACGCAGAGGTGATAATATACGCCTGAACGATCTCCGGCTGGAATATAGCCTCGTCAGCCGGAAGGCAAACCCCATTATCAAAAACATTAACCTGTATGTGAATGCCAACCAGCTGAACCTGATCC
>JBEVLT010000246.1:0-13473 GCA_040509055.1 Chitinophagaceae bacterium
TGGACTGGTTCAAAATTGGCTTCTCCCCGCGCAAAGCAAACATCACCGTGTACCTGATCGACCTGCAGCGGCATGCCGATAATCTCCTGAAACTGGGCAAACACAAGACCGGCGGCGGTTGCCTGTACATCAACAAGCTGGCAGACGTGGATAGGAAAGTGCTGGAAAAGATCATTGCTGCGGCAGCGAAATAAAGAACACCCTTTGTCGCTAACAGTATTTCGCAGATTCACTATTTTACTATTCATACATTTGCGCCAGACACCACTCTATGATACGAAGAATAATAACGACACTGTCCATACTCGTGCTGTCTGTGACGGCTGGTTATGGCCAGGCTTATGAACCCATGGACCTGGCAAAAAAGATATTCGCGAGGGACAGCCTGATCAACCCTGAACATTTCGCTACCGGGGAATATGCAGGGCACCCTAACGGCCAGGATCTGAACGATGGCACTTTCACCAAATTCACGTTGCTTGAGCAAACAGCTCAAAAAGCAGTAATAGGTATGACTATCACCGACTCATCAGGACGGGGAATTGATACTTACCTGTATTTTAAAAAAGATACGACCTGGAAGATGAGCGCCTTCAGGTCATTGGCCATGACCGGCATAATCGAACAGATGAAGCTCGGCCTTGAACGCATGACGCCACAGGAAATTGACCAGGTCATCACCAAATCCAAAGACAATAAGAAAGACGATTTCAGCATGTTTGCTTCGAGGGAAGAATATGATTACCTGTTAGGCAATGCGAGGCTGATCCTTGACCTGGATGAGAATATTATCCAACACTTCAGGGCCAACCAGGCCGCATTTGAACGCATCAGGGACCTTGCGCTCCAACGGCTTGAAAATGAAAAACCGGAGAACAAAGGAGGTGCAGACCCCGCCGAAGACCTGAAAACGGACTATCGAAAGCTATTCATCACGTCTGTTAAGGCTGGCAGATGTGATAATTGTGCCGACTTCCTGATCGGGGGCATGTTGGACAATTCCGTTGGATACCTTTTTGTAAAGGACAAAAAAGACCTGCCCGAAATGGACGCTGATAACTTTATTGTGATAAAAGAGATCGGGAACGGCTGGTATCTTTATAAGACCACCTGATACCAGAATAAAACTCATGAAACACTGCGTCACCATACTATCGGTTCTTTTTTTTGCCGCCTGCGGCACAGGAGAAAGTTCTAAGGTCGCTTCTGTCACAGCATCAGCCAAAACGGATACCGTGAAGGTGCTGGCTACAACTATTTCCGCCCCGCTCAACGATTCGCTTCCGGGCGATGACCAGATGGCCACCTATTTCGTGGTGATCGCCGATACCGGCCAGGATTATCCTGCCCTGCGCCAGGAAATGACAGACCTGAACCGGCAATTCATGATTCCTATCGACACGATGGGCCGTTCTTATAATGCGGTCAAAAACCTGATCGCATTGCCGGAAGATGACGAGGACGAGATCTATGCCGGCGATTATTTTCCGCGGCGCTTCCCTTCGGAAAACCTGAGCCTGGAATACCTGAGTGTATATAAAGATGGCGCAGGTGAAAAGACCATCGCGCTGGTGACCGGTATTTATAAAACCTCAAAAAACGCGGACAGCGCCCGGTCTGTATTACAAAAAAACATACCCGGTGCCTTTGTGATAAAAGCTGATCTGTATATCGGCTGCATGCATTAAAAACAATTTATGCCGGCATTGCCTTTTTATATTCCCTTATTGTTTTTCCTTACAGCGGCTGCCACCCTTTTATTATTCGACCGGGCGGTCATTCATTCACAGGCGCTGCCCGGTAAAAAGGCCGGCTCTGTTTTTCTGGCTATGATTGCCTGGCTGGCAATCCAGGCAGCACTGGCCGTAAACCATGTGTACAGCGCTGACACCAGGTCCTTGCCTCCAAAGATCGTGCTGTTTGGCATAGCGCCTCCTGTATTGGTATTGATCCTGCTGTTTGCAACAAAGTCCGGTCGCCGGTTTATCGACCGGCTGCCGCTGCTCCGGCTGACCTGGCTGCATGCGATACGGATACCTGTTGAGATCGTTCTGTTGCTGCTGTTCATACACCAGGCAGTGCCGCAACTGATGACCTTTGAAGGCCGGAACTTCGATATCCTGGCCGGGTTGACAGCCCCATTTATTGCTTATTATGGTGTGAAAAAAGCAAGCTTACACAGGCGGCTGATCCTGGCCTGGAATTTTATCAGCCTGGCATTGCTGCTGAACATCGTGATCCATGCATTCCTTTCGGCACCGTCGCCTTTACAACGGCTTGCCTTTGACCGGCCGAATATCGCCATCCTGCATTTCCCGTTCAGCTGGCTGCCCACCTTCATCGTTCCGGTTGTCCTGTTCAGCCACCTGGCCGCCATCCGCCAGCTGATCCGCCGTCAATCTTCAGACTGATAGAAAACCGCAGGATGCTAACCCGGTGACACCGCCTACTCCGGGTATCCTACTTCCGGCGGCTTGCCCGCATACACCACGCATTCCAGCCCCTGCAGCTCATACCCTGCCTTCGGGTTGGTGATCACTACCCGTACCGCATGTTTGGTATCAGCCAGCTGGTACCGCCAGAACAGCTCGTGTCGCCGGTCGAAGAAGGCGGTAGAGAGATCGGCTGATTCGATCTTTTGCCCGTCCACATACAGGTCGGCCAGTATCACATCGTCCGGCAGGTTAGGCCGCTTTGCCGCACGTCCGCGGATGACGAACCCGCTCCCGGTAAAGTCAAACCTGATCTCGTTGGAATCCACGCGCAGCCGGATCTTATCCGAAGGATACAACCCTTCAAAGCCCTGTTCCCAGCGCACCACCTGCGGCGCCTGTGTCCGGATTACTACATCCCGGTCACGCACCTGGCCGCCATTGCGGCGGATCAGCTCCAGCGCATGGCGGTAGCTCATGTCATACGCTTTATTCAGCGATACGGTGGTGTATTTGAAATCCATGTCTTCGATCTCCGACAGGCCCAGCTTCCAGTATGCCGGTATGTTTTTATACCCCATCATGGTGCCCAGCACGCCGCCTGCCGTGGAAGGGTTGCAGTCCGAGTCCTGCCCGGCCCGCGTAGCGATATCGAGGGTGCGGCTGTAATCGCCATTGCCGTACAGCAGGCTCAGCACTACATAGGCCAGGTTCACCTTTGCATCGATATTGAAGGCCCGGAATACGCCTTCCGGGCACATGTCGCGGCCGGCCCATTTCTTTTGTATCTCAAACCAGGCCTGCTTCCAGTCAGCGGGATATTGCTTGTGCCAGCGGATCACATCGGCGATGCACCGGTGCAGCGGGCTTTGTTCCGGGATCAGCTTCAGCGCCCCGTACACGATAGCCTGCACGTCGGACGAAACAAAAGCCAGGCTGTACAGGGCGCCGACATATACGCCTCCATACCAGCCTTCGCCATAAGTGATGATATGACCGATACGATCGTTAATGTCTGCTGATGTGTTGGGCATGCCGGGGCTCATCAATCCCGCATAATCCGCCTCGATCAGGTAGCCGATATCATTGGCATGCGGGTTATGCAGCCAATGGCCCGATGGCCGGCCATGCAGGATGTTCCACCGGGCTGCCTGGTTCTGGTGCCAGAGGTTAAACCCTGTATGCGCAAAGGCCTGTGCAAAGGAATCTACCGGTGCATCCAGCCCCAGCCGGTCAAATACCTGCACAAATGAAAGGTCCATGTACAGGTCGTCGTACAGGCCGGCATTGTTGAGCATGTTCTCTTTAAGATAACCATCGTACCATTTGATCGGCTGCTGTGCGTCGATAAACGAGCCCTCGTACTGGAACTCGGTAGGTCCTCCAAAGGTGACGCCGATCGTTTGCCCGGCCCAGCCGCCTTTGATCTTGTCCAGCAGCGCTTCTTTGGAAAGGGTGACGCTGCCTTGTGAACGACCGGCAACGGCAATACCGCAAAACAGCAGAAACAGTATCCCCTTTAGCAGCATGCTGCCACTCAATTTAGTCGCTTGTTCCATGTGGTTCTTTTTATTGTTCCTGCTACAGTATTACAGCTTCGTGATCCGTACATAATACGCGCCGCACAGGTCCTTGCCATCTTTGTCGCGAAACCAGGCCTGCAGCTGATGCGCTCCTTTTTGCAGGGTAACGGTGGTACTCAGCTTCGTGGCGCCCGGCGTGCCGGCCAGGATAAGCTGTTCACCGCTATCCAGCACCAGGCTGCCTGCTGCGACCGGCAACGCCTTGCCTTCCCTGATCTTTGTGCCCCCGATAGCTACAGCCGGCCCGGCCCGTGTCATCTCCCTTTCCAGGTGAAAGGGCCAGCGGCTTAGCTCCACCTGGTAGGCGCCACCTTCATTTGCAAAAAGCTGCCAGCTGCCGCCACGGGGCGCACCCGCAGCCTGCGCTACACCCCATTGCGTATTGATGCCGCCGGCACCCACCCAGCTGTTGGAATTGATGATGACCGGGTTTTCCTGCTTTGCCCCGATGATGATCGGTACCAGCTTATAGATCTCCGGTTGCAGGCCTGCCCACCAGGTTTCATAAAAGCCTTTCATTTTTTTCAGCACATCCGGGTGAGCCGTGGCAATATTATGAGCTTGTGCCGAATCGGTGGCGATATCATACAATTCCGAATCGCCGACCAGCCGCCAGCTGTTCCATACCACGCAACTGTAATATTTTTCAGGCTTTTCCTTGCCGGTATATTGCACCACGAACATCCGGTCCTTTAATTTCTTTGCCTCCTGCAATACCGGCCGCAGGCTGATGCCGTCAAACGTCTTTTGCTTTATTTTAAACCCGAACAGGTCGATGAACGTAGGCAGCAGGTCGCGTACCGATGCGGCATAACCGATGCTACGCGGCAGCCCGATGGACCCCGATGGCCATTGAATGAAGCAGGCGGCCCGGTGACCGCCGTCATAGGTGCTGGTCTTTTCACCGCGCATCCCGGCGTTGTACACCTTTACGCCGCCGGTACCACCGTTGTCGTTCATAAAGATGACGATGGTGTTTTCTTTCAGTCCTTTTTCGGTAAGCCATTGATCCAGCCGGGCCATGTTGCGGTCGATATTGCTGATCATGCCCAGGAAAGAAGCAGTCGCATCATCGCCTGCTTTGTCCCGGTAGCGCTTCGCGTCATCCTCCGGTGCATAGAAGGGCCCATGCGGCGCATTGAGCGGGATATAGGTAAAAAAGGGCTTGCCGCTTGTCCGTATATTATCCATCCATTTCATCGCCTGGTCAAACCACAGGTCGGTGCAGTATTGCTCCGAGTATTTTATATCGAGGCTATCCATGTACCTCGTTTTGTAGTAATCGTTGTCGTACTCGATCTCCGACAGGAGCCCCCAGCCTTTTGTCCAGATGCTTTTCTGAAAACCACGGTCTATGGGCCGGTCGGGATAAGTATCGCCCAGGTGCCATTTGCCAAAGATGCCGGTATGATAGCCATTTTGACTAAACACTTCCGGCATGATCGTTACATCCCTCCTGACAATACCGCGCCCGGTGAGCACATTGCTGGCCTTGTTGTTCATAGCGGCCAGGCCGCTCATCAGCTCGCCCCTGGTAGGCGTGCACAGCGGCGTAACGTGAAAGTTGGTCAGCCGCACGCTTTCATTGTACATCCGGTCCAGGGCCGGGGTCTGCAGCACCGGGTTGCCATGGCAGGAAAAATCGCCATAGCCCTGGTCGTCAGACAATACAATGATCACATTAGGCCGCCGGGCTGACTGGCCTGCAACGGATAGTGCGGCCAGCCCGCACAAAAGCATTAGCAGGATCGATCTCATAGATTAGTGTGCAGTTTTGGGAAGCGGCTGATCCGAGTACACCAGGTATTCCATGGGCTTCAGCTCATAACCATCCGGGATGTCTTTGGCTACCAGCTTCACTGTATGTTTACCTTTGGGTAATTGGTATTTCCAGCAGATCTCCAGCCGGCGGGTAGTGAAATCCGTCGGGAACCGGAATACGCCTTCCTCTTTTCCATCCACATACACGGCAGCGGTCAGCACCCGTTCGGGCAGGTTCCGTTCCTTTTTCAGGGCCCTGCCGCGTAGGATGAACCCGGTACCTTCAAAGCTGAATTCGTGTGTGCCGGTAATGGAAGGAGTATAATCCACCTTGGCCACCGGCACCATGTTCTCAAACGCCTTTTCCATGCGCACGGTCTGGAGCCGCTGTACCTGGATCGTTACATTGTTGCCGCTTACTTTACCATTGTTCCGTTTAATGGTTTCCAGGGCATGGCGGTAGCCGATCTCGTACACTTTGTTCAGCGACATGGTCGTGTATTTGAAATCCATGTCTTCCACTTCTTTCAATCCCATTTTCCAGTAGGCCGGAATTTTATCATACCCGATCATCGTGCCCAGTATACCCCCGGCAGAAGAAGGATTGCAGTCTGAGTCCTGGCCCGCACGGGCGGATATTTCCAGCGTTTTGCCATAATCACCGTTGCCGTACAGCAATCCCAGCAGGATATATGCCGCATTAATCTTGGCATCGATATTAAAGGCGTTGAACGTGCCATCGGGACAACCGATATCATCAGCCCATTTCTTTTGCAGTTCGAACCAGGTCTGTTTCCAATCATTCGGGTATTGTTGGTGCCATTTGATCACATCGGCCATGCACTGGTAAAACTGGCTTTGCGCCGGCACCGTCTTCAGCGCTTCGCTGACGATGAAATGAATATCATCGGAAACAAAAGCCAGCGCATACAGGGCGCCGACATAGATGCCACCGTACCATCCATCGCCATAGTTCATGATATGCCCGATCTTGTCGCTGATCTGCGAAGCGGCATTAGGCATGCCGGGGCTCATCAGTCCCGCGAAATCGGCTTCGATCTGGTAGTCGATATCATCGGCATGCGGATTATACAGCCAGTGGCCGGAGGCCGGGGCCTTCATTCCATTCAGGATATTGTAACGGGCCGCCTGGTTGGCATGCCAGAGTTTATACTCGGCATTGGCAAAGGCATAGGCAAAAGAATCCACCGGCGCATCGAAGCCCAGCCGCTCCAGCACATCCACAAAGGTGAGGTCCATGTACACATCATCGTACAGGCCCGGTATCTCTTCCATGGTCTTTTTCAGGTATCCATCGTACCAGACGATGGGCTGGTAATCCTGAATGAATGTACCGTTGTATTTGAACTCGGTAGGTCCACCGTAGGTAACACCGATGGTCTGGCCGGCCCAGCCGCCTTTGATCTTGTCTTTTAATTTATCAACAGACAACGTAACCTGGCGGGGCAGGCTGTCGGTAACGGCCGGCGCGGCACTGCCGCAGGAATACGTAGCAATGGCCAGGCAGGCAAGCAATACCGGTTTCATTTTTTTCATACTGTTTGAATTGAGGGTCAGAAATTATTTTATTGATCATTCTATTTAGTCAATGGAATAAGCGGGGTTGGCCTCCATCATCACCGCACCTGTTTTCTTTTGCCAGGCATGCAGCATTTTCCTTAGCTTCTTTACTTTTCGTGGCAAGGCGGCAGCCAGGTCATGCCGCTCACCGGGATCCGCTTCCAGGTCGAACAGCTGCACCGTACCATGTTCGAAATATTCGAGCAGCTTATACTTCCCCCAACGGATGGCGCCGCCGGGGCTTTGCAGGCCGTGATTGCTGTAATGCGGGAAATGCCAGTACAGCGCTTTTCGTTTGAGCTTTTGTTTCCCTTCCACCAGCGGAGCAATATTCACTCCATCTACGTGCTGCTGCGGGAGCGGTGGCAACGCTGCCATGCTGAGCAGCGTAGGATAAAAATCGGTATTGATCACCGGCACATCGCAAACGGTCCCGGCCTTTCCATGCTGCGGCCATTTCACGATCATCGGCACGCGGATACCGCCTTCATAAAACCATCCCTTGGCGCCGCGCAGCGGCAGGTTGGAGGTAGCAAATTCCTTATCGAGCCGGTCGGCAGGGATCTTTTTATCAGGACGGGCGTAGTTGGCCGCCGCCATACCGCCATTGTCCGATACAAAAACCACAATGGTATGATCATCCAGCCCCAGCTGTTTCAATTTGGCAAGAATGCGGCCCAGGCTTTCGTCCATACTTTCTACCATGGCGGCAAACTGGACATTGTCCTGCCATTGCCTGATCTTGACGCTGCGGTTGGGCAATAACCCATAACCTTTGTACGCGGTATCATTCAGCAGGGCGGAAAGCTCAGCTGCAGAGAACGGGTGCGTGGTGTCCGGGTTGCTTTCCAGGATATAACGCGGCGTATCGGGACGCATCATTTTTGCCAGCTTGTCCTGGTATTTCTTTACCAGGTCAGGCCTTCCTTCAATGGGGTCATGCACGGCGAAATGAGAAAGGTACAGGAAGAACGGGGCATCCTTATTCTGTTCGATATACCGGATCGCTTCATTGGTAAGCCGGTCGGTCAGGTATTCACCCGGCGGGCCTTCCAGGCCTTTCAGCTTAAAGGGTGCATAATAAGTCAGCGGCCATCCCTTGTTCCATTCCGTCACCCGGTAATCAAAGCCGTGCTGCAAGGGTGAGGAGCTATCCTCGCCCAGGTGCCACTTGCCGAAGATGGCCGTACGGTAACCATTCTCTTTAAAAGTTTCCGCCAGTGTCCTTTCTTCAAAAGGCAGGTGCTGGACTACGGGTGCATTCTTCAGTTGCTGGAAAGGGAAATCCTTACGGCCGGGCAGCCAGTCGGTCAGCTGCATCCGCGCCGGGTATTTGCCTGTCAGGATAGCGGCGCGCGATGGCGAACAGACATGGCAGGAAGCATACCCATTGGTAAAGCGGACCCCTTCGCTGGCAAACCGGTCGATATTCGGGGTCTCATAAAACGTATTCGGGTTGTTGCAGGCCACATCGCTCCAGCCCAGGTCATCTACCAGGAAGAAGACGACATTCATTTTCTGTGCAGCCGGTTTCGGCACAACCTGGCCATAGCCCATGCCTGCGCTGCTCAAAAAAAAGCTGTAAAAAAATATTCGTTTCACTATCCGCATGTTCTCGTTTTTATACGTCCCGAGGTTATTTGCTTTCGCTATGGGCTCCTTTTTCCACCTCGCTGATCAGCGCTTTGAACTCAGCCACTTTCCCCGGCATAGCCGCATACAGGTTATGCTGTTCTTTGGGATCGTCTTTTAAATTATAGAGTTGAAAATCGGTTGTCTTTGGCCCATCGGTATAAAATGTCTGCCCCCATGCCGGCTTACCGGCTTCGATGTATTTCCAGTCGCCCTTACGTACCACGAAGGCGCCACTGCCCCCTGCCACGAGTGTCATGGAATGGCGCACGGGTGCAGCAGAAGTGCCGAGCACATGCCCAAGATAGCTGTAGCTGTCCTCACCTTCGGTGCTGCCCAGGCGGTCGCCTACCAGTGCTGCAAGTGTGGCCATCAGGTCTGCATTGCAAAGTGTGCTGTTGCTGGTACGGCCCGCGCCAATCTTACCGGGCCAATGCATGATCAGGGGCACGCGGTGGCCGCCTTCCCATGCATCGGACTTGAAACCCAGGTAAGGGCCGGCAGCGGCGTGATCATAGGTTAGCCAGCCTTTTTTACCGATCGCATTTCCTCCGGGGTTCACGTACTGCGGCGTATAGTCGCCTGCATAGCCCGGGTAATACCGATCGCCCATATCGTTACGGTACCGTTCCAGCGGCAGCACCGGGTCGCCGGGCACGCCGCCGTTGTCGGAAGTGATAATAAGCAGGGTATTATCGAAAGCATGATTTCTTTTCAGCGCATCCACTACCTGCTCCACCACCCAGTCGAACTCCATGATCATATCGCCGCGCAGCCCTGCGCCGCTCCTGCCTTTGGTAAACGTAGGCAGGCAGGGGCGATGAATAGCGCTGGTAGGAAAATACAGGAACAGCGGTTGCTGATCTTTTTTGGTGAAATGCTTGTCGATCACCCCGACCGCTTTTTTGGTCAGCTCTACATCGATGGTTTCCAGATTCCAGTTGGAAGCACGGGTACTTTCCTGGTCGGTATCAAATACATATTCCTTTTTTATCGTGGGCGGCTCCACTACCTGGTCATTTTCGATGTATACAAAAGGGATCATGTTGTTGGATGCAGAGATGCCATAGTAGTAATCGAACCCCCGCTCCACAGGCCCCTGCTTTACCGGTTTGGAAAAATCGATATAGTCCTGCGTATTCACTTCCCAGGAATCGAAAACGTTTTTTACCGGGTCGGCCGGTGCATTGCTTTTGAGCGCCCATTCAAAGCCAAGATGCCATTTGCCGATGCAGGCCGTATAATACCCGTTCCGTTTCAGCAGCGATGCGATGGTGGTACGTCCGGGCTCGATCAGCGGCCGGGCAAACCATGTCAACACGCCGGCGCGGAGCGGCGTACGCCAGGAATACCGCCCGGTCATCATGCTGTACCGGGAGGGCGAACACAGCGAAGAGGAAGTATGTGCATCGGTAAAGCGAAGACCGTTTGCCGCCAGCGCATCTACGGCAGGACTGGTCACCTTTGTGGCGCCATAGCAGCTGAAATCACCATACCCGAGATCGTCGGCCATGATAATAACGATATTGGGCCGGCTGGCTTGTTGCGCAACTGCCGGCATCATATAAACAGCCAGTAACAGCAAGAGGGACGCGCTATTTTTTTTCATCTGCTTGCTTATTAAAAAATTATTCATCCAGCTCAAAGGCGCCGATATCAGGTCCGCTTCCTTTCGGAATAGCAATGCCGGTAAAATCTGCAGGATAGCCTGCATTCAGGCCTTTGTTTGCAGCCGGGCTTCCTGGCCGGATAGCAAAATCGGCTGCCCGGGTGGCGCTATTGTAGTTTACAAATAACGGGTTGCCATATACAGGTGCCGTACCGGGTCCTTCATTTGCCATCACCAGGCTGCCGGAAGCGGCATAATACAGGTTGTTTGCAATAACGCTGCGCGGCTCCCGGGGCGCGCGCAGGCCGGTGTTGAAAACGGGAATATCCATCTCCGTCACGATAATGTTGTTCCGTATTTTATTGGCGGAGTTATCCTGCGTGATGTTGAAAACGCCCCAGTCGTTCACATTCTTTTTACGGCGGATGATCGTGTTGTTCTCGATCACACATTCGGCTCCGCGCCACAGGGCGATGAACTGCTGGTAATCGTCGCTGACATTGTGATGGATGCTGAAACCCCGGTACGAGGGATTTTGCCCGATATCGGTCCAGGTCACTTCCAGGAAACCCTGGCAGTCGCGGGTATAGTTGTGATGGATGGATATATTATGCTTGGGATAGCGGGCGTCGTCTATTTCAAAAGCCCCGCCATCCACACCACCTCCTACCCCATCCGGCCCCCAGTTGATGCGCGGGTCTGTTGCCGTATAATTAAAAACCCTGTTGTAACTGGCTTCCTGGTTATCGGCACCCAGCCAGATGCCCAGGGGGCCCCATCCCCATTCTTTCAATACCCGGTTGCAGTCATGGATATAGTTGTTGCGGATCCGGGCATATGGCCCATAGCTCTTGATCCCCACCACGCAGTCCTCGATCTCATTGTTGCGTACGATGCAATGCTGCGCTTCTTTATCGATATAAAGGGCTCCCATTTCCCATACCGTGGTGTCCCAGCCGCTGGCCGGTGTATAAGTACCCCGCACATAAGCAGACGTATGATGAAAATACAGGTTCTCCACGATCACGTAGCTGCCTTTGATGCGGATGCAATTGCCATAGTTGCCTTGCGTAAAAACGGGATTGGTAAAGGACGGGGCCGGCAATGCCGGATCGCCATAGTCAGCCAGCACGACCGGGTTGTCGCCGGTACCTGAATCATAGATATACAGAGGGCCGGTAAAAGCAGAACCTCTTTTAAAACGCAGGCTATCGCCGGGGTGCAGCAGGCCCTGCTTTATATTTTGCAGGGAGCGCCAGGCAGCGGTCTGTGAAGTTCCGCTGTTGGCATCGCTGCCCTGCTGCTGATCGATAAAATAAGTAACAGGCCGCGCTTCCTTTGCACCATGCTGGGCACGGCAACCGCCGGCATACAGCAATACGAGTGCGGCGTGTACCCATAATATCATCCTGCATTTTAGTTGCATAGCTTACCGGTTTAATAGCCTGTATTCTGATGCAGGTTGGAATTGGCGAGCAGGGCCGTGCTCGGAATAGGGTATAATTCCTTTGTTGCCGGTGTTACAGGCTTGCCAAACCAGGCATTTCCCCATTTGCCAAACCGTACCAGGTCCTGGCGCCGGTGACCTTCCCAGGCCAGCTCCCGGCCTCTTTCATTCAGCAGCTCATCCAGTGTCAGTGTACCTGTCGTATAATTATGGGCCTGGTCGCCAAATGCCCTTGCCCTTATCAGGTTCACCGCATCCACCGCTTCCTGCGTGGGCGTGCCGCCATTGTTGCGCATGATGGCCTCTGCCTTCATCAGCAGGATATCCGAATAGCGGATAAAGACCCAGTCGTTATCCATGGTCTGGTTGGCCTGCAGGGCAGTCGGGAACTGCCATTTTTTACAGCGTGCCCCTTCCAGCTCTCCTGCAGCGGTAAACGAACTGACAGTCGGGGTAAATACGAGCGGAGCCCCTGCGGAAGTTTTGAGTGGCTGCCCGCTGGCATCATATTGCTGCCCGGTCATCCAGGAGTTGATCCGTTTGTCGGCACTGGCGTACAGGCTATAGAAATCAGGCGATACGACCATGCCGTTCCAGACCGGGGCTGAGATATTGTATACGCCTGCCTGTGAAGGATGGAGGGTATACTGGTGCATCTGCAATCCCCAGCCTACTTTGCGGTCATAAGGCAGCACCCAGATATTTTCCTTGGAGCTTGTATTTTCTATCAGGAAGTTCTTGAAATAGTCAGGCTCGAGCGAGTAGCTGTTCAGCTGGATGATCTTATTGCACATGGCTATGGCATCCGCCCAGCGGGCTGTACCGGTCCATTTTTGCGCGTTCAGGTACATCTTGGCCAGGACAGCATAGGCCATCGGCTGTGTGCACCGGCCATAATAGTCAGCCGAAGGCTTTTCTTCGAGCAGGGCCAGGTTGTCCAGCAGCTCTTTTTCTACAATAGCGAATACTTCGGCCCGGGTACGCTGCACGGGCAGCGATACATCGGTAAAGTCAAGGGTCACAGGTATATTACCATACAGGTCCATCGCCGTATAGTAAGCAAAGGCCCGCAGGGCTTTCAGCTCGGCGATCATATTCGGCTTCTTGACAAACTCTGCCGGCGATACGCCGATCTGGTAGATCACCTGGTTACAGGCCGAAATGGTATTGAAGCAAAACTCCCACGACGATGCCACCGGGTCCATGGTGGCCACGAACGTATGCTGGTTCAGCCGTACCCACAGACCGTTATTGTTCAGATAAGTGCCCTGTGTCCTCACCGGGCAGCAGGCTTCATCGCTGGCCAGCACCTGCGTTCCCATCAGGCCCCAAAGGCTGGTACCCCTGTACTGCATCTGCGAATAGGCATTGCCCATCGCCAGGATGCACTCTCTTTCCGTTTTGTAAAAGTTGGCTGCATCAAGCGTC